>NZ_LN812103.1:929415-1239221 GCF_000942395.1 Risungbinella massiliensis
GCGTAAGATGGGAGCAGATGTGGTAATTGCGGTTGATGTTTTATCTAGATCTAAGCATGTCCCTATCCACAACATCTTTGAAGTGATTTCTCAAACTCTCTTAATTATGGAAAGAGAAATCCTCAATCAGAAGTTACTCTATGCAGATGTGATGATCCATCCTGAGGTCTCAGATATTAGTCTAAGTGCCTTCACCCAAATCGATGAATGTATTCAACGTGGGGAGATTGCGGCTGAGCAAATGCTTCCTCAAATACACGAATGTATTACCAACTGGCGAGGAGAGACAAAAGAATGACCCAAGCCTTATCAAAGCGTAGAATTATTAGTTTTTCGATTTTATTTATTCTATTCATCTTGATCGGGATCGGTTTCCTTGTGCCAATCCCTTACTATGTGATGAAACCTGGTTCAGCGATGGATGTAGAACCTTATGTACAAGTAGAAGTCCCACAAAAAGATGAAAATGGGAAATTTTATCTCACTACTATTTCCCTTCAAGAAGGAAGTGTAATCGATTATTTGATCGACCGCTTTTCGGATCAAATAGAGTTAATACCTAATGAGCAGCTACTTGCACCTGGTGAAACAGATGAAGAATATGAGCGAGAGCAAAGGGAGAACATGGAAGAATCCCAACATTTCGCGTTGATCTCTGCCTTTCAATACACGAAGCAGCCTATTCGCGTTGAAAAGATAGGATTAGAAGTTTTTCGAATTTTAGAAGGGGTTCGTACAGGACTTCAACCTAGGGATCTAATTCAGAAAGTGGATAACCAAGCAGTCACTTCGGTTGAGGGTTTGTCCAAAATCTTGCAAGGAAAGCAAGTAGGAGAAAAAGTTCCTGTTACCCTTGTTCGTAAAGGGAAATCTATTACGGTCGAAGTTCCTGTTATTGAATTACCTGGTAAACCAAACGAACCAAAACGTCATGGTTTTGGATTTACCGCTTTTGTGAAAACAAGTGTAACCACCACTCCAAAAGCGAAGATTCAGACAGAGAATATTGGAGGTCCTTCGGCCGGCTTGATGTTTACGTTGGAGACAATTGATCAGCTACTCCCCGAAAACTTGACGAATGGATATCAGGTATCAGGAACTGGGACCATAGATGATAAAGGAAATGTAGGACAAATTGGGGGAATTCAATACAAAGTAATGGCGGCAGATCGGCAAGGTGCCCATATATTTTTCACACCAAAAGACATACAACCACATGATAACAATGAAAAAATAGCGAAAGAGACAGCCAAGAAAATTGGTACCAAGATGGAGATTGTGCCAGTAGCAAATGTGCAAGAGGCAATCGAGTATCTCAAGAAAAAACCATATTATCCTGCTGTGTCCTAACATTAGACAAAAGAACATTCGTTCTGTATAATGGATCTGTTTTTACACCGAGGAGTGTTTTTAGCATGAAGATTACCATGCACCAGATAAACCAACAACAAAACCATCTTTTATCTGTAACATCCGAGATTTCATTTGACGAAGTAGTTCGTTCCGTACGAAATTTAGCCGGACTTAGTCCGATACATGTAGATCTTCAACTTCAAAAGGTTTCAGACAATCGTGTAGAGGTAACAGGACGTCTATCAGGTGAGATGACGTTGATCTGCTCCCGTTGTCTTAAACGGTTTCCGCAGAAATTTATAGTAGAATTAGAGGAAACGTTCACTAGTGCACCGATAGATGATGAATCCGATGATTATGCTATTGAACAAGGGGAGTTAGACCTAACGGAGATGCTACGAGAGAATCTGGTTCTCGCAATTCCGTTTGCCCCAGTTTGCGAAGAGGATTGCAAAGGCATCTGTGCTGTCTGTGGAAATAACCGAAATGAACAGCACTGTACTTGTGAACAGGAACAGGTAGATCCTCGTTTTGAAAAATTACAATCGCTATTTGGTGGCAAGAACCAGAAATAAGCGAAGGGTTTCTTTCCATCTGCGAGATTTTGTTGTATAATCGTTCAAGTTGAGATGGATTTCGATTAACGGAAGTTGATCTAGGAGGTGAAGATGATGGCAGTACCTTTTCGTCGTACTTCCAAAACACGTAAGCGCAAACGCCGCACTCACTTTAAACTGAGTGTACCAGGTTTGGTGAACTGCCCACAGTGTGGAGAACCAAAACTTTCTCACCGTGTATGTAAACAATGTGGACATTACAAAGGTGAAGTAGTAGAAGGCGTTGTGAACGAGTAGTTTTGATATGTATTTGAAATAACAAAACCACCACTTTCTCTAGTTTGATAGAGAAGTGGTGGTTTTTCGTTATTTGTTAATCCTGAATCTCTGCATAGAACCAATGGTCATCTGTTTTTTGCAGTTTGTGATAATGATTCATTGGGCTACTGCCATCATAACGATAAATATAATATTCAAATAAAAAAATTCCAGCTCCTAGCTGTTCAAAACGTATTTGATTGGGACTCACATCTACCATACCGCTAGAACTTAGATGACGGTATTTTTCTGGTAAATGAACGCGAAAGCTTTGCTCTATAGATTTTTCAGGGGAATTTTTTGTGTGGATTACCAAGTCAGCTACTTTTTTGTTTTTCATTAAAATGGTGACCACTTCTTTACGTAGTTCTTCTGTTCTATGAACTTCCCATTTTGCTAGAAAATATGGGGCAGGTGTAAGTAAATAGAGCAATATGGATAGAGCTATTGGGGCAATAAACGTAGTTTTTCCATGAGATTTATATTGACGGAAAAGCAGAAAAGGTAGTGCAATTAGATAAGGAAGTGTTAGCAAAAGGAGTAGACCTTGGATGATATCGATCAAAAAGTCAGTTTCATACCCCAATTCAAGATAAATGATAGCTAACAGTGGAATAAATAATGCAATACAATAACGAAGCAAAATGTTTGACCTGAGTTGTATCTTTTTGAATACAGAGACAAGTACATAGACTGTGAAAGCCAGATATACTGCAAATCCTAAATAGAGAAAAATAGAAATAATGATCACACCTTTATATTTATTGAGCATGTTGCATAATTAGCCCTAAGCCAGAGGTTTTCCCCTTTTGAGATGCGACTATCAGCGATAGGGAGCCGGAGCAGATCATATGCGGGAAAACCAGCGGCGCGCCTACGTTTAACTTGGATTAATGCAACAAGCTATTTATTGAATGTTGAATATAATGTGAAATTATTCCAAAATCATTGGCTCGCCTATGTTTAACTTGTGTTTAACTTGTGTTTAACCAACGAGCTCGAATATTAGGAAAAATACCATTATAGCGTGTCGTATTCCTTTTTAGGAAAAGATACTAGAATGATTCCACTAGGCTTTCGTAAAAAGGAGTAAATATGAATCCAAAAGCTATAAAGATCCTCATTCATGCTAGTACCTGGTTTGCCCCTGTGTTGGTACCCTTAGTCGTATATTTTTTGACGCCTAACAGCGAGCTAAAGAGCCTATCTTTGCAAGCGATCATCTTTCATTTTGTCATCTGGTTGCTCGTTTCGATCTCGATCTTCTTCTCGTTCCTCCTCATTGGAATCCCATTTCTTATTGTATTTGGTTTAATGGGTTTGATTATCCCGATAAAAGGGATACTACGTGCCTTGCAAGAGAGACCTTTTCGTTATCCAATTGTGGGAGCTTGGTTTGCATAATAAGCCAAATTCATTTTGTTAGTAGGTTGCTATTAGAGAGAAGCCGTTCTCGTCCATATAAGAGAGGACGGCTTTGTTCTGGACTATCTAAGAGACCCATACATCTGTTGTTCTTTTGCCTTTAAACGAACTTCCAACCCTTTTTGAAGGAAAAAGAGGGTAGTAGATAACAAGAGATAGCTGACCACTGGTACGATGACCGTTTCTGGCTTGATGATAAACCAGTCTCGATTTTGCCCAATGAGTCCCAACCACTCAAAGCTGATCGATAGGAATTCATTACCTTCCGGTATATATTTAGTTCCCCCGATAAAAAGATAGAAAAGGGAAAGTTGTCCCACCAATTGGAGCACGAGTAGCATCTCCGAAAGGCAGTTTAGCCAAAATGAGTCCCGGATAGCAGGGGAAATATGGCGGCGGAATACCCCAAAACGGCTTGCTCCTAACATTTTGGAGGCCTCTACATAAGGTTGAGAACAGATCTGATAGGTCTGGATCTGAGCTCGGGCAGCGATTGGGGCAATCCCAAATAAAGAGAGTATCAATACTTGAATGAAGAATATGGTCCAGATATAGGGGGCTATCTCTCGTTCTTCCCCAATAAACCCTAGTAATGAACAATAAGTAATGAGAAATGCGGGAAGTAAACCTAGAAAACCAAAAGTACTAGATCCTGTCTGAATGATAGGAGACTTTGGCTTTTTCGACATCCCGACGATGATCCCAAGAGCAGAACCTAGTACTTGGCGCAGGATCCCTATGATGGCGACGGTGAGCAAGGTGAATTTTAAACCTAACAACATTAAAGTCAACTGATTGCGCCCGCGAATGTCCCGACCAAACCAATACTCTTCCGTTGGTCCGATGGGAGCTACATCTGTTTGTCCGTCGATCTGTAAGATGATATTTTCACTAGTCACTGGTTCCGGCAAATACCAAGGACCAATTATGGCTAACAATACCCAACCAATTGTGGAAGAGATTCCGATTCGGAGATATTTGTTCATAGTAGCCTCCCTAATCTGGTCAGAAGGTAAAGAAACAGACTATTAAGTGCATACAAAAGGAGAAAGATCAGGGTTAATACAAATAAGCCGTTGACTGTTGCGGCATAGTTCCAAGAAAATTTTATAAGGAACGAAGTGGCTCCATATATATTAAAGAGAATTTCAATAATAAAGAGACTTCCCACGAGAATGGACGAGATAGTAAAAAGATCTGCTTGGACACGAGCCGAGATATTGGGTAGAACCTGATGAGTATAGATTCGCATACGAGTTAGTCCTTTTGCTTTGGCGAACAAGACATAATCTTTGCTCATCTCTGTTTGTACATAGATCCGGACATTCCGTGTGATAAAGATTAGTGGAACATAACTTAGGGTCACAATAGGTAATAGATAGGCAGGATCATCATTAATATTGATTACAGTAGCTAGCAAAATATTGGTGTTTTTAAAGATCCAGATGACCAAAGCTTGTAACAAGATAATTAAGATAAAATCAGGAATGGTAGAAAACCACTCCAGCCAGATTCCGCTTGACAGCTTTCGATAGGTGAGAAATCCCAAGATCATCCCAACTAATAATGCGATAAAACCAGCTATCACAATGTAGATAAGAGAAACCCAAAAAGCCTGTTCGATCTCGGTGAAAAACGAAGTAGGAGGGAAAAATTCACCAACCTTGATGAGAAAAGATTCTCCTGTCCAGAGCTGGGTCACATACAAATATATGGTCTTTCCGCTAGATTGAATGGCCATAACTAGATTGGAAAGGTTAGGATCAGGGAAAAAAGCATAAATAAATCTTGGGATCAGAGGGAGTAGCAATAGTACAGATAAGAGAAGAAAAGCTCTAGAGATCCAGCGATAGATACAAAACACTCCCATCTAGGTATGTAAGTTCCAAATTTTATTATACTATTTCAAGATTGAGAGAGTTGCCAAGGAACATATTTTTTACTATACTGATTTAGTACTTGGTTCTAAAACATGGTCACAAAAGGGGTGGCTCCTCTATGCGCCTTACCAAAAAAGAACGTCAACAACAACTTGTTCAATTTTTGGAACAAGATCCATTTATTAATGACGAAGAGATGGCAAAACGGTTAGAGGTCAGCATTCAGACGATTCGCTTGGATCGCATGGAACTGGGTATTCCGGAACTGCGAGAACGGATGAAAAATATAGCAGAAGAGAGATATGATTCCGTACGTTCTCTGACTCTGGATGAAGTAATCGGAGAAATGATTGAGCTAAGACTGGATGAAGTAGCGACTTCATTGTTGGAGATTCGGATGGAGCATGTCTTCTCGCGTACTCGAATCGCGCGAGGACATCATCTATTCGCACAAGCCAATTCCTTAGCTGTAGCGCTTGCTGATGCCAAAGTAGCTCTGACAGGAGGAGCAGAAGTCCGATTTGTGCGTCCTGTTCGATTAGGCGAACGTTGCATCGCTCGTGCGGAAGTGATACATAAAGATGGAAATCGATTACAAGTAGAAGTAAAGACTCGTGTGAAAGATGAGATTGTCTTTCAAGGAAAGTTTGATGTACACCGTGCCAATGCATAAGGAGGAAAACGGAATGCGGATCGCTTTGGATATTCATGGGGGAGATCATGCGCCCCACGCGGTCTTGGAAGGAGTAGCCTTGGCGGCGAAGGAATGGACAGATACAACTTGGGTTCTACTTACTCAAGATGAGGCACTTATTCCTAAAGATCTTCCGAATGTAGAGGTTCGACAAGTGACCGAAACGATTACAGCGGAAGATGAACCTGTCAAAGCCGTTCGCCGAAAAAAAGATTCCTCTATGGTGGTCGGCGCTGGTTTAGTAAAAAAAGGAGAAGTAGACGCCTTTATCAGTGCTGGGAATACCGGTGCTTTGATGGCAGCTGGACTTTTCTATACTGGTCGGATGAAAGGCGTCGATCGTCCTGCGTTAGCAGCATTTTTTCCTAGTCTGGATGGCAAAGGAACGTTGATATTGGATGTAGGTGCCAATCCAGAAGCGAAAGCGGAGCATCTTCGCCAGTATGCGGTGATGGGGAGTTTTTACGCACAAAAAGTGTTAGGAAGAACGAATGCAAGAGTAGGACTCTTGAACATTGGGACAGAGGACAGTAAAGGTACCAATTTGACCAAAGAAGCATTTGATTTACTTAGTGTAGAACAGAGCATTCACTTTGTTGGTAATGTAGAGGCACGGGATATTCTCTACGGTGTATGCGATGTATTGGTGACGGATGGTTTTACTGGCAATGTTCTTTTGAAAAACACAGAAGGTGTAGCTAAAGCTCTATTTGATCGGTTGAAACAAGAATTCACCAAAAGTTGGATCACGAAGATATCAGCAGCGATCTTAGCACCTGGACTTCGTAGTTTTAAGCAGGAGATGGATTATAAACATCATGGTGGAGCACCTCTGCTCGGACTGGCTGGACCTATATTTAAAGCACATGGTTCTTCTGATGCTACAGCCTTTTTCCATGCTATTCGTCAAGCGCGTCAATTTGTAGAACTACAAGTTTTGGATAGTATTGCGAGCGAGTTGGGGAATTAGAAGGAGGATATAAAGGTGAGATCAGTAGGAATATTAGGCACAGGTGTCTATCTACCAGAAAAAGTCTTGACCAATGCGGATTTGGAAAAGATGGTAGATACGAATGACGAGTGGATCGTGAGTCGCACAGGAATTCGAGAACGCCGTATTGCAGCAGATCATGAGGCTTCATCTGATCTGTCTATTAAAGCAGCAGAGATGGCACTGAAAAATGCAAATCTCACTGCAGATCAAATCGATTTAATTATCGTAGCTACAGTAACTCCAGACATGTCATTTCCGGCAACTGCCTGTCTCGTACAAGATCAGCTAGGTGCTTCCAAAGCAGCAACATTTGATTTATCTGCTGCATGTACTGGCTTTATCTATGGAGTTTCGGCGGCATCCCAGTTTATCGCCACGGGCGTTTATCGATATGCATTGGTAATTGGAGTAGAATGTCTCTCGCGGATTGTTGACTGGGAAGATCGTAACACTTGTATTCTATTTGGAGATGGAGCAGGAGCAGCAGTACTTGGACCGGTAGAGGAAGGTTATGGATTTTTGTCTTATGAGTTAGGTGGGGATGGTTCTGGTGGTGAACTGCTCAAAATTGAAGCAGGTGGTTCCCGTTGTCCAGCCACAGCCGCAACGGTAGAAGAAAAATTACATAGTCTGTCCATGAGTGGTCGTGAAGTCTTTAAGTTTGCGGTTCGTGTGATGAATAATGCAACAGAAGGTGCTCTTGCCAAAGCAGGTTTAGAAAAAGAAGAGATGGATTTAATGGTTCCGCACCAAGCTAATATCCGAATCATTGAATCAGCGATGAAGCGGTTTGGTCTAACCAAAGATAAAGTAGCAATCAACTTAGACAAATACGGTAATATGTCCTCTGCTTCAGTACCAGTAGCATTACATGAAGCAGTTCAAGAGAATCGTATCCAAAAAGGCGATCATGTCGTCTTGTGTGGATTTGGTGGAGGACTAACTTGGGGTGCGACAGTTTTGAAATGGTCTCAAGAGGAAGCTAAGTAAGGAGTGGACTAAAAAGATGGGGAAAATAGCGTTTCTTTTTCCAGGGCAAGGTTCTCAGCAAGTAGGGATGGGAAAAGCAATTGCCGAAGAAAAAACATCTGCCAAACAAGTATTTGAACAAGCAGATCAAGCCTTGGGCTATGCGCTGTCCGAGCTTTGTTTTGCAGGTCCAGAAGAAGAGCTTCGATTAACAGCTAATACACAACCTGCGATTCTTACTACGAGCGTAGCACTTTTGCGTGCTCTTCAAGAAGAAGTGGACATCAAACCGGATTTTGTAGCAGGCCATAGCCTTGGAGAGTATTCCGCTTTGGTGACAGCAGATGCAATCTCCTTTTCTGATGCTGTCCAAATTGTACATAAACGCGGAACCTATATGGAGCAAGCAGTACCAGCAGGTGTTGGAAGTATGTCCGCTGTTTTACAATTGGATCGGGACAAGCTAGATGAGGTTTGTCAACAAGCAAGTCAACCGGATTCAGTGGTAGAACCTGCAAACTACAACTGTCCTGGGCAAATTGTTATCTCTGGACACAAAGAAGCAGTAGAACGAGCAGGAGTTGCTGCCGCAGAAGCAGGCGCTCGACGTGTAGTTCCTCTTGTAGTAAGTGGTCCATTTCACTCCAGTCTGATGAAACCAGCCCAAGAACAACTGGCAAAATCTCTGGAAGAAGTTACGATCCAAGATGCTAAAATACCAGTAGTAGCCAATGTGACAGCTCAATCTGTGACCGAAGCGAGTCGGATACGAGAGTTGCTGGTAGATCAAGTATCCTCTCCAGTGCTATGGGAAGATACAGTCCGTTATCTCCTAGATCAAGGGGTAACTACCTTTGTCGAGATTGGAGCGGGCAATGTCTTAGCCGGCTTGATCCGAAAAGTAGATCGCAAAGCAAAAGTTCTCAACGTACAAGATTTGGCTGGCATCGAACAAGTTCGAGAGTTTCTTAAAGAAGAGCAAATATAGAATTCGACTTGAGCAAAAACAATTCCATATTAGTGAGAGCTGGTTGCAGCCCAGAATGTCTTTGTGCCGATACCAAGCGGAGTCTAGATGTGTAAAGAATAAAGGGGACAAGTGTTTGAGTGACGATAGGAGGGAGTTTCTTGTGCCCTTGTAGTGGATCTGCCCCCTCCTGGGACATCTAGACGTAGCGTCCTGAGTTACTTACTTGCAAGGCACAACCAAATAAAGGGCAAAAACCATGCTTTTGCAAAAAGAGGACAAATGGGGAGGAGAGAAAGTATGCTAACTGGACAAGTAGCAGTGGTAACGGGCGGTTCACGTGGAATCGGACGTGCAATTGCAGTAAACTTAGCACAAGCGGGTGCTGATGTCGTGATTTTCTACGCAGGGAATCAAGTAGCAGCGGAAGAAACGATCTCACTCATTCAAGGGGCAGGTAAACGTGGACTTGCTCTTCAAGTAGACGTGTCAAATGGTGAGCAAGTAACCAGTGCGTTCAAAGAGGTACTAGACTCATTCGGACAAATTGATATTTTGGTCAATAACGCTGGTATTACCAAAGACAATCTGCTAATGCGGATGAAGGAAGAAGACTGGGATGCTGTAATGAATACCAACCTCAAAGGTGTATTCCTTTGCACCAAAGCAGTGACACGACCAATGGTCAAGCAACGTAAAGGACGCATTATCAATATCAGTTCCGTTGTCGGAATCGCCGGGAATGCAGGTCAAGCCAACTATGTGGCTGCGAAAGCTGGTGTGATCGGCTTTACCAAGACTTGTGCAAAAGAGCTAGCTAGTCGTAATATTACGGTGAATGCGGTTGCTCCAGGTTTTATTGCAACAGATATGACAGACAAACTGCCAACTGATGTACAAGAAGAGATTTTAAAAGGTATTCCGCTAGGTAAATATGGTACAGCAGAAAATATTGCCGAAACAGTGCGCTTCTTGGCTAGTGAGGCAGCTGGTTATATTACGGGACAAACTATTCAAGTTGATGGTGGTATGGTAATGTAAAATGGTTGTCGGCTAGACAACTATTCATTGAGAGGAGGTGAAAGGAATGGCAACGGAAACGTTAGAGCGTGTAAAAAAGATCGTCGTGGAACAACTGAACGTTGAGGCAGAAGAAGTGACGATGGAAGCTGGTATCAAAGAAGATTTGGGTGCGGATTCTTTGGACGTGGTGGATCTCATCATGCAATTGGAAGATGAGTTCGGTATCACTATTGAAGAAGATCAAGCAGAAAAAATCAATACGGTGGGCGACATCGTAAACTTTATTACTAGCAAACAGGCATAATGAATGTACGATCCCAAAGGAGGGGATATCTCCTCCTTTGGGAGTTATCTTTAATTAGAATCAGCTTAGACTGACAGTGAACCGGTGAAAGGCGGTGGATTTCATGAAGAGGCGTGTAGTCGTGACGGGTCTGGGAGTTGTTTCTCCTGTAGGAAATGAAGTAGATACGTTTTGGAATAGTCTTCTGGAAGGGAAATCAGGTATTGGACCTATCACACACTTTGATGTCTCTGAGTATCCTGCGAGAATTGCAGGGGAAGTGAAAGATTTTGATCCACATCAATTTATCGATCGAAAAGAAGCGCGCAAAATGGATCGCTTTACCCAATTTGCGGTTGTGGCTGCGAAAAAAGCTCTCGCTCATGCGGAGATTCAAATGGATCAAGTAGACCCTGAGAGTGTCGGTGTCTATATCGGCTCGGGAATCGGTGGGCTCTCTATTATGGAAGCACAACACAAGGTTCTACTCGATCGTGGTCCGAAGCGAGTAAGTCCTTTCATGATTCCGATGATGATAGCGAATATGGCTTCCGGTCAAGTTTCGATACATACGGGTGCAAAAGGACCAAACAGTTCGGCGATCTCGGCATGTGCGACAGGTACTCACAGTCTGGGAGACGCATTTAAGATCATTCAACGAGGCGAAGCAGAAGTGATGATCGCAGGAGGAACCGAAGCTTCCATTACTCCATTAGGTCTCGCTGGTTTTTGTTCCATGCATGCTCTGTCTACTCGTAATGATGAGCCTACTAGAGCAAGCCGCCCATTTGACAAGAATCGCGATGGATTTGTCATGGGTGAGGGAGCTGGAGTTTTAGTTTTGGAGTCGTTGGAACACGCTCAACAACGTGGGGCTACGATCTACGCAGAGTTGGTTGGTTACGGGATGACTTCAGATGCTTTCCATCTAACTAGTCCTGCGCCAGAAGGAGAAGGAGCTGCTCGTGCAATGAAACGAGCTCTGAATGATGCAGGTCTTGCTCCTGAAGAGATCGATTACATTAATGCTCATGGGACTTCTACCGAACTAAATGATAAGAACGAAACAGCAGCTATTAAGTCTTTGTTTGGTGATCATGCATACAAACTTGCAGTAAGTTCAACTAAATCGATGACAGGTCATTTACTAGGTGCAGCTGGTGGAGTAGAAGCGATCGCTTGCGTATTAGCACTTAAAGAGCAAGTGATTCCTCCAACCATAAACTATGAAGAGCCCGATCCAGAATGTGATTTGGATTATGTTCCAAATGAAGCACGTAAAGCTTCTATCCAGACGGCTTTATCTAATTCACTTGGCTTTGGTGGGCATAATGCTACAATCGTCTTCCGCGCATACAACGATTAAATAGGCGGTGACATTATGGATTTGACCCCATTGGAACAGTCACTCGATCTACGCTTTCAAAATAGAAAGCTGTTCCAACAAGCATTTACCCATACTTCCTTTGCACATGAGCGACGTAATACTGGTTCGATTCCAGATAATGAACGGTTAGAATTTCTCGGAGACGCCGTCTTGGAACTAGCAGTCTCCGAGCATCTTTTTGAACGGTTCCCTGAGATGACCGAGGGAGACCTCACCCGAAATCGAGCTCGAATCGTATGTGAGCCTTCTTTAGCTGCTTTTGCCAAAGACCTTCATTTTGGAGATTACGTGCGTTTGGGAAAAGGAGAAGAGCTCACCGGTGGTCGAGTACGTCCTTCTCTTTTAGCGGATGTTTTTGAAGCCTTTATCGGGGCATTGTTCTTAGATCAAGGACTCGAAAAAGTTCGTGCTTTCTTACAGCACGTGGTTTTTCCAAAAGTAGATGAGAAATGGCTCTCACGTACTACCGATGCTAAAAGTTATCTACAAGAGTTGGTGCAGCAAGAAAAATTAGGTCCGTTAGAGTATCGGATTGTCGATATGCAGGGACCTGCGCATGATCGGCACTTTGTTGCAGAAGTATACTTGGAGAACGATTGTCTCGGACAAGGTTCAGGACGTTCAAAAAAGGAAGCAGAGCAACAAGCTGCCGCTCAAGCTTTGGAAGTTTGGGAAAAACGAAAAGCATAACGAAAAAAGCATGCATAAGCTGTTAGAGCCTATGCATGCTTTTTTGTATGTTGAACTTCCACATAAAAAGGTGCACGAGGATTTGGTTCAGTTTGAATTTCTTGGAGCTCGACATACTTGAATCTAGTGGTTTCATTTTCATTCTAGCTGGCGGAATCTCCTATTATTAGTTCGGATAATAGGACATCCTAAGAAAAAGGAGTTGGGTAATCCATGAAAAAAAGACAAACAAACACCAATGAACCTACCATTGCCCCTACTTTTGATGGGGATGAATCTAAAAAAGACGCTTCCGAAGAAGAAGTTTCACGTGGTGATTATACAGAAGTTGTCACTTTATCTTTTGATGAAGTAGACCCTTCTGAAGGAAAGAATAAATGAGCTTTCCTTTTTATTGGTAAAAATATAAGAAGTTGAATCTAAAAAGCCTATCTCTTCGTTTGGTAAGTAAATAAAGAGATAGGCTTCCTATTTTGTTTTCTTGGTAAAATATTTCTATTTACAGTTTATTCTCATAAAATTAGCTTATGGAGACCGAAAGGGGATGGAGAAATCTGAAATTTATTTTATTATTTGGTCCACAAGCAGTTGGCAAAATGACTGTTGGACAAGAACTGGAGAAAATTACGAAGCTAAAATTATTTCACAATCATATGACTATCGATTTAGTGATCAAATATTTTGATTTCGGCACAAAATCTTTTTCGAGACTGGTTAATTTATTTCGTTTTGAGATGTTCGAAGAAGTATCCAAAAGTGACTTATATGGACTAATTTTTACTTACGTATGGGCATTTGACGAGCAAGATGATTGGGATTTTGTTCATAAGATCTGTAATATATTCGAGACGAAGGAGGGAGAGGTTTATTTTGTAGAATTAGAGGCAGATTTGGAGGAAAGACTGGAACGAAATAAAAGTCCTCATAGACTAGAACACAAACCAACCAAAAGAAATATAAGACAATCCGAAGATAATTTGACAAATACAATGAAAAAACATCGATTAAATTCATATGCAAGTGAAATAAAAAGATCCAACTACCTTCGCATTAATAATACAAATTTAAGTGCCCAGGATGTTGCGATGCTAATTAAAAATAAGTTTAATTTGTAGTGATAAATAGCTATGGATCGATCGTTAATTTTCCATATAAGAATAGGTACAATAACCGAACCCTAATCGAGATGCAGGTTTGGTATTTTTTTGTTTAGAAAATGTAACAATTTTGACTATAATCTTAACCTTTTCCTTGCGATTTTCTTTATAATCATAGTGTACTAGTTAGTCACGTCCCTTCGAGAAGGAAGGGTAGATTTCCTTTTGGAAGGGACGTGGCTACTAGTTACCTTCTTGTAACTAGTAAATTTGTAGCAATAGTTGCTCCCCACGTCCTAGAAAGGGATTATAATGACACAATTCAGCCAAAAACAATTTGAGGATGCTCGCTTTGCAAAATATGTGAGAGAGGAGTTTCCAGTGGTTAATGGAAAGTTCCAACAAATCGCATTATATGCAAAAGAGCTCCAAGAATTATTAGGCAAATTCGGTAATCCGAATAATTCTCAGGACCAAGTCATTCGATTACTTGCTGAAGAATGCAGACAAATCAAACATTTAGCAGAATTAGCAGAAATAAATTTGAAAGAGATCAAGAAAAACAACTAGTTACAAAGAGACTCTCAGACTAATGAATAGGCTGAGAGTCGTTTTATTTTTATCCATTTAGCTTTTGGTGATCACAGGCAATTGCCATTGTCGTTCCAGCGAAATCATTCGTAACACAATAATCAATCCGAATGCAATCCAGAGCAACAATTGAGAAGCAACTCCGCCAAAATAAACCGCAATTCCACCGAGGAGGCACCAAGTGGCGTAAATCTCCTGATGGAAAATGAGTGGTTTTCTACCAGCTAATACATCGCGGATCATTCCGCCCCCTGCTCCAGTGATCAGGGCAGCGAACATAATGGCAAAAATGGAGTTAAGCGTTTGAGCAGCAACGATGGCTCCTTGAATAGAAAAAGCGGCAAGACCCACTGCATCTGAAAAAAGAATGCTCTTATGCAAAAGACGGATTTTTTGTTTTGGGATAAAAAATAGGATAGTGATCGAAATAAGTGCAACTAGAATTAATGTTTCTTGTTGCCATAGTTGGCTAACAGGAACACCAATTAAGAGGTTTCGGATTACTCCCCCACCAAATGCTGTGACAAAGCCTAGCACATAGACTCCAATTAAATCGTATTTTTCCTCAAAAGCGACTAGCGCTCCACTAACCGCAAATGCGATTGTTCCAAGAAATGTAAATATTTCCCACAAAGTGCTCTCCTCCTTTCTGACAAACAGATTTATTCTAAAACAGAATGACAGATTTTCCTAGAGTATTTTCCTAAATAAACATAAACGAACTATTCAAATTGTATTTAGGGAGTCTAGTGTATTTGTTTACGATAAAAACTGTGAGAGAATTGAAGTGTTTTTTATTATGCATTTTCAAAAAGGGGAGTTAGAATGAGTATCAAAGTAAAAAGAGCAACAGGAATAATGGGTGGGGCTTCTAATATAGCGTTAAAAGTAGATAATCAAGTTGTTAAGAAATTGAAAAATAATGAAGAATATATTATTCAAGCAGAAAAAGCAACAGTAAAAGCAAAACAATGGTTTTTTGGAAGCAAAGCAAAACAAGTAGAACGTGGCAATACAGTGGAAATTAAGATAAATAATATGGCCTTATTATTCTACATAATATCGTTGGTATTGGTGTTATTTGGGAAAATGATTAGTCCTATCATCATAGTGATAGGTTTAATAGGAGTGTTAGGCACAATTGTCTATTCAACTAAAAATTGGTTTGAATTGGAAGTGGAATAATATTAAAGAAATGGATTTCTGGATCATAGGCGAAAATGGAAAAATGTCCAGTTGACTGACTGGCTTAATAAATACAAAAAGAAAAGGAGAGAAAGCTCTTCTCCTTTTCGCTTGCCGACGAAGTCTGTTATTTGAACAGGTCGACAAGCTTTTTTTGTTGAACCAAATCAAAGAAAAAAACTGTCAGTCTATGCTAAAATAAATCAGTTAATGCACGATAGAAAGGAGGAGCAGGATGTATCTAAAACGGTTGGAGATGGCAGGTTTCAAATCTTTTGCTGATCGGACGGAATTAGAGTTTGTTCCGGGGATTACTGCAGTAGTAGGTCCGAACGGAAGCGGGAAGAGTAATGTAACCGATGGGATTCGCTGGGTACTAGGAGAGCAGAGCGCCAAGTCTCTACGTGGAGCCAAGATGGAAGATGTGATCTTTGCTGGGAGTGACTCTCGTAAGCCGGTCGGGTTCTGTGAAGTCTCCATGACGTTCGATAACGGAGATCGTAAGTTACCAGTCGATTTTACCGAAGTAACGGTTACCCGACGTGTATACCGATCGGGGGAGAGTGAGTATCTTTTAAATAAACGACCTTGTCGTCTAAAAGATATTAATGAGCTATTCATGGATACAGGAATCGGAAAAGAAGCCTATTCTATGATCGGTCAAGGGAAAATCGAAGAAATTCTCAGCTCCAAATCAGAGGATCGTAGAGCAATCTTTGAGGAAGCCGCAGGAATTGTGAAATATAAGGCACGCAAAAAAGAGGCAGAAAAGAAGTTAGAAGTAACAGAGGGAAATCTGGCGAGGATTCACGATCTCGTCCACGAGCTACAGACACAGAAAGCTCCTTTGGAGGAACAGGCAGAAAAAGCGGAATCATATCGTCAGTTAAAGGATGAATTAAAGCAAGTCGAGATTTCTTTATATGTACATAAAATCGAGTCTGTTCATACTGCTTGGCAACAAGCTAGCGAAAAAGTCAAAACTACCAATGAAGAGCAGGTAGTTATGGCAGCGGAATTGAGTAAACAAGAAGTAAAGCTAGAAGAGATCAAGCATTCTTTAAGTGAATCAGAAGGGGCTTGGGAGCAAGTTCAAGGCGAACTTCTACGAGTGAGTGAAGAGTTGGAAAAGCTGGAGGGACAGCGAGACGTTTGGATCGAACGGTCTAAAAACCGAGAGCAGTCACTCGCACAACTCCAAGAGCGAATTGTTTACCTACATACGGAACAGACACGAATTCAAGGTCAAAAAGAACAAACCAGACAAAAAATAGAAGAGCAAGGTTATTTAGTTCAAGAAGCAGAGGAGCGTCTGCAACAACTCCAAGAAAAACATCTTGCGATGCCAAATGAGATCGAAATCGAGTTAGTTGCAGTGAAAAAAGAGCTTCAAAATTACCATGATCAATTGATCTCATTGCAACACGAAGAGCAATATCTTACTCAACAAGCAGAAGAGGCGATGGAACGTCGCTTCCAGCTAGAACATGAACAAAAAGAGCGTTCATCCGATTGGAGAATGTCCCAAGATCGGTTGACTGAATTGCAAGAAGAGATAAAGGAGTTACAGGAACAAAAACAGACCATTGCAAAGCGCCTGCAAATCATAGAGACCAAGATTCAAGAATTGTTTCAACAAGAAAAAGAGTTACAAGGGAGGATCCGAGATCAAGAAAGCAAAGCAAACCGTCTTCGTTCTCAGTTAGATGTCTTAAAAGAGATGGAAGCAGATCATAGTGGATTTTTTCATGGGGTTAAAGAAGTGCTACAAGCTCGTGACCGAGGGATTGCCTCCCTGTCTGGAATCTTAGGTGCAGTAGCTGAGTTAATCCGAGTTGATGCCGATTATGAAGTAGCGGTAGAGACAGCACTTGGTGGGACGCTTCAACATGTGGTAGTAGCAGAAGAGGCAACAGGGCGGTCTGCTATCGCATTTCTCAAGGAACGTCGGTTGGGACGAGCTACCTTTTTGCCACTCGATGTGATTACTCCACGCAACCTGCCTGCTCATGATTTGGAACGTCTACAAGGGATGGATGGTTTTTTAGGTGTAGCAGGACAATTTGTCCAAAGTGAGCCTCGATTTGCCAAACTAGTCCATCATCTCCTAGGTAATATTATCGTTGCAACCAATTTAGCAGTTGCGAACCAGATTGCGAGAAAGATTGGATATCGGTATCGAGTAGTTACACTAGAGGGAGATATCGTTAATCCGGGTGGATCGATGACTGGTGGAAGCAGACAAAATAAAAGTAGTAATCTTTTAAGTCGAGGCCGTCAGATAGAGCAACTGCAGCAAGAATGGAACGAGAAGCGTGCTATTATCACTCGGATGCAAGATCAAGCGAACAAGTTAGCAGATGAATTAGAGAACTTACGTAAAGAGCGAGATCAACTCCGCCAAGATCAAGTAGAGAATCAGCAAAATCTTCAAGAACTTATTGGGGAAGAGCGGCAGATTCGCTTTGAGGGAGATCGAAATCAGACTGCTAGTACCTCGCTGTCCTCTCAACTTCAGCAACTCCTAGAAAAAGAAGAACAAGCAGACGAACGGTTAGGGGAATTAGCTACTAAACGTAGTGAGGTCGAAAAAAGGCGAGCTATTCTTGAAGAAGAGGCAATGGCGCTAGAGGAAAAAGCATTAGAGCAGGCTGGTCTCCGCCAAGAAGTACAAGAGGAACTGACCGAAAGTCGTGTTCAATTGGCTGAACGAAAACAAGCACTACAGAACCTAATGGAAAATAGCGAGCGTCTAAATCAAGAAGAAGTTCGATTGATCCAACAAGAAAAAGCATTACATGAAGAAAAAGAGATATTAGAGAAGAACAAAGAATTAAGTGAAGAAGAGAAAAAAGAGTTAGAGGCTTCAGTATTACAGTTGCGAGATCAGAAATCTGAGGTGCAACATCGCTTGACAGAAGTGAAGCGCGGGAGAGATCAAGCACATCAAAGTCGAGAAGATCTAGAGCGCCAGGTACGATATGAGCAAACTGCACTACGTAAAAAACAGGATGAGCTCCATCAACTCGAAGTTCGGGTTAACCGTCTTGATGTAGAATTGAATCATTTATTGGAAAAACTATCTGAGGAATATCGAATGACCTTTGAGAGAGCCAAGGAAGAATACGGTGCATCGGAAAACGAGACCCAGGCAGAACGGCAAGTTCGTTCGTTAAAACAACGAATTTCTGGACTAGGTGAAGTCAATTTAGGTGCAATTGAAGAGTATCATCGATTGTTAGAACGGTTGGGCTTTTTGGAGGCACAAGAAAAAGACTTGCTCGAGGCCAAGCAATCTCTCTATCAGATCATTGACCAGATTGAAGAAGAGATGAGTGCTAGATTCAGAGAAGCATTTGATCAGATTCGAGAGCACTTCCAAGATGTCTTCGTCAAGATGTTTGGTGGTGGTCGAGCCGACTTGCAATTGAGTGATCCAGATCATCTCTTGGATACAGGCATTGATATTGTCGCACAACCTCCAGGTAAAAAGCTTCAGCAACTTTCCTTATTATCCGGTGGAGAACGGTCTCTTGCTGCGATTGCCCTTCTATTTGCTATTTTACGTATTAAACCTGTTCCATTCTGTTTTCTAGATGAAGTAGATGCTGCCCTCGATGAGGCAAACCTAACTCGTTTTACACGCTATATGAGACAATTTGCGAGCAAGACACAATTTATTGTCATCACTCACCGTAAACATACTATGGAAGCGGTTGATGTTTTGTATGGAATTACCATGCAAGAATCTGGAGTCTCCAAGTTGGTATCTGTTCGGTTGGAAGAGTATGATGGACAAGAAAAGAAATTAGATACTGTAGCAGGAGGAACCTCATGAGCTTCTTTCAACGATTAAAAGAACGTGTATCACAAACAACCGAGTCGGTAACACAGAAGTTTCTTACTGGACTAAGCAAGACTAGCTCCTCGTTTGTAGGTGCGATGAATCAATTATTTACTGGTTATAGCAAAATCGATGAAGATTTATATGAAGAACTAGAAGAGTTATTGATCAGTGCTGACGTAGGGGTTCGGACAACGATGGACCTGATGGATCGTCTTCGTGAAGAAGTAAAGGTCCGTAAAATCAAGGAACCAACCGATCTTCAACCACTCATGGTCGAATTGGTAGGAGAGTTGATGGAGACAGGTGAGAAAAAAGGGGGTATTCAACTCCGAGAAGAGGAAATGACTGTTATCCTATTCGTGGGTGTGAACGGAGTAGGAAAGACTACCACGATTGGCAAGTTGGCTCACCGCTTCAAACAACAAGGGAAAAAAGTAGTCCTTGCCGCTGGAGACACATTTCGTGCTGGAGCGATTGAACAACTCGAAGTATGGGGCAATCGGGTAGGAGTAGATGTGATCAAACACCAAGCTGGATCAGATCCAGCAGCGGTGATCTTTGACGGAATCCAAGCAGCTCGTTCACGTAATGCAGATATTCTTCTCTGTGATACAGCAGGTCGCTTGCAGAACAAAGTGAATCTGATGGAAGAACTTAAAAAAGTCTTTCGCGTCGTAAAAAGAGAAGTTCCAAATGGTCCACATGAGGTTCTCCTAGTATTGGATGCCACAACTGGGCAAAATGCCATGGTGCAAGCGAAACAATTTCGAGAAGCAGCGGATGTAACCGGGATTGTCCTCACGAAACTAGATGGAACCGCTAAAGGTGGGATTGCGATTGCCATCCATCACGAACTAGAGCTTCCAGTTAAATTGGTTGGACTTGGGGAAAAAGCAGATGATCTACAAGACTTTGATACAGATCAGTTTATTAGTGCGCTCTTTCAGGGAGTAGAAGTAACTCAATAAGAAACATAATCAACAAAAAACCTTGTCTATTATTGGCAAGGTTTTTTTATAAAAAGATTAGAAGATGACAAACATTCACCATTTATATATAATATGACTTACCCTATTGAAGAACAAACATTTAGAGTATTATATAAAACTAATCTCCATTAACATTCTGTTAACTTAAGTTGAAAGTTAAAAAGAGGAGAATACATATGGTTAAATTTACAATTTTATTTCGACGAAACGAGAGAGAGAACGAGATCAGAGAGGTATTATATAGTAGCTATATCCCAGGAGCTAAAAAGTTTAAGGGAGTACAAAGCTTTGAGGTCACAGAATTAACAGTCAATCCATTAGCCGCTTTAGCAGGCGATGAAGTAGAAACCCCTTATTTTATGGAGGTTTGTCTATATTTTAATAGTCCAGAAGCATTAGAGGAAACTTTAGCTGACCAATATACCCTTCAAGTAAGTGAACAACTACTTTCGATCGCAGGGGATACAGTTACCGTAATGATAGGAAACAGTAAAGTTAGCAATAAAGGGGAATTGGCAGAACTCCAAAATGAACGCGTATTAGAAGAATATAAACTAAGCCGTTTAGAAAAATAAAGAAGTAGTCGCTTGGTAAAAAGCGGCTACTTCTTTATTAGCTTAATTATCGCTTTTGTAGAGAAATTATAAAATGGAGATCGTTACTCATATCGAAGTGTTTTACACTGCACCCAATCAATATGTCCTCTCATCCACGTTTTTAGTAAACGAATATAACGATATATTTGCTTATCATAATCTTCGCCGAAGCTTGGAACGGATTGTTCTAACTCACAAAAATGTGCAATTTCTTCATTGTGAATACGAATTACCTCATCTACTGCTACTTCTATAGAAAGCTGTTTTTGTTTTTTTATGGTTAGTACTAAGTTATGCACATCTTGGAGATTATGTTCTCTAGCAAAAGAAAAAAGGTCGTTGGCCCAACTAACAGTAGAGATACATAGTTTTGTCATGTTTATTAAAGTAGGATGGTTTATTACTTCTGAAGGAATATCTATTTTTTCTGTTAGATCTCCTAGATTGAGGGAGGTATACATAGCTCCTGAAAAATAACGATTTTGAATATAATCGTCCGTTTTTGGTGCAATGCTAAGATATCTATTTCTGGCTTCCCAAATACATCCATCAAAATATTCTTTTACACTTTGAATAAAGCGTTGTTGAAATTTAGAGTTGGGATGTTGTTTACGAATTCGTGTCCAAAGATCACATAGGCTTTCAGCAATGGGATCCACACCTTTATGTTTGGGAACATGATTATGATTTAATAACTCTATTAAATCATAAAGCCGCTTCTGTAGCTTTTGATGGTCTTTCCCAAGATCTGCTTGATCATTAATATCATCTAATAGAAATAACCAAGTATTCCAATCAGATACAATTAACTGTTCGTTATAGTCTGCAAATGGATAGGTATAAGCAGATAACCAGCTAAATTTACTTGCAAGGAATGCATCTCTTTCAAAATCATTTTGGAAGAAAGAAAAGGAGTCGACCCATTGATGCGTATGATTTTCAGCTTGAAGAGCGAAAGGACTAACTTGTTTAGGAAATGGCATGACTAGTCTTTCTATAACTTCCGATACAGGGATACTTTCTAATTTAGTAATATAAATCACCTCAACTAAATAAATTAAATTCAAAAAATATAAAATATAGGGAATCTACTAATTTGACTAGTCATTGGAATTTCCCTTCTTTACTAACTAAAATTCATTGTATTTTTACAATAAACTATGATTTCAGTTGCTTTGAAGCTGTAAATGAAAAATACTTGACAGCTTACTTTTAGCTCTGTATTATAGTTACCTGTAAACATTAATTCCTTGACAGAGGGGATGAGTGATTCCGTGTTAGATCAAACCACGGAAGTGAACCTTCTGTATGACTTTTATGGTGTGTTACTCACCGCCAAACAACAAAAGTTATTAGAACTCTACTACCAAGAAGATTGGTCTTTGAGTGAGATTGCCGAGCATCAAGAAGTATCCAGACAGGCCATCTTCGAAGCAATAAAACGTGCACAAGTTGTTTTGTCTGATTATGAAGCGAAATTAGGACTATTAGCGAAATATAGAGAACGGCAAGCAAAAATTCAACAATTACAAGATTTATTGAAAGATATAGAAAAACCATCTGAGGTAGAAACCATTTTGACTCATTTGCTAGAATTAGATTAGGGAAACAGACCAGAGGAGGTGAGAGACAATGGCATTTGAAAGTTTGTCAGAACGCTTGCAATCGGTGATGAGCAAACTACGTGGCCGTGGAAAAGTTGGGGAAGCGGATGTCAAAGAGGCAATGCGTGAAGTGCGGCTAGCTCTCTTGGAAGCGGATGTTAACTTTAAGGTCGTAAAAGAGTTTGTCAATCGTGTTAAAGAGCGTGCAGTAGGACAAGAAGTACTCAAGAGCCTAACTCCTGGTCAGCAAGTGATCAAGGTGGTAAACGAAGAGCTAACCCAGTTAATGGGTGGGGAGCAAGCAAAGCTCGCTAAAGCGAATAAGCCGCCAACTGTCATCATGATGGTGGGTCTCCAAGGAGCAGGGAAAACGACGAGTTCTGGTAAATTGGCTCGTTTCCTTCAAAAACAAAATCACCGACCTCTTTTGGTAGCAGGTGATATCTACCGTCCAGCGGCAATCCGTCAGCTCCAAGTGCTTGGGGAACAACTTTCGATCCCAGTCTTTAGCCTTGGGGATCAAGAAAGTCCAGTCAAAATTGCCACGGAAGCGATTGCTCATGCGAAAGCCAATGAGCACGACTATGTGTTAATAGATACTGCTGGTCGATTACACATTGATGAGAACATGATGGATGAGCTAAAGCAGATAAAAGAAAACGTGAATCCGCATGAAATCTTACTGGTAGTGGACTCCATGACAGGGCAGGATGCGGTCAATGTAGCGGAAAGTTTCCATCAACAAATGGGATTGACTGGTGTAATATTGACCAAGTTGGATGGGGACACCCGGGGTGGTGCGGCACTTTCTGTTAAATCGGTAACGGATTGTTCGATTAAGTTTGTAGGTCTTGGTGAAAAGACAGATGCACTAGAACCTTTTCATCCAGATCGGATGGCTTCCCGGATTCTGGGCATGGGTGATGTTCTTAGTCTGATTGAAAAAGCTCAAACGGCAGTTGATGCAGAAAAAGCCAAAGAGTTTGAGCGGAAGATGAGAAGTCAATCCTTTACACTAGATGACTTCCTTGATCAACTTCAACAAGTTCGCAAAATGGGACCACTAGAGGATATGCTCGCGATGTTACCAGGAGCGGGTCAACTCAAAGGGCTCAAGAATTTGAATGTAGATGAGAAAAAGATTGTACATGTAGAGGCAATTATTCGCTCTATGACGCAAGAAGAGAAAGACCATCCTGAGGTCATCAATGCAAGCCGTCGTAAACGAATTGCGGCAGGTTGCGGAAGACCAGTCCAAGAGGTCAATCGTCTTCTAAAACAATTTGAAGACATGAAGAAGATGATGAAACAATTCTCTTCGATGGCAAAGAGCAAGAAAAAGCGCAAAGGCTTTAAGTTCCCATTCATGGGATAACCCAACCATACCCTGTTTAAGGAGGTGAACTAGCAATGGCAGTGAAAATTCGTCTAAAACGTATGGGTCAGAAAAAAGCTCCTTTCTACCGTGTGGTAGTAGCGGATGCTCGTGCACCACGTGATGGTCGCTTTATCGAGGAATTAGGTTTCTACAACCCACTTACTCAACCAGCTACCGTCAAAATCGATGAAGAAAAAGCTCTTAAATGGTTGAACACGGGTGCACAACCTTCCGAAACTGTGAAAAACCTGCTCAAAAAAGAGGGCATTTTGGAAAAGGTTCAAAAGTAATGGTGCGATAAGGATGTACGGAGGTATCGGATGAAAGAATTAATCGTCCTGATCGCGAAGTCACTCGTCGATTCACCAGAGGAAGTCTCTGTAGAAGAGATTCCTCAGGCGGATTCAGTGGTGTTCCGACTAACTGTGTCCAAAGAAGATCGTGGCAAAGTGATCGGTAAACAAGGGCGAGTGATCAAAGCGATTCGTACTTTGGTTCTCGCCAACAGCAAATCTACTCCTAAGCGTATCTTGATCGAGGTGAACTAACAGTGTCTAATGAGAAAGCGCAGTCCTCAACTTATCTCTATATCGGAAAAATAGTCAATACTCATGGCATTCGCGGGGAGCTGCGCATCTTAGAGAACACTGATTTTCCCGAACAACGTTTCGCTAAAGGGAACAAACTCTTTCTCTTTTTACCCAAGCAAAAAGAACCAATGACGCTCACCGTGGAAAAGAGTAGACGACATAAGAATGTCCGCATTGTAAAATTTGCGGAGTATCATAACATCAATGATGTCGAACATTTGCGGGATGCTCGCTTAGCTGTCTCTGGAGATGATCGTCTTCAGTCAGAGGATGGCCAAGATGAGTATTACTACGATGAAGTGCTTGGATCTCTTGTGGTAACAGAAGAAGGGGAAGAGCTGGGAACAGTCCAAGATATTTTATCTCTCCCTGCAAATGATGTCTGGGTAGTCCGTTCTCAGGATAAAAAAGAGATCTTGCTTCCCTTTATTGAAGAGATAGTGCGAGAAGTAAACATTTCAGAGAAGCGGGTTACCATCCGCTGGATGGAAGGATTGGCATAATTGGCACAAATTCGCTTTGATATCTTAACCTTATTCCCTGAAATGTTCCAAGGCTTTCTTGGCACTAGCATCATCAAACGGGCACAACAGCAAGGGATCGTGGAGACAAACCTTATCAACTTTCGGGATTTTGCGACTGATAAACATCATACAGTGGATGACACTCCATATGGTGGTGGAGGGGGAATGGTCTTAAAGCCAGAACCACTCTTTCGAGCAGTCGAGTCTCTCCTAGAAGAAGGGAAGGAAAAACCTCCGATTTTGCTGATGTCTCCGCAAGGAGCGACCTTAACGCAGAAAAAAGCGGAAGAACTAGCTCAACATTCCCATTTGATTTTGCTCTGTGGACACTATGAAGGGTACGATGAGCGTATTCGTACTCATCTGGTAACAGAAGAGATCTCAATTGGGGATTATGTGCTAACAGGTGGAGAACTACCTGCTATGATCGTAGTAGATAGTGTTAGCCGCTTGCTTCCTGGCGTGCTGGGCAATGATAGCTCAGCCGTGACAGACTCTTTTTCCACTGGTTTGTTGGAGTATCCGCATTACACCAGACCAGCAGATTTTGAGGGTCTGAAGGTGCCGGACATCTTACTTTCTGGACATCACCAGAATATTGAGACATGGCGACGCCAGCAAGCTCTTACTCGCACATGGGAGAAGCGACCTGATTTATTGGAGACAGCTCCTCTCACGGAAGAAGATCGCAATTTTCTGCAGGGGTTAGCTAGAAAGCAAAGATCCTAAATTGTCTTTGGCTGTGGGCTGTGATAGAATATTGTCCGTTCCGTCCGAATGTGCGACCGAAATCGTAAGAGAAATACCAGATAACAAAGATCGAAAGGAGGAAAAACCATGCATCCAACTCTAAAAGGTGTGACTGAAGGACAAGTTCGTACTGATGTACCTGCATTCCGTCCTGGGGACACTCTCCGTGTTCACGTAAAAGTTGTCGAGGGACAACGCGAGCGTATTCAGGTATTTGAAGGGGTTGTGATTCAACGTCGTGGTGGTGGAATCTCCGAAACCTTTACGGTTCGTAAGATGTCTTCTGGAGTAGGCGTAGAGCGTACCTTCCCTCTCCATTCCCCACGTGTGGATCATATTGATGTAGTTCGTCGCGGGAAAGTTCGCCGTGCGAAACTATTCTACCTCCGCAAATTGCGCGGAAAAGCTGCTCGTATCAAAGAAAGACGATAGTCTGTTCTTTGGGGCTTGGCTCTTTGGAGTCAAGCCTTTTTTTGTTGAAGAAAAAGGTATTTTACAGAGAATGAAACGATTTAGTGGAGAAATCTTCAGGAAATTTTATTCGGCCAACCAGTATGTTATAGTGAGAGAAATGTTGGATCGAAAGGAAGGATCCTTTTTTGGATAATCGTTCTCTACCACCTCGGTCAGAGCGTTTGCGTAGCAATAGAGGCAAGACCGATTCATTCCCACCCCGTGGAAGCGGCAGGAATGAGAGACGTTCAAAACGAAATAGGGAAGAAAGCCAAAATAGCCCAAAAGATTGGCTTATTGCAATAGGTGTTGCTCTTCTATTAGCAGTCCTAATTAGAACCTTTCTCGCTGAACCTACTTCGGTAAGTGGTCGCTCTATGATTCAGACGCTTCAACCAGGTGATAAAGTGATGATCAACAAAGTAGCGTACAAACTGGGAGATCCAGAACGCGGAGATATCATTGTCTTTGAAACAAAAGAAGGAAAAGATCTCATTAAACGGATTATTGGCTTACCTGGAGATAAGATCCAAGCAAAGGATGGCAAGGTGATCCTGAATGGCAAGCCTTTAACCGAACCTTATTTGGACAAAGAGGTCGTTACAGAAGATTTTCCTGAGACAGAAGTTCCAACAGGAAAATATTTTGTTATGGGAGACAATCGTCCTGAGAGTGCGGATAGCCGAAGCGAACTCATCGGATTAATCGATCAAGATGAGTTGATCGGAAAGGCTTCTTTTGTTTACTGGCCATTTTCCAATATAGGTTCTGTCTCAAGTAAATAACCATTTGGGCATGGTCGACCACTCGATCATGCTTTGTTTTTGGAAGAAAGGAAATTTGTGATGAGTATTCAATGGTTCCCAGGTCATATGGCCAAAGCAAGAAGGCAAGTAGGAGAAAAGTTAAAACAAGTAGATATTGTACTTGAACTTTTAGATGCTAGAGCACCTCTGTCGAGTCGAAATCCGATGATTGAAGAGGTAATTGCTCACAAAACACGCCTTATTTTGCTTACGAAAGCAGATTTGGCAGATGAAAAACAGACGAAAGCTTGGATTCAGTATTTTAAAGAGCGTGGTATTTCCGTACATCCAGTCGATGCTCAAACAGGTAAAGGGGTACAACAGATTCCTGCCAAAGCACAATCTGTTCTAAAAGAGCTACTTGAAAGACGCAAAAGTAAAGGGATTGCCTCTCAAAAAGTACGAGCAATGGTAATTGGGATTCCAAACGTAGGAAAATCTTCGCTGATTAATCGCCTTGCGAAACGAACTGCTGCACAAACAGGGGATAAACCAGGTGTTACGCGTGCTCAACAGTGGATTCGCGTAGGAGGCATCATCGAGTTATTAGACACACCTGGTATCTTATGGCCCAAATTTGAAGATCCAACCGTTGGTTTAAAATTAGCATTATCCAATGCCATCAAAGAAGAGATCTTGCCAGTTGATGAAGTTGCTGTCTATGGAATTCAACTTCTATGTGAAAAGTATCCAGAGCAATTGAAAGAGCGCTATAAACTAACGGATTTAGATGGCGAGCCTCATGAAATTTTGGAGACGATTGGGAAAAAACGCGGCTGTATGCAACGTGGTGGAACGGTGAACATCGAAAAAGCAGCAGAGATTGTTGTCACTGATATTCGATCAGGCAGATTGGGACGTCTGACCTTTGAATGGGCTAGTGATCAGGAGGAGAAAGAGAATGGAGATTCCGAAGAGGCTGGCGGATCTGAAGGATTGGTTGAATCAACAGACTGAGTTAGATGAGAGTACATTGCAATTACTCCAGTCTGATGAGAGAGTAGGAGTACAGAAACTTTTACTTACTTATCAAAAACGACAAGAAAAAGAGCAACAAGAGTTTGCTAGACTAAAACGTATGTGGAAATACGAAACTCTACTTCGCCAAAAAGGGTTTCACTATATTGCGGGAGTGGACGAGGCAGGTCGTGGTCCTCTTGCGGGTCCTGTGGTAGCTGCTGCTGTTATCTTACCTGAGAATTTTGAGGTAACAGGGTTAAATGACTCCAAGCAGGTAACAGCAAAACAACGAGCGGATTTAAAAAAAAGGATTGAAAAAGATGCCCTTTCAGTGGGAATTGGCATCATAGATGTAGAATATATAGACAGTGTTAATATTTTACAGGCAACATACCAAGCAATGAGAGTAGCTCTATCACAATTGGAACCAATTCCAGATCATATTTTAGCAGATGCCGTTACGATCCCAAAGGTTGCTATTCCGCAACAAGGATTGATCAAGGGCGATAGCCTAAGCCACTCGATCGCAGCAGCCTCCATTATTGCCAAAACAACTCGTGATGAGTGGATGATGCGGATTGCGGAAAAGTATCCAGAATACGGTTTTGATCGTCATATGGGATATGGTACCCCTGAGCATTTGCAAGCATTAGAACAATACGGAGTTACTCCCATTCATCGCAAAAGCTTTGCTCCTGTCCAAAAGTATGTAACTCCCAGCCTTTTTTAAGCTTACTCTTACATAGAAAGACGTGGTGAACAGTGGCAATGGACCCACGCAAAGAAATTGGCAGAATCGGGGAAGAGGCAGCAACCCGACACCTAGAAGACCAAGGCTACCAAATCCTAAATAGGAACTGGTCTACTCGTCTTGGTGAATTAGATATTATCGCAACAGATCAAAAGGCGATCATTTTTGTTGAAGTACGTACCACTAGTAGTAAACAGTTTGGTTATGGATACCAATCGGTCGATTTTCGTAAACAACATAAAGTGCGTCGTTTGGCTTTGCAATACCTACAAAACCAGCAGATGATCGGTTCCAAACCACTTCGGTTTGATGTAGTATCGGTCTTGTTAAATGGACAGAGAGAGATCCAAGAACTACAGCATATTCCAGCTGCATTTTAATCGCTTCTAGCTATTTTTGCTAGAGGCTTTTTTATTGGGGGGATTTGGTGATTCGTGCGATCTTTTTTGATGCTGGACATACTTTGTTAGATGTATATGGGGTTCCCAAAAATCAGTTATTTCGTGTTATGGTAGAGAAAGTGGTACAAGAGGCGTTTCCAGAAAGAAAGTGGAAAGAAGCGACTAGAGAAAGTGAGCGCTTCTATGAAAAGTGGAGACACGATAAGTCTTATGTCCACTCGGATGAATATCGAAAAGTGTACTATTCCATTGGTTTATCTTCACTAGGAATCTCTCCAAAAGAGAGTGAAAGATATATTGTGAATCTACTTCACACAAATCGTTTTAAGCTATCAAGACAGATTCAGGTTACCGATGGAGGGTTGGAAATAATTCAAGAACTAAAAGAGAGAGGCTATCGGTTAGGGGTTATTTCTAATTGGGATGGAACGTTGCAGAAAGTTTTAATAGACTTGGGGATCGTTCATTACTTTGATGTTATTGTTGATTCCGATTGGATTGGAGTAAGGAAACCATCTCCCTTTATTTTTCAACATGCCATCGCTCAACTGGGACTTCCTCCAAGGCAAATTCTTCACATAGGGGATTCCTACCATGCTGACTTTTTAGGTGCACAGAGGTCCGGTATGCGTGCATTACTCCTTGATTCACTTGAGATGGTGGAAATAACAGAGAGAATACACTCATTATCGGAGCTTTTGGATCATCCATGGTTGAATGGGGAGCCAAGCTCTTAGGTTTAAGGTTTTGTTTTCAAGATCTTGAAATAAACCAAATTCACAATAAAAACAAGGAAAGAGCCATAGTAATATAAGAAATGATAAAAACGATGGATAGAAGTAGAATAATAATAAACGGAAAAAATTCCTTCATGTAGTTTACCTCACTAATAGATTGTGTTGTGCTATAAGTCGAAATATTATAATTTCATTAATGATATGATTTGATACATAAAACAAACTAACTTTTTGTAAAGCGGCGATTGATAATTTAATCTACGAGCAGGAATTCGACAAAAATTGACGAAAAATAAGGAATCTCATCTAGAGGAGGTTCTTTTTTGTATGTATTCCAAAATGTGGAGCGGTACGATCTTAGGGATTGAAGGTCTACTCATTGAAGTAGAGATAGATATAAGTAATGGATTACCTATGTTTGATATGGTAGGACTACCGGATTCAGCGGTACGAGAGTCGAAGGAGCGGGTACGTGCCTCGATCAAAAATAGTGGAGCCAATTTTCCCTTACAGCGGATTACTACCAATCTAGCACCAGCCGATGTACGGAAAGAAGGATCGGGTTTAGACCTTGCGATCGCAATGGGAATCTTAGTTGCTAGTGGACAAATAGAAGGCAAACGTCTAGAAAACACCCTTTTGTTAGGAGAGTTAGCTCTCGATGGAGTGTTACGCCCACTAAATGGTGTTCTTCCAATGGTGATGGCCAGTAAGAATAAGGGGTTAGAAAAGGTTCTCTTACCCGAACAAAATGTCGGAGAAGGCAGACTTGTCGAAGGGATCGAGATTATCCCCATCTCCAACTTAAAAGAAGCAATCCTCTATGCGAAAGGAGAATGGATACCCACGATTCAAGAGGAAGCAGCAACGGAAGAAAAGATGACATTTCCAGCGGATTTCAGTGATGTGCGTGGGCAACAACATGTAAAACGAGCGATGGAGGTGGCAGCAGCAGGAGGACATAATCTGCTATTGATAGGACCTCCAGGATCAGGAAAAACGATGCTCGCACGACGTATTCCGACTATTTTACCTGAGATGAGTGTCCAAGAATCATTGGAAGTGACCAAGATCAGCTCCATTGCTGGACTGACAACGGAACGAGGGAAATTGGTACAAGAGCGTCCTTTTCGTTCGCCACATCATACGATCTCTACTGCTGGTCTTGTTGGGGGTGGGGCTGTTCCCAAACCAGGCGAAGTAAGTTTGGCACATCGAGGTGTTTTGTTTTTGGATGAGCTACCTGAGTTTTCTAAGACCGTTTTGGAAGTCCTTCGGCAACCACTTGAAGATCAAGAGATTACTCTTGGCCGAGCAAAAGCAGTCTATACGTTTCCTGCCGAAATTATGTTAGTGGCCTCGATGAACCCTTGTCTGTGTAGTTAATTACTATGGAAAGAAGGTAGTTTTAAGAAATGGAATTCGACCTCGACTGATGCTTTTTTCCTTCCCCGTTGCTTTGACGGATCTACTTTTTCTTCACCATCAAAGATGGTATTTACTGTGATTTTCTTAACTAGTGTTCGAACGATCTCTTTTTTCTCCTCATCTGTTAACTCTTGCGATATTTTATATCTTAGGGATTTAAGTAATTCTTCAACTGATTGAAATCCTTTGAATCTATCGTTTTCTAAATCTCGAAGATGAGTTATTTCCTCGATTTTCTTACTCAGTTGATCACGCTCCGCTTGGATCTTCCCAAACTGTTTTTCCACGTCATCACTGGTTATCATTTTTTTACGAAACAGATCAAGGATGCTTTCTTTTTCATTGTCTAATTCATTCAGCTGCTTTGTTAAAATTTTTAAATCCATTTCCCAATCATGTTCGTTTTTCTTTTCTTCGAAGGTAGCTGAGATCTCCTCTAGTGCTCTGCTTGGTTCTTGAATAAAAGATACGCAGTAGTCCCAGACTATCTTCTCGATCCATTCACCATTTAGGTTTTTTGATTCACAACGATTTATCTTCTTTGAAATATAGTTCAGTTTTCCATTACATTGATAATACTGTTTCAACTTACCCTTCGGACCTTTGAAAGCTTGTCCATGGTAAGTGAGCCCGCAGATTCCACATTTGATAAGTCCTGACAATAAATAATGGCGGACTGCATTTTTCTTGGAGAAGATTTGATTTTCCTTCAATGTATTTTGTGCTTTCTTCCATAGATCGCTTGAAATAATTGCGGGAACTTTTCTCTCAATGATTTCCCTTTCCTTAGTTGATCTTTGGCCATAATAGTGGACACCCATATAGGTAGTATTCATTACGATAGTACGGATTCGCCCAGGATGCCAGATCCCAATAGTATTTTTTTTACGCTTATTCTTGGTAATTTTTCGATTATCCCTAGCGTAGTGTGGGGGGATTCCTAAATCATTCAAATGATCACATACCTTGATAGTAGACCATCGTTTTTCACCTACTAAGTGAAATATTAGCTCAATGACTTTTTTTTCACTCATTTCCGAGTCTGTTGGATCATCATTGATCTCCAAAAATCCATCATGGTTCACACGATACCCGTAAGGGACGATTCCTCCAAGCCATTTCCCCGCTCTTGCTGCACGGTTTGCTCCATACCACATACGTTCTAAGATGGTCTCTCTTTCGAGATCTGCTACCCCTGCTAGCATAGTTAGCATAAATCTACCGTTTGGATCACCTGTGTCAAAAGGTTCTGTCATGCTCTTAATTTTGATCCCGTATTTTTCTAGTTCATGTACTGCATTTAAAGTAACCCTTGCTGATCGACTGAGTCTATCTAGTTTATATATCAGAAGCAAATCAAAATTTTTTTTAGTAGCATCATTAAGTAATTTTGCTCCGGCATCCCGCTCTTCAAGAGGGAGAGTTCCAGATACACCATCGTCTTTATACCATTCGACTACATCGAATTGGTGGAGATCACAATACTTTCGTGCAAACTCTAGTTGGTTTTCGATGGTACCGCGATCTTGTTGATCATCGGTAGATACTCGAACATATACAGCTACTTTCATATGTTATAGGTCCTTTCTATCTTAATATTCTTATTATATCTCGTAGTTACGTACAAAAAAACTGCTTACTAAATGTCTTGAAAGTACTTTCTTTCTCCACGTTTTACGTCTTTTTCTATTCATTATTAGAAAAAAGTAGTTTGCTCTCTGAAGTTATCAATCACTCTGTTTCTATTTAATAGTCTATGGACCAATTCTAATAAGTTTTAATAAGACCGTAGCACGAAGACCAAATAGTCGTCGTGGATTGGAGAGGCTTGCAGCTTATCAGAGAGAAAAGCCTTTTGATCCGATTCTAATACAACAATACTTTTATAGTCTGGGTGAGGATGAGATAACTAGTTTTAAAAATGTTCCTTATCAGATGATAGATAAAGATAAAGAGAAACATAATATGGTTAGTGAAATGGATAAGGAAAGGATCGAGGTAGCCCTCAGCACTCTGATAACATTAGAAAGAGAAGTATATCTCATGAGCAGAGGACATTGTTTATCATTCAGTGAGATTGCAGGAATGTTAGGAGTTGCTAAAGGAACAGTACAGAAGATGATCGAGAGAGCAGAAAAGAAGATGGCTAAACATAGGAGCAATAGCTTATCCTTTATAGGATAGGCTTATTTTTGATATACTGAAATAAATTTCAGTAAAGGAGTCTTTATTATGTATGAAAAACAGTTAGAAATTATGGAAGATTTGTATAACAAAAGACTCGAATGCCGACCAGGATTATATCTCATGGATACGTATACTTTGGTAGATAATTTTATGGAGATTAGTGATTTTAACAAAACTATTTCAAGAGAATTTATGGATAAAAAATTAAGGGAAGAGCTTATACAAAAGCTCGATAAAAGTATTGAAATTGATGAAAAAGATATTGAAGCATTTGTTAGTGATTTGAAAAATAGATATAAAAAAGGAAAATGGAAGGTTTACAGACCTCTTTATGGATTATATTTAAATGATGATAGTCCAAAAGAATTAGGACCTTTTACTTTTTATAATTATAAATATCATAAAGAACAACTTAATTTTGAAAGAACCAAACCAGACTCTTTTGAACAAGATATGTTAGATTCGATGTTTGATGATGAAGTTGTAGTAGTTAAAATGAAAGTAGTTGCACGCGAGTCAAAAAAGGCTTTCGAATCTGCAGATCAAAAATTAAGACAATTGGCAAATATATTGAGGTTCCAAAATCCTGCTTTTGCTCGTGGACAGTATGGATTTTTTCGAAGAACATCTAATTATGAAGCACTTAGTGGAATATGTATTTCAGAAAGTAATTATTCACATTTAACCCTTAAAGGAGATTCACAGGTAAAAATAGATCTTAATGACCTTATTGAAACTGAGTTTGATAAAATCTGGGAGCTTTCAAATAAGGAAAACTTATATGAGATGGAAGATCGAATTTTAAGAGCTGTAGAATGGATAGGAAAAGGATTAGCAGATTTTAATGACCCAAAAAAATGCCTTCCTCAACTAGCCTTTGCTTTAGAGGCATTATTTTCATCTAAGTCAGAAGCAGTGAGAGGAAGACTAGCTGATTTTAGTGCATTTCTTTTGAAAAACAGTGTTGAAGATCGTATTGAAATATTTAAGTACATAACAGATTTATATGATAATAGGTCAAGTATTGTACATGGGAGAACGAAAGATATGGACGAGCGTTATTTATTTAATGCAGTGTTAGTTATTCGGGATATTATAAAAAAGTTGTTAACGGATGAACAATTGTCTACTTTTAAAAGTTTAACTGAATTAGATAATTGGTTAAAAGAAAAGAAGTTTTCCTGAAAATTTGTCTTACGATTGCCACCTTGGACTGTCAACAGTAAACTAGACAGTTTTTTTAAGGTGTATCAACTTGTACTCCATAGGGGTTAGATAGTCTAAGGTACTGTGAATACGAACATTGTTAAACCAGTTTACGTAGTCAAATAATTCTAACTCTAGTTGTTCCAGGCTTTTAAAACGAGCATTCNTATTTTCTATAACCTAGATAGATAAGAATCCACCCTAAATATTCTAACCCCTCTCTATCTCCATTCTAAAGTACATTTTATAAAGAACTATTCCTTCATTTCGTATTCGTCTAACCAGAAAACCAATAAAATAGATTACCTCTTATTGAAAGGGTTCTACTGCTCAAACGCGAATTCACTACGAAAGGTGGTGGTGATATGTCTGCGTTTCAAATGGATGATATTTGGTACGGGAAAACAGGTACTCCGTATGAAAATATAACCGCAACAATTCAGGCAATCACAACACGTAATATCCAAGTAGTATTTGATGAGATTGTATTAATTGATGGCTTACATATCGGAGGTAGAGTGTTTACTCAAAAAGAGTTCCAGCGTCTGTTTGATCATGGACATCAGTTGAGTCTGTTTGATTAATTTGCTTAACTTAACTAGATTTCTATTAAATGCCTACGATACCACAGATCCAAACTCTGAATGAGGTAGAATAATTGGATGCAAGTCATATCCTGGAGGAATAGAATAAATAAATTCTCTAAGGGATTCAAATTCACTATCAGTAAGTAGCTTTGCAAGTGGTGCTGCATGAAGAAGTTTATTTATTCGAGTGAATGAGTTAGGAACAGCTTTACGGTACTGGAATATCATTGCTAGTAGATCCCGATGAAACAAGTTAGTTTGTGGATCCACTTCTTCATGTATTTTAAACAGAGCATTCTTGCCCCTTTTTGGTACTTTTATAGCCATTATCTTATCTGTATTGAAAACATAATAACCCTTATCTTCCTTAGGAAAGATCTCCCTCCATCGCTTCCTTTCCTTAACCAATCGATCCTGGAGGAATTTTGTTATTTTTGGCATGGTCCTTTCTTTCTTTAATGTAATAAAAAAACCGCCTATATAGGCGGTTTTATTACTAATAATTATATTTAACAGGTATCCATATAGAGTCAAAAAAGTCTTCGTTATATTCATATCGATAAAAAATATAATCCCCTCTAATNCATATAGAGTCAAAAACGTCTTCGTTATATCCATATCGATAAAAATTATAATCCCGTCTAATATCTAAAAGGACAAGACTCCCAGAACTATGTACTTGGATACTGGGAACGAAATTTAAAGTATCAGGAATATCAGATTCATTAATGAGCCAACGTCCAAAATCAAGTTCACGATCACTTATATCATCTATAGAGATTGCTCCACTATTTGTAAATTGATATGAAATTCCCCATGGAAGGCTTATTTGAACTAACGTTTGGTCAACTGTATCTTTGGGTGCCCAATCTATTAAATTGTCTACATCATAAGGAACATCGTGATCTACTACTAAAACTTCTAATTCATTGACTAAAGTATCGTATGTTTTAATCTGTGAAAGATCCTTAAGTGTAATATAGTCGTAGTCACTAATTGTTTCGCTAGTATCTTTTAGTAATTCATAATTTGTATTATCGGATCCTACTAAGCTTCCACCTGCGGTATAAAAATATGTTGTATAGTCTGGGCTGAAATAAAAGCTGGCTGATTCCTGGATCTTAATATCATCAACTTTTTGCATTTCTCTTGCAATAGAACTTAAAACAGCATTTAAGTACATATGGGATTGCAGTGTTGGATTTTCTCCTTCAATACTGGAGAGCATAAGAGGATTTTTCGAACCTGTCCCGAAATTAAAACCTATTACTTGATAATTCTCGGGAAGTAAAAGTTGTCGTGGCTTTTCTAGCTTTTCTCTTTTTCTTCTCTCTATCTCTTCTGTTGTCATTGCTTGATCTAAAACTTCAATGGAGTTATCAAATCCTACCAAGCTCTCAAATTGTTTTGGTGTGACATTTTTTCCGAAGAGGTAAATCTTTTTACCCTCTTTTTTTAGCTTTTTTAGGGTATTCATTAGATTAGCATTGCTAGATACTTGGTCTACATTAATTGCGATATCAGTAAAATCTTTATATTGATCTAACTTATTAACTTTAGTTGGGATTACTTTTAATTTATTGGTATTTAGCTGCTTATTTATTTCTCCATAGGATTTTTCTTGTCTGTTACTTTGAATATGGTTTATTGCATGCTCTCCTTGCTCATCAATAAATAGTAGTGTTCTAGTCATAGGATCAATAGAAGTATTTGCTTCTGTTATAAAAGTAGAAGCAGTAAAAACAACCATTAAGACTAAAAGGAAAATACTTTTAAATTTCATCGAGTCACCACCATGTTTTGTTATATTCTGATAACCTATAATAAGAAGTTATCGAAATAATATTCAGAATCTATTATAACATATTTATTAATCAGAAAATTAATTATTGCTCATGATTGTATTATTCCTAAACTCCAAACAAAGCAAAATTCCCTGTCTTTGTTTGGAGTTTGACTTCCTTTATTCTGGATTAATAATTTTTTATTATGAATTTTTTAGTTTGTTACCTTGCTGACAAACTACTTCCCCTTCCTTAGATAAACATTTAACTGTAGTAAAATTCCCTATTTTAAAATAAAACCTCCCATAATTTGATTGAAATATTTGAGCATTTGTAAACCCTCCATTTTCCCCAGCTACTTCCACTGAGCTTATATTTGCATTGTTAATTTCCCCGAATATTATAGGTATTACTGCAATTACATGCCCATCACTTTTCTCAATAGTAAAACGTTCTCTATATACAGTTATATTTTTGTTTTCATTGTGAGCCCAACCCTTATATTTTTCCAAAACCCATCCGTCTGTGTCATTCCCTTTAAATAAAGAAACAGCCAATGCATTAAAATCAGAGAATGGGAATTTCTCTTTATCCGATTTAGTTAAAAACATTACTACTGTATATCCATTAATCTGTTCAGTATGGATTACTTTTTGAACTTCGGGAAGTTCTTTCCTTATTGCTTCATTTAGATTATTGGCTTTGCAACCACCTAGTAGAGAACCCATAATAAGTAATATCACTAAACAAGATAATTTCTTCAAAAGATAAATCTCCTTTTCTATTTAAATTGTTCATCTTAATGATATCAAACTACTGTAATATCAAGGTATTAATCTTCACACAAAACTCCGACTCTTGATCTAATATATAAAAGCTCCTAAAGAGTTACTACTATTGATTTATAGGACCTAATTGTAGCACTGCTCATTGTCCATACTCCCCCCTCCGCCTTTCTCCCAGTCCTGGACCGCGCTCCTCTATCACCTTATCCTTTTGAACCGATGCCCTGGATGAATCAACTCCGTGTACATTTATGTTTGGTATATAACTAACATAGAATTGTGGTGAGCAGCCATTGGATCTCCCAGGTCTCTTTTTGAGATTTTCCCCTGGCGCAAACTCGTTCTTATTTACTTTACAGAATATGAATTCTGTAATATTTTTTATTCCCAAACTATTGAAATTACTTTACAGAATACACTATAATTTAGATATACCTAACTTTACAGAATACGTTAGTAAGGAGAGGGTTGTTATTTACTATCTTGATCAGTTCGAAAAGTGGCTTCAGGAAGATGGAAAAGGGACGCTAACTATTGAAGTGTACAAAAGATCAGTACAACAGTTTATTAATTGGTTTGAAGAAACAAATGATACGAAGTTTGCTCCTTGCGATGTAACTACTTTGGATATGCAAGATTGGAAGCAGCATATGCAAGTAGGTGAAAAGATTGCTCCAGCTACGATCAACAAGCGAATTTCCTCATTAAAGGTATTTTGGAATTTCCTCATTGATTCAAATTTAGCTACTGTAGATATTACAAAAAAGGTTAAAACGAAAAGGTCCTCCAAAGTAAGTGAGGCTCCTCGCTGGTTAGAGCGAAAAGAGGTAGCTAGAATTCTCCATGCTATTGAGAGCGGGACAAATGAATGGAAAAAAGCAAGAGATATGGCGATGGTCTTATTCATGTTAAAGGCAGGGTTAAGAATTAGTGAAGTAAAAGATTTAGATCTAATGGCCATAGATGAAAATCATTGGAGAGTAACTATTACTGCTGGTAAGGGTGGAAAATGGCGGCTTGTACCTATGAACAAGGATCTTATTAATAGTTATGTAGAATGGAAGAAACTACGTGGTGAAGTTGATTGCCAGCAGCTGTTTATTACAAGAAAAGGGACACCAATAACCCGACAAGGAATTCATGATCAACTTAGGAAGTATTTCAGAGTGGTGGAGGATAAAGAGGTATCCGCCCACTGCCTAAGACACACATTTTGTAAATCATTAATTGATCAAGGAATAGATATTCAAAATGTTGCATCGCTAGCAGGTCATGAATCGATCGAGACAACTAGACGATATACCACGCCATCAGAAAAAGAGTTGAGAAAAGCTGTTGAAATGATAAGTGATATAAGATAACGTGAAGGGATTAATTTAGCGAAAAAGGAAGGTAAATACCGCGGAAGAGTCAAGAAATATCACGATAAACATGCTGGGATTAACTATGCAGTAAAGCTTTATCGAGAAGGAAAAATGACTGTGAAGCAAATTTGTGAAATTACGAATGTTTCAAGGTCGGCTTTGTACCGAAGATTATCCGAAAGGTAACAATTAAATACTTATTTCTACTCTCGGTAAGGAAAGTTACAAAAAGGAGTGTTTAGTTTGTATTTTAAAAAGAAAGACACACAGCTCTATTACGAAGTCGTTGGCAACGGTGAGCCGTTACTTGTCTTACACGGATTTGCTGTAGACCACAGGATATTATTTAACACCATTGAAAACGTATTAAAACATTCCGCTAAGGAATACAGAAGAATCTATATCGACCTTCCTGGCATGGGTAAATCTCCAGCGCCTTCAAATATCCATAACGCTGATGAATTACTGGAATTACTTATTTCCTTTATCGATGAAGTAATTGGAAAAGAGAAGTTTTCTGTCATTGGTAATTCATATGGTGGATATTTATCGATTGGAATAACTAAAAAACTATCACATCAAGTGAATCGTTTAGTCTTACTAGCTCCCGTAATCGTAGCAGATTTTCAAAAGAGAAAGTTACCTCAAAAAAAAGTTGCGGTTCGGGAAGAAATTGATTATTCAGGAAATGAAATAGCTTTTGAGGACTATGAATCAATGGCAGTAAATATTACGAAAAATTCTTTCATTAGATATTTAGAGGAAATCTACCCTGCATTACAAATAGCTCAATTCGACTATTTAAACAACTATCAGTCCAATGGTTATCAATTTTCTTTCGAGTCAATACTGTTTGATTCAACATACACAACCGAAGTTCTTATGGTTCTTGGTAAGCAAGATAACGTAGTCGGTTTCGAGGATGCGCTATCAATCCAAGATAGCCTTCCAAATATCCAGACTGTGATTCTGGAAAACGCTGGTCACAATTTACAACTGGATCAACCTGATAAGGTTGAAAAAGAAATTCAATCGTTTCTAAACTAAAAAGGTGTGAGGTCAATTCCTCACACCAATCTAACTTCTGGGGTCAGTCAGTACATTCTTTGCTCATTTTTCCTCAAAACTTATCCTGAGGTAGAGTTTAAAATAGCTTAATGGGGTAATGACACGTTCGCTGGTATTACCCCTTTTTAGCATTCAGCTCTCAAGTAAGCTATTAATCTTTTTATCTTTATTAGTTCTATTCTTTTTTCATTGGAGAATAACACCCAAACAAAAAACCATAGTGGATAGGTTACAGTTTATTGGACAGAAAAAATAAGGTCAATTACACTTGTTTCAAAGGGACATGAAACGAGGAGAATTGATTATGACAAGAAGAAAAAGACGTACTTTTACCGAGGAGTTTAAACACCAAATTGTTCAATTGCATCAAAGTGGGAAACCAAGAAGTGAAATTATCAAAGAGTATGATCTTACTCCATCTGCTGTAGATAAGTGGATCAGGCAGAGTCAGAACAGTTGCTCCTTTAAAGAAAAGGACAACCGAACAACCGAAGAAGCTGAATTAATTCAGCTTCGGAAAGAGCTTCAACGTTTACGAATGGAAAACGATATTTTAAAGCAAGCCGCGCTGATCATGGGACGAAAGTAAATGTGATCCGAAATAATCGTCACAAATACTCAGTATCAGCAATGTGCGAAGTCCTACAACTCCCTAGAAGCACTTACTATTATGAAAAAAAGAATAGAAAGTCCTTGAAGGATACGATCACGTCTGTGATCGTAGACATCTTTCAAAAAAGCCGTCTAACCTATGGTACACGAAAAATTAAAGTGGAATTAAAAAAACGGGGATGGATCATTTCTAGAAGACGAATCGGACGAATCATGAACCAACAAGGGCTTATTTCAAAGTACACCATCGCCCAGTTCAAAAAGAGCCGAAGTACCTGTAACGAGTCAAATCATGCAAATTTGTTGGATCGAAAGTTTCATCAAGATGAAGCATTAAAAGTGATTGTAAGCGATTTAACGTATGTACGAGTGAAGCAAACATGGCATTATATCTGTGTTTTTGTTGATCTTTTCAATCGGGAGATTATTGGATATAGTGCTGGTCCTAAGAAAGACGCACAGCTAGTGTATCGTGCTCTTTCTTCTATTAAACAAGACCTATGAAAAGTCCAACTTTTCCATACTGATAGAGGAAATGAGTTTAAAAACAAATTAATGGATGAAGCACTCAAAACCTTCCAGATCCAACGCTCGTTGAGCCTAAAAGGCTCACCATATGATAATGCAGTAGCAGAAGCTATGTTTAAGATAATGAAAACAGAGTTTGTTAAGAATGCTCGTTTTAAAAGCCTGGAACAACTAGAGTTAGAATTATTTGACTACGTAAACTGGTTTAACAATGTTCGTATTCACAGTACCTTAGACTATCTAACCCCTATGGAGTACAAGTTGATACACCTTAAAAAAACTGTCTAGTTTACTGTTGACAGTCCATAGATGTAGTTGCTCTGCTACAATAAAATAAATCACTTTATTATAGAGGAGTCACCATAGAGCCGAACTGAAAGAAACCAAATCGCCGAACGGATCAAAGAAGGCATAGAAGCATCCAAATGACGTGTCAAGAAAGTTGGTCGTCCATCGGTTGATAAGGATAAAATAAAATTAGCTCTATGGATGTATGACTCAGGAGACTACAGCATAAGCGAAATTGTAAAAAGTATTGGAGTTTCCCAAGGTAGTCTATACAGAGCGATCAACGAAAGAAAAGTCTGTGAATTAGATAAAAAACAAAAATAACTACCCTTAGCGGTGGTCTTTTTTGTTTGTATTTCCCTTTAATTGTAAATTATTTCGATACCATTAAGTGCTACAATGAGAACAGGTGATAAGAATGTTTGTTCCCCTGATGTTATTACAAAAAACGGAGCTACATGAAAATAATGGTTATTTAAGTGAACTTAAATTAGATGGTATGAGAATAATACTTTCTACATACAACGATGAAACAAAAATATATTCTAGACATCAAATAGATTGTACGAACCGATTTCCTGAACTGGTAGCTAATTCCTTACCACCTAACTCTATTTTTGATGGTGAACTAGTAGTTACAGATAGTAAGGGAAAACCTGATTTCGAATCTCTCATGAAACGATTTTCAACAACTTCAAAAGGGACAAAGAAATTGTTGCTTTCCAATCTACCAGTACAATTTGTAATTTTCGACGTAATACATCTACGAGGAAATAATTTCACAAATCTCGCCTTACTTAAACGAAAAGAGATCTTAGAAAAAGTAATTGAAGAGACTGAAACCATATCTAAAGTTAGATTTATCGAAGGAAGAAGCGAAGATCTATTTTCTCTTGTCTGTCAGCAAGATTTGGAGGGCATTGTTTTAAAACAAAAGGATTCCAAATATGAGATAGGAAAGAGATCCTGGAGTTGGCAGAAAGTGATTAATTATCACTATGACGATGTAGTGATTACAGGCATAGGAAAAGGAGAACCTGGAGTATTTCTTTCCTTCCTAGATGGGAAACCTGCTGGAATCATTGAGTTTCCCTTTCCACCAGAAGAAAGAAAGGCTCTTTGGAGTGTGGTAGATCAACTGAAAATAGAGGAGAATAAGGATAAGATTCAATTAGATCCACAAATTAAAATAGAAGTAAAATCCAGAGGAAGAACCAAGAATGGATATATCCGTATACCTGTTTTTCAAAGATACTTGTTATAACAAGATGGGAGCAGCACAATTTGGACGAAGAATATCGTTCTTTTCAGAAAGAGCTAAAGCGTTATATTCATTTAGAGTTACTAATAAAGGTTCTGGGTCGCGATAGACAACAACTAAGTGAGCTAAAAATGGCAAAGATCTATTTGTTGTTATTGGACTCAATCATGGATCGGATTATAAAAGACTAGCTAGCATTCGAACCTATTTCAGAAAAACTGGATCTCGGATATTGGATAAGAAACAAGAAGATCAAACTCTTACTGTAAGTTATTTGTATAAAGCATATGAGAATCGAGCTGTCTATTTGGGAGAGTTCATGAAAGTTACTTGTGAAGAATTATTTAAGGAGTATATAAACAATGTTTGTCAAGAGAAACAAAAATAAGGCGAAAGTATAGGGCTTTGAAAAATCGAATATATGAGTTCTTCAAACGTTGTGTAGATATTGCACAGCGTTTTTTCTTTTGTCTAATATCCGTTATATTTTGGATCTTTGTTTCTATGCTTGGGATTACAATTGCAGCAGATATTTTTGAGGGGGTAATAAAATAGCTAATTTTAAATATTAATATGGAAAGTCAATAATAATATTCTTGTTAAATATTTAAAAATACTTTATGATATGGAATTGTTGCTAATTATTTCTAGTTAATCATGAAAGGAACATTGAAATGTACTTAGAATTGTATCCAGAAAACAACAGAGTAAATTTACGTGCAAAAATGATACAGTTAGAAAACAAAGATTTTAAATTTGATCCATTGATTGACGCTATACAAGACGGATCTATTAAGATTCCACGTTTTCAAAGAGAATTTGTTTGGTCAATAGAAGAATCAGCTAAATTACTGGACTCTATTATTAAAGGATACCCCATAGGTTCATTTACATTGTGGGAAACTAAAGAGTATCTATATAGCATAAGAAATATTGGTAATGATAATTTACCTGATACAAAAGAAGGACATGTTTGCCAATATGTTCTTGATGGGCAGCAAAGGATAACAAGCTTATATGCAGCACTCCAAGGTTTGCAAATAGCAAGAGGAGATAAAATTGATGATTTTTCTCAAATATATGTTGATTTAATTGCTGAACCAACAGAAGAGATTGTTTTTACAGATATAAGTGAAAGAGATGCAGGTACTTATATCTCAATACAAAACTTAATAAACGGTGGGACTATATGGAGAAGGTATTCAGAAGATCTTGATGAAAAACTCCAATACTATAAAAATAGAATTATGAACTACTCTTTCTCTGCTATAGTTCTCAAAAATGCCAGTTTAGAAATAGCAACTGAAGCTTTTACTAGATTAAATGTAGGTGGAAAGCAACTTTCGGTGTTTGAAATAATGTGTGCAAAAACATATGATAGAGCAACTGGATTTGATTTAGTGGAAAAGCAAGAGATACTAAATAAAAGATTAGAGGATGTGGGTTACGGTGAATTAAGTAACTCAGCCTTATTACAAATAGTAAGTGCAGTTTTAAATGAAGGTGACACCAGGAAAAAAACAATTTTGGGTTTAGAAAAGCAAAACCTAATTGCAAATTGGGACAAGATTATATCATCTTTAGAGAAAGCGATTGATTATATTAAAGCTCAATTCTCTGTTGTATCTTATAAATTGATCCCATACAATCAAATGCTTATTCCGTATGTGTATTTCTTCTATATTCATCCTGAAAGACCTACGGAATTTCAAAGAAAGTGTTTACAAGAGTTTTTCTGGAGAACAGCACTTACTGAAAGATATTCAAGACATAATGAGCATTTACTATTGCAAGATCTTAAAAAGATGCAAGCAATTGCTTCTGGGTATCAACCATTTTATGACGTAGAGCTAGATCTTACTCCTATGTTTCTTATTGAGAAAGGAAAATCCTTTACTCCAACAAAAGGATTTTCAAAAGCAATTATTTGCCTATTTGCTTCTTATAATCCTAAGTCGTTTGTTGATAATTCAACAGTTGTCTTGGGGAATACATGGCTAACTAGAAGCACGAGTAAGAATTATCATCACTTTTTCCCAAAGTCGTATCTTAGAAGAAAAGGATACGAAGATAAAATGGTTAATCATGTATTGAACATAACAATGGTAGATGATCATTTAAATAAAAAAGTCATTAGAGACAAATCACCTGCAGATTATATTATGCATTTTGCAGATGAGAACTTGGATTTAGAGAACTCCTTAAAGTCTCATTTAATCGAAGATGTTACAGAGTTTGGGGTTCTTGATAACGATTATGACAAATTTATTAATGCTAGAGCTGAGATCATTTGTAGAGAATTACGAAAACGAATCTATTTTAATGAATAAGAAGAGAAACATCGGATAAATTTCCGATGTTTTTTTATTAGGAGGTAATACAATGGTTTGGTTGGAAGATGAAAAACGGTTTATGAATCGAAAGGAAAGACAAGAAAGGATAGAGTTACTTGATAAATACATTGAGAAGATCAAAGTTGAACATGGAGTATTGGAATTACTTGAACTTGATGAGGAACGGTTGCTTGATGTTCTTCCATGTACTCTTTCCTGGATCATTTTTGCCTCCCATGAGATTTGGTTTTTTTATATTGCTAATAGTGGCATTTTTAAAATAGGATGATACTATATAAGCACCCAATTGTCTTAATGAATTTAATTGATCCATTTTTATTTTCATAATTCTGCTTTAATAGGGGGACTTATAATAGATAATATTTTTAATCAAAACGTAGATCTAAGGTTGCTAGAGTTTATTTTAAATGTCTCCACAGATGTAGAAGATAAAATTAACGAACTAAACCCCAATTTAAGTAAAAACAGAGTTTACAATGAAATTGTCGCTCTAAAATTTTTTATTGCTGATTTTATGACATGGGCAAAGTATAAAGATTATCCAGATACAAAAGATCAAATTCTTAACTCTGTTCATTATAAATTGAATGAATATCTTAAAAAAATACAAGCCGACAAATTGTATTTATTATTTACTGTACGTTTAAAAGAGTATGAAGAGGCAGTTAAAACAGAAGAGAATTTCTTACTTGCCACCATTCTACAATTTTGCATAAATTTAGAATTCGACTTTAAAAATGGAGATCCAAGTAAATTTAAGACATGTTCAGATATAATACAAAACGATTTTGAAGAAGTAATTAAGATTATAGCATTAACTTCTATTTCCTAAGACAAATCTTTCATTATCTTTTAAAAGATTCGCTTGTCAAAAAGAGATTTTTACAGAGTACTTACAGTTGTTGAGGAAACAGCAGTGTGTTTTAAAAAAGAGTAGACTTGCACATAGCCCTGTCAAGTAGACATTAAAAAAAGAGAATTATGCAGCGGTTTTTTCACGAAATTCTATCGGGGAAAAACCGCTTAGTTTTTCTTGAAAACGGGTTTGATTATAAAACGAAATATAATCTTGAACAGCATCATATGCTTGTTCAAACGTTTTTGGGCGCAATAAATATAGCTTCTCCGTTTTTAGATGTGAGAAGAATGATTCGATACAAGCATTGTCAAAGCAGTTTCCACGTCTTGAGTGACTGCCTTGGATTCGGAGATCCTCAAGACGCTTTGCACATGCTTTAGGGAGGAGATTAAAATTATCCATAGTAATTTTATACAACAATGGGATATATAACAAAAAAAGAGCTAGGCAATTATCTCGCTTGGCTCTTTTTTGTTGTTAATTTCTTGTCCCTCTTTCTGAGAAATAATTTTTATTTATACTGTATAATTCAATGGCAACGAAAACTTTTGATCTCTAAACAACATCTCCCATGCGGTCTCTAACCCTGTTCTTTTCTGGAAAAAATCCTTTAGGTAATCAAGATTTCCAGATTCCATTGCTTGAAGTACAAGAGTAATTAAAGTAGTACCGCCCCAAAAATCTATAAATTTCTTGGTAGGTTCTGTAACAGCACTGTGAAATTTATTTGCTCTAGGTAATGTTGTTGCATCAAAAGGTTGAACCAGTATTTCTTTTAAAATCTCATTTTCAAGATGATCTTTCGGAGTTACTTCTTCTTTCAATATATCTTGCAAAATTTCTGCTACAACGAGAACGATTACACCATCCATAAGAAGGTTAAGGTTTATTGTTTTGGGAGAGTGGATGGTTAGTTCGGGAGAAGAGTAAGAATGTCCATCTTGATTTCTGAAATTTATTCCATACTGTTCGCGATATATTTCGGGTAAACGATGTTTAGCTACTCGTGGAGATTCTGCTGGAATACGTATTGCTCTTCGAAAAGATCTATATGTTGAGTGATGTAAGCAGTCATGCAAATAACTACGCAGTAGCTCAACTGTTCTTAATTCTTTCGAAGCCAAATTTTTATTGAGAGCTAGGACAAATGAGGCGTGATACCAATATTGATAACCAAGACTACTTTGATCATGGAATCCTCCAACTACATAAATCTTTTCAGGCAGAGACGTATAGTATTTTTTTGGATTCACAATGGTAGGTTTAAAAGCATATCGCTTTTCAAATATAGATAACCATTTATCTACGTTTTCCCAAAATAAATCACTGTCAATAACACTATCTAGTTTGTTTCTGTCGTCCAGACTAAGAGGATTTGGTAGAGTAGCTATTTCGATCGGATCAAGCTTTCTGATATTCTCTAGATAAGTCTTGATATATCTTTGATCACATTCTGGACCCAGGTAAACTTCCTTCATCGAATCTCCCTCCATTTCTTTCTACCATTGGAGATCAATAGATTTCTTTCCTAGCCATTCTTCAATTCGTCGACGTGTTCCAGGCGACACTCCGTTTGGTAAATGCTGTGGATCAAAAAAAGAGTATTCTTCTATTTCAAAGTGATTCTTTGGGCTTTGTGTAAATGACTTCACTACGAAGACTGCTATAGTGTCTTTTTTGTATTCATAGTTGTTTTGGTATTCTCCAAGCTTTTTAATACTTTTTACTTCTTGAATTCCAAGTTCTTCCCAAAGCTCTCGTAATAACGCTGCTTCGTCTTGCTCATTTCTATCTACTTTACCACCAGGTATGAACCAGCCTTCTAAATACCGATGTTTCACAAGAAGTACTTTCTTCTCATTGCTTACTACTATTGCTCTAACACCTCGGGTTGTTGGTCGAGCTATCCACCAATATAATTTGCGAATAGATTGTACAACCTTTAAAATCGTTTTCATCATAGAAAATCTCTCCCTTTTATTTGTTGATACAGTGAATACTGATATTTCTGTTTTTGGAGCCCGTTTTTAAATTATATTTTAAAGGGAGTGCTTATGCGATTTTAAGTTATCTCCTCCTTTTACAATATGATAAAAAGAAGACAGAACAACGTACTGGATCGAAGTGTCTAGGTGTACGTGATTCTGTCTTAGGTGTTGGGTAGTGAAAGAAGGTTAGAAATAATCTAGATTAATAAGTGCGGTTTTCGGTATTACATATCCTTGTGTAGAGGAAGAGTATGGTATTTACTAAGGAATAAAGTCTTGTTATGTATTTTGACTATTTTAAATTTACCTTCACTTACGATTATAAATTTAGATTATAGGAAGCACAATACCAAACATACAATATTTTCTGAATGTATAATATAATGGATTTGATCTTATAAGTTTAGATTAAAGAGTAGTTGTAACTTAACAAAGGAGTATAAGGAAATGGACGAGAAACCAAAAACAAGATGGGAACAGATTTATTTAGAACTCCGAGACCAAATTATTACTGGTGTGTTCCAACCTGGTTCTGAGTTTCCTACAAATGCAGAGTTTATGCAAAAATATGATGTCCATTCGACTACCATTCAATCGGCTATCAATGCACTCATAAATGATGGGCTTGTTTTATCTCAAGGTAGGAAAGCTCCACGAATTGTCCGAAAAGCACCGACACGTGCTCGTAATTACCGAAAAGGTGGATTTAGTTCTGAGTTTGGGAATGTTTCGAGTAAGAATATCTTAGCTCTACAAATCCTCCAGAAGAAGGAAGAGCTACCCGAATCCTTACAACAAGATCTCTCGGCACCAGTTTAGTTTTATCATACGGAGCAATTTCTCAATCAAGAATTAGTGGCAGTATCGAAAGCATATATTCCAAATACTGTTCCGATTAAGAAGCTCCACAAATTGATGAAACAAGCAGGTGGGTCACTCTATGGATCATTGGAGTATTTAGGATTTAAACCTACTTCCTGTGAAGAAATCGTAACCTGCGATTTTGCTACAAGTGAAGAACGAAAAGAATTGCGTCTTCCAAAGAACTCAAATACGCCTGTGGTACGTATCATCCGAAAAACGTTTGATGCCAATAAACAATTGGTAGAAATCTGCCCATTAGTCTATCGTGCTGACTTATATGAGTTCGCATATCAATTTGACTTTTAGGAGGCTACAAATGATGAGAGATTTTGATTTCATGATGGAAGCGGTTATAGAAGGCAGGAAGGCGCAGGGGAAAACTGGAACGAATCCACCTGTAGGAGCAGTTATTGTGAAGGATGGAGAAATTGTAGGTCGTGGACATACTTCTCATCTTGGTGGACCTCATGCAGAAGTAAATGCTCTTACAGATGCAGGCGAGAAGGCAAGGGGAGCGACAGTATACTGTACGTTGGAACCATGTGCTCATTGGGGTAGAACAGGCCCTTGTTGTGTTGCACTTACTGATGCGGGAGTTGCTCGTGTTGTTGTTGGTATAGTAGATCCTTATTATGAAGTTAACGGGAAAGGGATCGATCATCTGCGGGAACATGGGATCGAAATGAGTATTGGTTTCTGTGAAGAATTGATTCGAGAAGATTTAAAAGACTTTCTTGAACGAGTTGCGAAAGAGACTAAGCGATCTACCTAAATAATAAACTCCCAGTATTTATGAATCTGAAACGCTGGGAGTTTATTATTTATTAGAATTAATTTTACAGCCTATAGTTAGAAAAAGTATTATCCTCTTGTTTTTCCTTCTTTTGATTCCATATAGTAATGGGAATCTCTTCACATCTATTATTATTTTCAGAAGCAGGTGGTTCTTAAGCAACTAGAATCATTTCTTTCTTCACGCGACCATCCCAGTTAACTAGGTCAGAGTGGAACTGATCGGCGATCTCCCACTTCTGGATCATTTGTATGATGGATTCCGTTGGAGGAATCTTCAAATCAAACCGACGTTTAACGATCGGATCTCTTTTTCGCTTTATACCAAAAATAGTAACGGTGACACTTTTTTCATAGATTTCGAGATCGTAGAAATCATCTCCTCTATCCATCCGAACAACAGCTACATAACTTTGTCTCTCCGTGTTGACCACTTTTTCTAAATACATTTTTCTCTCCCTTTTTCTCTGTGTCTCTCCCTCCCTCTCGATTGTCTGACTCTCTTAATCTATGAAAATAGACTTTAGCGGTAGGGGAGGGGAGAGGCTGATGTTTGTTATAACCATAGTAATTTTACACAAGCTTGTCCGTGTGGCTTTTATGGCTATGAGGAAGATCGCTCTTGCACTTGTACAGCTCATCAGGTGCAACGTTACCGCTCTAAAATCTCAGGACCATTGCTGGATCGCATTGATATTCAAGTTGAGGTGCCCCGCGTAAATTTTGAGACACTATCAATCGAAGAAGAATCTATTACTTCTGAAGTGATTCGAGCAAGAGTAAACCGTGCTCGTGCTATTCAAGCCCAAAGATATGCCTCGAGTCAGATGAACACCATTTGCAACAGTTCTATGTCCCCTACGGATTTGAGGGAACACTGCAAACTAGATTCCCACTCTCGCGATATTCTTCGTCAATCTTTTGATGTCCTCGGATTATCTGCTAGAGCCCATGATCGAATTTTAAAAGTAGCAAGGACAATTGCGGATTTAGAAGAGAAGGAACAAATACAAATGGAGCACATAGCAGAGGCGATCCAATATCGGACGCTCGATCGGAAGTTTTGGGAGTGAGAAAAAAACGGAAATAGGATACGTATTGAGTAAATAAAGCATATACTACGAAGTTTTATAGAAACTGCTCATAGCAAACAACTATTGTCGCTTCTTCTTTCACTAATTCAATTATGCTCAATTATTGATATAATACTTGAGATTCTTTAGCCTGTACTTGTTTTCGAAGCCTCAGTAGATGCTGATATAATTTATAGTCTATTTGTCTAAACATACGGAGGCTAGGTCTAATGTTTACCTCATAAATCCATAAATCACCGTTTAGGTCAATTCCGATATCAACCCCGAATTCAGAGTAAGAGGGATGTTTGGCGCTAATTCTTTGTACAGCACGGGTAGCTAAGTAGGATAACTCTTCTTTTTTTTGTTCTACTTCAGTTGTTGTATAACCTAAATGTGATGTCAATAGTTCATCAAGATCAATGGGTTCACCACCACTACTCCGATTCGTGACAACGTTTTGAGTTGGCGCAACACGTGCTGCCATTGCTACCTGTTTCCATACATGATTTAGTCGGAATAGATGAACCCGAATATCTACCATATTGCCCGATGGGGTTTGGCTGACGATGCCTTGTTGCAGAAGGTATGGTCGTTTCATTTTTATTCGTTGTATATGCTGGTGTAATGGTGCTAGTTTCTTAAAGATATATATTTTTTTGGTATCACGTGAGCGGAGGAGATAATGATCGTCTGGATGTTTGTCGATGCGCATAGCACCCTTACCTTGACAGGAATTATCGGGTTTTAGATAGATATTTGAATAGTGTAAGAGCATGAGACGTAAGTTTTGTATGGAATAAGGAAGGGTTCTAGGAAGAGATAACGCGATCTTTTTGTCTTTTTGTAACAGAGCGTCATTACTTAGCTTACTCATTACACTTCCCACGGAGATACCTCCCAGTCTTTTCAGCAAATTGCCCAACTTCGATGTTAAAGCAAATTTCAAAGCACTTTTAGAGCCAAACGAGCATATTTAGAAATTGATACAAAGGGTATACTATTCAATCCTCCCTTTTGCTAAATTTTTTGCTATCTTACGCTAGGGCGACGTATTTGCTTGGATATTCAACCAATTGATCCTAACTTTTATTAGAGATCATATTTGAGGGTGATTTGGATTCAAGAATTTTCTATGACCTTGATCTGATACTGTGTTTCTTTTAGGATCATATAAGGAGAAGTACACCTATTTCTCCCCTAACGAAACCATAATTGTTTGGCTATCTTCTAAAACCTGGATCTCTTTGGACACGGTCCTATTTTTAAATGGGGACACAAGTAGATATGTACCTGGAGTCAATGTTAGGCGAAATGTTCCATCTTGCGAAGTGATATTTGCGATTTTCGTGGAAGGACCATGTTTTGGTGTAAAGGTAAAGGTATGATTGGGGAGTGGATGGTGGTTTTCATCAGTCAATTTGATTACGATGTCAACCGGTTTTAAGTGAGGGAGTTCCGATTCTGATTGAGGATTCTTAACTGGAGAGGAACAGCCAACAAGAAGTGAACAAAGAAACAATAAGTATATCAGCTTGTTCAAAAAGAAAATCCTCCTTTTACTAAATATTATTTTAATATTCCTAATTATATAATATATTAATATTGTACTAAAAATTGAATATGACAGGAGGAAAAGTGCTTGAAAAAATGGTTTCTTTCGGTAGGTTTAGTTACCAATCTTGTAGTTTCAACATGGCTAATCTCGGTAACTGCACAAGCGAAATCCAATGAAAGTCTTCCTAATTCTCAAGATTTGAGGTTCCCTATTCAAAAGATTAATGGTCCATCCATTCAGTTACCTGTTCCTTTACAAGAAAAAGTGAATCGAGTGAAAGTAGATAAAAATCAGGACCGGTTCTCTCTTACCCAAGCTGAAACGTCTTCCTCGTATACAACAATGAGTAGTGGTGGAGAGATACTTCCGCTAGATGTGGAGAAAGAAATAAATAAGAACATAAATAAATACAAAAAGAAGAATTCAGTACTAGATTTACTGACTCCATTTGCTACGGATAACCGTCAACGTATTACAACTACCACTGTTCATCCTTATAATGTGATAACTTACATAGAAGTTCAACATGCAGATGGAGATTGGTATCGTTGTAGTGGATTTTTCGTTGACCACAATACGGTCGTGACTGCAGCTCACTGTGTATACAATACATATTCGAATCAATGGCATCAAATTGCTTATATCTATCCCGGCAAAAATGGTGGTTTAGAGCCAGGTGGATTAAGTGTATCAGGAGCTTTTAAAATTGTGAATAACTATGCAAATTTAACTCCACCAAATAAAGACCAACTGGACTCTGTGTCAGACTCACAATATGACTTTGCTACCATTACCGTTACGAATAACAAAGTATCCAATTGGTTTCATTTCTTTAGTACAGCGGGAACAGGGACAGCTGTAAATGCCTCAGGTTATCCAGCAGATAAACAAATAAGTTATCCATACTCTATGTGGAGATCATTAGGTAACATAACGGCTACATACAGTACATATTTTCGAAATAATACGTATTCTACTGGAGGGATGAGCGGAGGTCCTGTCTTTAACTCTATTAATAATATGTCTGCCGCAAGTTTAATCAGTTATGGTTCACCAGGAGTTGACTATGGTCCCCGTTTTACCGGAGCTACCTTATCTACCCTCCAAAGCTGGAAAAATGGAGATTAATACAGTATTTGATATAGACAATAAAGTGCCTACCAATATTGGTAAGGTACTTATTTTTTTGTACAACCTATACTGAATTTCAGATAATTATGGGTTACGATGGAATGATAAGCTGTATTTCAGTTGATCCTAACCAAGATTAACCAAAGTCAATGAGAATAAAAAGGAGGATTATGATGAGTGACAAAAAAATACAACCTGTTCCATATTCGCTAAAAGAAATAGAACAAGCTGCTAAGGAGCTAGTGGATGAATCTCGTTATCTTTATTCAACTGATCCGAATGCATTTGTATCCATTCAAGGAAAGAAAGATGTGACTCAACAACTTATTCAAGTTCTGGAGCAGGTAAAACAAAGGGATACTTTTACGGGAATCATCTTGTATGGCAACAGCATAGAAAAATTAGCAATTGCTCAAAAAGCTGCTTCTTATTTAGGGTCTGCTTTTTATGATCTAGTGACAGAGGAAGAGGAGCAACACGATCAAGATGATTTAGATCGGGAGTCAGCGGAAGCATTTAGTCGTCGGTTTACCCAGTTTTTGGCAGAAGATATTCAAAAGCAAAATCGAGCTGTTGTATGTTGGATAGACCGAAAAGATGATATATATAAGCGAAAGAGTAGCTGGGAAGAAGAGCTAGAATATCAGTTTGAGCAAACCATCTTGCAATTAAAAAATGTGGTTGCGATTCAAATTCTAGAGTCTGGGGAACTACTTTCAACTGATTATTTTCGACTGATTGATGCAGAATGGAAAATAAGAATAGATGATAAACTGTAAGAACAAAACCACTTGTATCGAATGAAGGGTAGCCCTGTTCCACTTCGACATAAGTGGTTTTATTTTTTAGTAAATTCAAGTGGAATTTCGATGAAGGTTCTTTCGATAGTGTAAAATGAATCTACTTATTGCAGTTTACTCATGAAGTAGTGACAAGAAAAAATGAGGAAACAAAGTGAAATCATTGAAATTATATACGTTTTTTTCAATGAATATATTGAACGAAACGAAGGAGTTACACATGGATAAAAAAGATATCAAGCGAAGTAAGTTCTTAAGTATGGTTTTGCGCCATCTACCAGAGAGTGTAGGATTAACATTAGATCAAAATGGTTGGATAGATGTAAGGAAGCTTTTGAGTGCTTGTGCTAAAAAGGGTGTTATCATTAGTCCAGAATGTTTAGAGCGTATTGTAGAAACGAATGATAAAAAAAGGTTTGCATTCAATGAGGATCGAACCAAGATCCGAGCTAGTCAAGGTCACTCTGTTTCGGTTGATTTGCTTTTAAAACCAACAGCACCCCCAGAGTATTTGTACCATGGAACAGCAATGCACTTCTTATCTTCTATTCAAAATCGGGGACTAGTGAAAGGAAGACGGCAACATGTACATCTGTCACATGATGTTGTAACTGCCATTCAGGTAGGTCGTCGACATGGTGATCCAGTTGTTCTCAAAGTATTGGCAAAAGATATGATGGATAATGGTTATCTGTTCTATGTTTCGGATAATGGAGTCTGGTTGACGGATCATGTTCCATCGGTGTATTTGGTTCAAGAAGACAGAAAAGGGACTCATAGTGATAGATGAGGTATATAAGAGAATTAAGTCAATTTTGTTTATTTTAGGGAACTTCCGTATCTTATGAGAAGATAGGAGGTTTTCTTTGTATTTTCGTATTCAACTTAACAAGATATTGACAACTTCTCGATAGGATCCTGAAGCCCTCTCGTTAGACTAAGCTCATAACAACAACACTATGAGGTGAGCAAAATGCAAAATAAATTATTGGTAGCAAAATCCATCACCAAATCGTTTGGCAGTGGAGAAAATCGAGTAGAAGCTCTCAAAGAAGTGGATTTGGAAGTAGATAGCGGCGAAATGATTGCGATCATGGGTCCATCGGGTTGTGGAAAGACAACGCTACTGAATAGTTTATCTGGTTTAGACTTGATTACATCTGGATCGATTCTCATCGAAGGTGTGGAAGTAGGTCAGCTAAAAGAGAAAGAACGTGATAGACTCAGGGCGGAACAGATGGGATTTGTCTTTCAATCATATAATCTAATCCCTGTCTTAACTGCGATTGAAAATGTAGAACTGCCTTTACTTAGCCAAAAAGTATCCTATAAGAAAGCAAGAGAGCTTGCCACAAATGCACTAACAAAAGTGGGCTTGTTAGAACGGAGAAATCATTATCCTAGTCAATTATCGGGCGGTCAAGTCCAACGTGTTGCATTGGCGAGAGCACTTGTACACAAACCAAAGATGGTTTGGGCAGATGAACCTACGGGAGCTTTGGATCGGGAGACGGGTGAGATGATCTTGGATTTATTTGATCATCTCCATCGAACAGAGAAGACCACTTTTTTTATTGTGACACATGATCCCAAAGTAGCAGAACGAGCAGATCGCATCATTTATTTAGATAGTGGTCGCATCGTCCAAGAACGAATTCCGCAAGAAAAACAGAATCGATCTATGGTTGGTGGAGGAAATAAATAATGAATACAAGTCTAGTAAATGTAGCAGTCTTGGGTCTATTAGCCGTAATAGTGCTAACACTTCTTACCTCATACGTTCGCCATCGATATGAATGGAATATGGCTATTCGTAACCTGAAATTGCATCGAACAACTTCCGTTTTTACCATCGTTGCCTCCACTATCGGTACTGCACTTATTACTGCTGCTCTCTTATTTCAAAGTTCCATCCAGACAAGTATTGATCACTTCCTGGAGCAAAAATATGGTCAGATCACCATCGTCATTGATGGAGTGAAGCCGACAAGTGGATTTCAATATCCATTTCAGACGAGAGAGATCAATGAGATTAAAGGAGTAATTCAGAAGCGACCAGAGATATTCCAAGGAATTCTACCCACTGTGGCTATATATGGAACTTTACAATCCCAAATAGATGGAAAAGTGAAAAATACACAGCCTAAAGTATATTTACAATCTTTTTCTGCCTCAGAAGCAAAACGTTTTCAGCCTATAGGCACAAAAGAGATACCAGAAACACTAAGTGAGCAACAGGTCATTGTCTCTGAGAAACTAGCCAACCAGTTACAGACGAAGAAAGGTGAGAAAATTTTCCTCCAAGTCCCAAATCAAGAACCAGTGGAGCTTATGATAGAAGTCGTCTTACCGGAAAAAGGACTAACAGGGTTTCGTGGAGTAGATAAAGGTTCTTCCACTGCGATTATCAGTGAAACACTAGCTCGAAAAATAACAGGCATTTCTTCAGGGTATACACATCTATTAATTGCGAATAACCCAGAATTAGGATTAGATTCGATAAGCCTTAGTAATTCACCAGATTCTCCTTGGAATGAACAGTTTACCAAGGCATTTGCCAAAATAGAGTTAGAAGGTATTGAGAAATTTACTCCTTTTTTCCTCGTTTCCAGTGTGACTGCGATCTTGGTCGGTTTACTCCTAGTACGCAATATTTTTCGGATGATCTTGGAAGAACGAAGACAAGAATTAGGAGTATTACGAGCAATGGGATTTACTCGGGGTCAGGTGGCAGGTATTTTGCGAAAAGAAGGGATTCTCTATGCCATCACCTCTAGTACGCTGGGCGTAGTACTTGGAATTGGTTTTTCTTATGCCGTTTTAGCGATGCTAAAAGACACCTTTGCAATGATTTCTCAGTATGAAAGCTTCTTAGATGTTCAGTTTGAGTTTCATCTATCGCTGTTGTCTTGCTCTTTGCCGTTTGGGATTGGACTGTTCTTCATCTATTTTTGTATGCTTCGCGTTTCTCATACTGTGACGAAGACAGAGATTATATCATTGCTTCAACCAATCCAAGTAGAATCGATCAAAGTAGAGAAAATTTCGAAAGCCCGGATATTAATCAGCGTTCTTCTAGGGATCGCTGCTATGACAGTAGCTTATCTAGGTCAATCTAACGACTACCAAACTTGGCTGGCTGAGAAGGATCAAGAGGTAATGCTGTTACTTGGAAATCTCATTGTAGGATTGGGAGTTATTGTCCTTACGATTGCATTCGTCTTAGTTGGTTATCCAGTTGTTTTACAATGGATCGAGCGTTGTTTCCGAGGACGTCCTAAATTGTATCAGACGCTTCGCCTCTTTTTCCGCTACCCTTTGCAAGCAAAAAAGAGGAGTGCTTATCTGCTCATTCTCTTTACCTCGGTGATGTTTCTACTAGGCCTTTCTAGTGTAGTGAATGGTACTCTTAGTCCATTGTTAGAAGAAATGAGTGGGAAAAATGCCTTGGGTGGATATCATTTGTTAGCACAAACAAGGGAAGAAGTCCTGCCCGAAACGAAAGAAGAGATAGCAAGATTAAAGGTAGAGAATCTAAAAACGACAACTCAAGTGACTCAGTGGCAGTTAGAGAATTTTATGGGAGCCAATCTCAATGGGGTAGAAAAAGCATTTATGGAGATAGTCCAGATACCACTCAAATCGAAAGCCACTCGTTTCACCACAGATCGTCAAGCTTGGCAAGAGCTAGGTCATAATCCGAAGGCGATTATCGTATCGGAAATGATGGTAGTGGATGAGCATGGAAACTACCCTAAGGTGGGGGATATCCTAAAACTAAAGCTTCCTAGTGGGATAGAAGTGGAAAAAGAAGTGATCGCACTAGCCAAGTATGAGGGAACTATGTATGGATATGGGACCTCTTCTGGGATTTTTCTGCAAAAAGAGGAAGTGGATCGATTAAGCAAAGGATCGAGAGGAATCACAACATATTGGTTATTTGAAGCAGGGAATGAGAAAAAAACAGGAGTCTTATATGAAAAGTTACAACAAAAGTTAAATACGCTGGGAATCTATCAATTAAAGAATCCAGAACTCGCATTTGTCGCTGGGCTTTCCTTTACTCAAATCATTCTAGGATTATTAGAAGCATTTAGCGGATTGGCAACAGTTGTCGGAATCTGCGGTTTAATGACGATTTTATATCGAGTGATACGTGAGCGTAGGCAGCAGTTAGGTATGCTTCGTGCTGTAGGGATGGAGAAAAAACACATTTGGCTTGGAGTTATAATGGAAGGATCCGTCCTAGCTATGCAGGGGATACTATTAGGCCTTACACTAGGAGCTTATGTTGGATACCTCCTATTGACGGCTGTATTTAGTGGGGAACCTGGTTCTACTACGATTGAACTACCAATTTCGAAGCTCGTTCTCTATTTTGGAGTAGCATACTTTATTACCATAATATGCTCCTGTTTTCCTGCAAAAGCATCCATGAGGTATACTCCAGCTGAAGCAACAAGATATGCATCGTAAACTTTTTTCTTTTCTATCTATTCGTTACAATATGGCGGGAGAGAATAATGGCAAAATTTATTCTCCCCTGCTTCTTTTTTTTGGAGGGAACCTTATGAGAGAAAAAGTTTTAATCGTAGAAGATGAACAGATCCTTCTGCATTCCATTGCGGAGTATCTAACAGGTGAAGGATATAATGTAGTGCCCGAATCTTCCCCCATACGAGCTTTAATACGCATAGAACAGGAGAACTATGATCTAATATTATTGGATTGGATGATGCCAGAACTGACTGGGATCGAGCTATTAAAAAAGTTGCGGAAGTTTAGTGAGGTTCCGGTTATTTTTCTTACTGCACGTGGAGATGAGGTAGAGAAACTACTTGGTTTGGAGTTAGGAGCAGATGACTATATTACGAAGCCTTTTTCTTATCGAGAACTAGTAACGAGGATGAGGGTAATCTTTCGTCGTACTAAACCTAGCACAGAGCCAGGATCGGCTACGGTTGTCTATGGAGAGCTTATTCTCTATGTTGATCAGCATCAGGCGATTTTAGCTGGTAATAAGCTAAATCTGACTCAAACTGAGTTTAAAATTTTATCACTCCTAGTACAGAAGCCAGGGCGTGTCTGGAGCCGTGCTCAATTGGTTGAAAGTGTATTAGGAGCTGAGTATCTAGGATATGAGCGTTCCATCGATACCCATATTTTTAACTTGCGGAAGAAATGCAAGGAGATCCAGCCTAATTTCCAATCATTACGAACTGTTTTTGGTGTGGGATATACTTGGGAAGATCGCGTATGAATAAGAATAGAGCATATCCTATATTTACAATATCGATGCTCACATTTGTTATTTTAAGTTCTGCTTTTGGTCTTGGTTGGGTATTTGCTACTGCTCCGAATCTATGGTTACAAGGTGGATTCTTTCTCTTGTTCTTCCTCCTACTAATTGCAATCCTACTAGGATGTATCATTTATTTCCAAAAGCAGCATAGACGATTGGAAGATCTAAGAGAAAAGATAGAGAGCCTTATAACCCATCCGGACCAATATCTTATTTCGGGGACATTGCCAATAGAGCTTCAGTCGATCTATCAGACGGTGCAAGAGATTAGTTCTCAACTTCAGCGAGAAAAAGAAGATCATCACAGGATGGTAGCTGATGTCTCACACGAACTACGAACTCCTCTTGCTATTGTTCGAGGGCAACTGGAGAACTTGCTACAGGAGGACATACCTCTAGCATTCCAACAGTCTATTCTTCCTGTTTATGATGAAACGCTTCGTATGACTCAACTTATTCAAGATCTTCAAGCTCTAAGCCTTGCTGAAGGGAATAGACTTCGTTTAGAGAAAAGTTGGTTCCCCATAAGTAGCTTGTTAAAAGAGGTGATTGAAGTGTTTCAGTGGGAAGCAGAATCCCACGAGATCACCATTACCTTGGAGTGTGATACAGAGCAAGAAGTTTATTGGGATATTGCTCGAATGAAACAGGTACTCATCAATTTGCTTGGCAATGCTGTTCAGTATAGTGAGGGAGGCTCTGTCATAGTAAGTGTACAGTTGCTACCTACAGGAAAGATGCAAGTAGAAGTTTCAGATACTGGAAAAGGAATTCCACCTGAGAAGATACCGTATCTTTTTCAACGATTTTATCGGGGGGAGAAAAGCCGAAATCGTGTGTCTGGTGGAACAGGGCTAGGATTGGCTATTGCCAAGGAGTTTATAGAGTTGCATGGCGGACAGATGGACGTCTCTAGCGAGATTGGCGTAGGAACCAAATTCAAATTCGAAGTGCCAGTGCTGTCAGAATAATATGGATAGGTTCAGTGAACTAGATCATCACGATGGATTTTACTAGATGACTCGCTTATTAAGTAATCGATACCATCTAAATCAATTATCTTCCAATGAAGCTCTATTATCAGAAAGCCTTTGGAACGAATCTAAGTTCGTTTCAAAGGCTTAATTTTATCCCTAAAAATAGATCATGCATGCTAGGATAGATCGAGATCTACCTAGCATGCATGATTTCCATCACTCAGTGCGATTTAGCTTACGCTTCATCCACTAAATGATGGACCCATCATCAACGCGAAATCCGTTCCCGAATCCACTTGATGATGGACCACGTACCAACGATCATCGTGGGGGTGAGCATGGTCAACACGAGAGCGGTCCCTTCCGGGTCGCTCACGATCGACTGCTCCCACGCCTTGAAGACCGTGCTCGGGATGAGCACGATGGCGTTGATGATCCACGACAGAACGTCGACGAGCCAGTCCACTACGGACTCCTAACTACTCGGGTACAGTATGTTTATTATACAAAAAATACAGATAAATGGGAAGGGTATATCAATTAATAATATTCCTCTTTAATAAAACTTTGTTATAGGAAAATGTTTATATTAAAAACTATCTGATTTTAAGAGGTAGTCAGGATCGTTTTTATAAATTAAATAAAAGCATTTAATTATTTATATAGTTATCTTTGATTGGGAATTAATTAATAATAGAATTAGTTGCATAAATCAAAGTTAAACATAGGTGCGCCGCCGGTTTTCGCGCTTATGATCTGCTCCGGCTCCCTACCGCTCATAGTCGCATTTCAAAAGGAGAAAACCTCTGGCTTTAGGCTCATTATGCAATATACTAATAGAATTAATATAATGCGTCAAAAAATGTAGGAGGTATTTTATGAGAAAAGAGCAAACTTTCATATTTAAGGGGTTCGTTTCTATATTGATCATGTTTTTGCTAACGGGTTGCTATGCCCAAAAACATGAGGAAGATTATACGAAGATATATAAACAATTTCTCAACTACACCCTTGGAGAGTGGAAGGTCGTTCATTCTGGGGAAGAGATAGCAGAAAGTTATATGCCTCAAATTAAGTACAAAACTTGGGAAATTGTTTACACAGATAAAAATGGGGCTGAACAAAAAATATTAATAGATAACCTACATCCTATATCAAGAAGTTTAGAAAGGCATCTAGATCAGGTCTATATAAAAGAGCTATTCAAAAAAGTTACAGACCTTCCTTCAACCTATCTTTCAGATGCACAGATTGAACACCAGACTACCTCAGAGTTAGCTTATGAACAAAATCCGGATAAATTTTTTGATAACTATAAGGATATTTATAAGTTTAAAGAGTGGTCTTTACAAAGTGTTTATGAAAACTCAGCAATGTATTTAACGGTTTATTACGATTTACGAGATGATAAAAGTTTAACTAAAGAAGAAAAAATAGCGAAAATGGAAGAAAAGGAAAAAGATATTTTAGAACTAATTCCTAATATTAATTTAAAAATAGAAGTGAATGAGTATGACGGGGACTTTGTTGCCCATTACTACATGAATGGGAAAAGAGTTAACCCAGAAGAGCAAGAAGGATATGAGAAATTAAAAGAGAATGGTCATATCGATGAAATATACGAAAATATGCTTACTAATCGAGTTCCACAGCTAAATATTGACCATTTGTATGAAGAGTAATTCTACTATTTCGGATCAACGAGACACTTAGAAAGCTAAAAATAAAAGGACTTTTGGGTCCTTTTATTTTTTGTGTAACATAACAAATAGTAAACATTCTACTGAACCGAAACCATGGTTGATTCTATTCTATCTCCTAGCGTAATAATTTTATTTGATTTCCGATATTCTTTTAGCACGGATTTTGCAAAATGAGTCAAAGAATAGCCACCTGCTTTGAGCACTTTATAATGGTTTCTCCATACGATCCAGATGGTACTATACATTAGGATTTTTCGAACTGAGTTACGACAGTAGATAGAAAAAGAGGAACGATGTCTCCATAATCTATGTAACGTGATGGACTGAAAACGAATATGTTTTTCTTCATCTGATAATATCTGATTACAAATAGCAATCAAAATAGGAGAATTGGTTGCTTTACGCAATGCTTGGTAGTAAATTATCGCAATAAGTTCTGCAGTAAGTAGGACTGTAACATAAGACTGAATACCATACGTTTTTCTTAGTGAACGAAAGAAATTATCCAACCAATGAGATTGGAGCTTGGGTATGTCTTGTTTTACCATAAATTTACCTAATAATCGGGCATGATTTTGTTCTTCTTTTATAAAAAGCTTGATAGCTTTTACATAACTTTGATCTTCTAAATGGTGTATCTGCCGTTCAGCAGCTGCTAATAATTTTTTTCCATCAGAGCTTTCGCCTTTTTGAAATTGCTGAATGGATTTATATATCGTTTGGTATTCTTCTTTTGTTAATTGGTAATGATCATTCCAATTGGGGGGACAGAACATCCTACGATTTTTCTCAAAGATTTGTACCCAATGCTTAAAGTTAAATTCCATACTATTACCCCACTAAGCTGGATTTTGCAAATCAATTATGAAAAAAGTATATCAATCTTTGAAATAATAATCGATGGTATATTCTGAACTATGTTATTTATGTATGCATTTGAAAAGTGTATAAAGACATAGATGAAATATAGAGGAACTTGCTGATGTGGATCAGGGGGCGAAAAAAATATCAGTTATTATTATCAGTAATAACGCATGAATAAAATAGAATTCCCCCTGTATTCGAATGAATTCAGGGGGAATTTTGCTAATCGAAGGAGAGACCAACGATTAGCAAGTTGCGCTTACCGGACTTCGGTGTGGCGGATCATGATGTGCTTGATCGTGACCATCTGCGGGGTCTGGTCGCCCGTCTGGATGGTCAGGTAGTGGGTGGTGTACGAGATCTCGTGCTGGGTCTTGGGCTGGCGCTGGAACTTCTGCTTGAGCTCGTTGAGCTTGAACTGGAGCATGTACTGGAACTTGTTGCGCTTGATCTGGTACTGGAACTTGAACTCGTTGAGCTTGGTCTCGAGCTTGGCGTCGAACTCGCCGAGTCGGGCCATAGCCTCGACCTGGACCCTGACGACCAACTGGAGGACCATGTCCACCAGGAGCTGGATCTTGTTCTGAAGGTTCTGGGGCAGCTTGGACTGGATGTTGAGCTTCGACATGTGCTGCTTCTTTCGTTCGGGAGACAGTGTCTCTCGGTCAGTGTATGATTATTATATTATAAGGAAAAAAAATATTCCATTTTAAATAGTCAGATTATGTGACAAAAACAATAACAAATAAAATTCCCCCTGTTTGTAAAAACACAGGGGGAATTTGCTAATTTGATTGGATTACCAACAAATTAGCAACTCTCGTCACCGTCGCTTGAGTTCGTCGAGAATGTCCTCAACGTGCGCCTTCATCTTCTTGCTCAGGAGCTCCTCAGTGGACTGGAGGTCTTCGCTAAGGTTCTTGACCTTTCGCTCGACATTCGAGAGGGTGGACTGGAGTTCATTGTTCTGAACTTCGATCCGGGTGACCTTTTCAAGCAGCTGGAAGATCATAGATTCCAGACGGTCGATCTGCTGGTTGTGGTTCTGCTGCGACTCAGAGTTGGTGTACATAATGGTAATTTGCCTTATCTTTTGCTCGGAGACGAATGTCTCATGGTCAGTTATCAAAATTATATCATAAATATAACTCATTGTTTTGTTTATATTTGCCTTTCACATATTATTCGATAAAAAAGGATTTATTTCTAATTAAGAGCTTTCATAGTGGATTAATAAGTGAGGCAATCATAATCAAATAAAAATAAAGTCCGTATTTTTTTATTTATCTGAATTGACAAAAGGGAACGTTTGTTCTAATATGATGAGTGTCCTCATAAATTTATTCATCAAGGAGAACATCATGAAAAAAATAACGGAAAAAGATACAAAAGCTACTATTATAACTGCACTACGAGAAGCAGAGAAAAAAATTGTTGAATTAGAAAAAGGCAAGTTAAATGCTATTGCAGAGACAACAGCTAAAAAAGAAACCGAAACCATCACCAAAGCAAATGAAATCGTAGAAGTAAGTATTGAAGAAAAAATATCTGACTTATCTAAATCGATTACTGGATTGCTAGGCCAAGTTAGTACAGATATTACTACACAAGCTACAAATTTAGAGACGATTCAAGATGCAATCACCATAAAGGAAGCAGAATTAAAGGAACTCTTTGGTATTGAGAAGCATGCACATACGCTAGCAGGTTTAGTCAATGCTCATCAAGAACTCAAATTGGCACAAGAAAAAGAGTTGACTGAATCAAAAGAAGAAGCTACAGTGCAACTGAATGAGATCAAGGAGACCATTAAAAAGTCCAAAGAGCAGTATGAGGTAATGGTCAAAGAACAAAATGAAAAGTTACTCCAAGGGAAAAAACGCAACGAAGAAGAATTCCAATACGATTTTGAACGTCATAAAAAACAAGCACATGATCATTTAGAAGATGAGTTGACCAGTAAGCGGAAAATGTTTAACGAAGAAATCGAAAAGAAAAACGCTGAGTTAGCTGAATATAAAAAGTCTCTTACAGAGAGAGAAGTTTTGATTGAAAAACGAGAAGAGAAAATGGAAACGTTGGAAGCGGAAGTAGCATCTATACCAGCGAAGATCGAAGAAACGAAAGCAGAAGCTCAATCCAAAGCAGATGCTGAGATTAAAAAAGTGTTAGCTATCCGTGAAAATGCATTACGTAAAGAAGTGGAAGCAGACAAGCGTATCTTAGAATCAGAGCGCGATCAAATGAAAACACAGTTAGAAAAAGCGAATGAAACGATCGGAACATTACAAGCTAAATTGGATGAAGCGTACAAACGTATTCAAGAGATGGGGATTCAGATGGTATCAAGCTCCAATGAATCAAAAGCGTTCGATAAGATCGCAGCCCTCGTAACAGAAAAAAATAGTAAATAGAAATAGATAGATGATGATAACGTGACACTCGACACTTGGTATACATAAAGATAAAAATATTTGTACATGATACAGCGTGTTCCTCTAAGTATTGTATGAAGAGGAACACGCTGTTTTATTTTGAGCCAAAGCGTTTTTAAATAGGAAGCTAATAGCATTTTTTACTGATTAATAGGTGAAAAGTTCCTTCTTGTTTCGAAGCTTCTCCCGATACACAAAATAATGGTACTATTATGTGAGAGATGCCATTTATCATTGGAGGAGGGTGTTAATATTGCATTTGCGAAAGCGTTTTCAACGGGTGTTGGTAGCTAATCGTGGCGAAATTGCGATTCGTATTTTTCGAGCTTGTACAGAATTAGGTCTTAGTACGGTTGCTGTTTACTCGGAAGAAGATAGTGTTTCGTTACACCGATTTAAAGCAGATGAAGCCCATTTGATCGGTCAAGGGAAAGGTCCTGTAGAAGCGTATCTAGACATCGAGAATATTTTAGATGTAGCAAAACGTACTAATGCCGATGCGATTCACCCAGGATATGGTTTTTTGGCGGAAAATACTCTTTTTGCTAGGAGATGTGAAGAGGAAGGGATTACGTTTATTGGCCCTTCTGCAAAGCATATCCAGATGTTTGGAGACAAAGTAGAAGCAAGACAGACGGCAATCCGCGCAGGGATCCCGGTTATTCCAGGTACCCCAGAACCGATTCAAACATTCCAAGAAGCAGAAAGCTTTGCAGAGGAACATGGTTATCCTATTATCATTAAGGCGATCTCAGGTGGCGGTGGACGTGGAATGCGCATTGTCCATCATGCTGATGAACTCGTAGAATCGCTAGATCGTGCTCGATCGGAAGCTAAATCTGCTTTTGGGAATGCAGCGGTATATCTAGAAAAATTTTTAGAGTGTCCCAAACATATTGAGGTGCAAATATTGGGGGATCGAGCCGGACGTTTAGTTCATTTATTAGAGAGAGATTGCTCGATCCAGCGTCGTCATCAAAAGGTGGTAGAGGTTGCACCCAGTCTGGCGCTTTCTCAACAATTAAAAGAACAGATGTATGAAGCAGCATTAAACTTAATGAGAGCAGCTGGTTATTACAATGCAGGTACTGTGGAGTTTCTTGTTACTCCAGAAGAGCAGTTTTATTTTATAGAGGTCAATCCACGTGTACAGGTAGAACATACTATTACAGAGTTGGTCACTGGTATTGATATTGTTCAGTCTCAAATTATGATTGCACAAGGATACCGCTTGGAAGATCCCGAGATTGGGATTTTCCAACAGAGTGACATTACTTCCCGTGGTTATGCTATTCAAAGTCGAGTTACAACAGAAGATCCAGCTAATAATTTTTTACCTGAAACTGGACGATTATTGGTGTATCGTTCTGGTGGTGGATTTGGTATCCGACTTGATGCGGGAAATGGTTACAGAGGAGCTGTGATTACTCCACACTATGACTCACTGTTAGTGAAAGTCTCTTCTTGGGCGCTTACCTACGAACAGGCAGCAAGCAAAATGCTTCGTTCCCTGAAAGAATTTCGAATCCGTGGGGTAGCAACCAATATTCCTTTTCTAGAAAACGTAATTCAACATCCCGATTTTCAGAAAGGCACCTATGACACATCATTTATCGATCGTACTCCAGAATTATTCCAATTCCCAGAACGGAAAGACAGAGCTACCAAACTACTCAATTATTTAGGACAGACTATTGTGAACGGACATCCAGGTCTTGTCCAAACAAAGAAGCCCACCTTTGCTATTCCACGTGTCCCCATCATCACCTCGGAACAGGAGTTTCCAAAAGGAACCAAACAAGTATTGGAAGAGTACGGTGTAGAAGGTTTGATGAAATGGATTCAGGCAAGTAAGAAGTTACTTGTAACCGATACAACATTCCGAGATGCTCACCAATCTTTATTTGCTACTCGTGTTAGATCCTATGATTTATATCGGATCGCAGAAGCAACAGGGAAGTTAGCACCGAATCTTTTTTCTTTGGAAATGTGGGGAGGAGCTACCTTTGATACAAGTATGCGTTTCCTTAACGAAGATCCTTGGGAAAGATTAAGCCATCTACGCAAAAAAATACCGAATATATTATTTCAAATGCTATTCCGTGGAGCCAATGCAGTAGGGTATAGCAATTATCCAGATAACGTGATTCAAAAGTTTATCCAATTAGCTGCGGATGGAGGAATTGATGTATTCCGCATTTTTGATAGCCTAAATTGGATCGAAGGTATGCGTGTTGCAATTGATTCCGTTCGGGAAGTAGGCAAAATTGCAGAAGCAACTATTTGTTATACAGGTGACATACTTGATCCAAAAGAAGATAAGTATACTCTTCGCTATTATGTGAATTTGGCTAAAGAATTGGAGAAAGCAGGATCTCATATTTTAGCGATTAAAGATATGGCAGGCCTGTTAAAGCCATACGCAGCTTATCAGCTTGTGAAAGCACTCAAAGAAGAGATTGGTATCCCCATTCACTTGCATACACACGATACAAGTGGGAACCAAATGGCCACTTTGCTCAAAGCCCAAGAAGCTGGTGTAGATATTGTTGATGTTGCGCTTAGTCCGATGGCGGGACTTACTTCGCAACCAAGTTTAAATGGGTTAGTCGACGCAATGATCGGTGAGCCAAGGGATACAAAACTAGATCGATCTCATCTTCAACAACTCGCTAATTACTGGGAAGATGTACGACCTTATTATGCTGGTTTTGATACTGGGATGAAATCTCCTAGCTCTGAAGTTTATCAACATGAGATGCCAGGAGGGCAGTATACCAATCTTCTTCAGCAAGCAAAAGTGGTTGGATTGGGGCATCGTTGGGAAGAGATAAAACGTGTTTACGCAATGGTAAACCAAATGTTTGGCAATATTGTAAAGGTAACACCTTCTTCGAAAGTGGTAGGTGATATGGCTTTGTTTATGGTACAGAATAACCTGACAGAGCAAGACATCTATGATAAAGGAGATCAGTTGGATTTCCCGGATTCTGTCATTCAGTTTTTTCAAGGTTATCTAGGGCAGCCTCCTGGTGGTTTTCCTGCTAAATTACGTGATGTCATACTACAAGGTCGAGATTATTTTACTTGTCGTCCTGGTGAACTTCTAGCCCCAATCGATCTAGAAGCAGTAGCAAGTGAATTGACCGAAAAAATTGGTTGCCCCGTTCGTGAACAAGACGTTATGAGTTATGTCATGTATCCAAAAGTCTTTTTGGATCAAGTGAATAACAGTAATCAGTTTGGAGATATATCTGTTTTGGACACGCCTTCGTTTTTTTATGGATTACGTTCAGGTGAAGAGACCAAAGTGGAGATCGAACGTGGGAAAACACTTATTATCAAATTAGTAGCGATAGGACCATTGTCTGCTACGGGTACGAAAACGATCTATTTTGAGTTAAATGGACAACCTAGAGAGGTTACAGTTCGCGATCTATCCGCCAATGTATCAGTTGATATTAGACAAAAAGCAGAGCCAGGGAATCCAGCACAAATTGGGGCTACTATGCCTGGAAAAGTACTAAAGGTATTAGTAGATGAAGGCGACACAGTGCAAAAAGGGGAGCACCTACTCATTACGGAAGCGATGAAAATGGAGACTACCATACAAGCTTCTTATCTAGCCAAAGTGAAAAGGCTCCATGTGAAGGCAGAGGAGACGATCGAGGCAGGGGATCTACTTCTAGAACTAGAGAAAATAGAGTAACTGTGTAATGCTGGTTGGAAAATATGATATGCATATAATTAGAAATTCTTCTAATTACAATCGGGATTTCCATAAACTATCAGCAGGTTCCCTCAAAATGAGGGAATCTGCTTTTTTAAAGATGAATATTGGATTGACGAAAATAATGCACTTTCAATAAAAAATACCCTATCAAATTGCGATAGGGTATTGGAAAGGTCTAATCCTTAATCACGGCGATATTGATAATAATCGTTAATGTAATTAAGAACCGACTTTCCCTTGTTTGACCATTTGTCTGTTAGTCTAGCTAGTTCTTGGTCTACTTTTTGTTTTGTGTGGATTTGTCCAGATTTGATCGCTTCCCAAACCTTAGACATTTCTAGATATTCTTCGTATTTAAGAAGTCTACGATTATTAGTGCTAAATTCCTCTACTTTGTCCAAAAAGTATCGTACCAATTTTCCTGTGTTTTTTTCCGTCATAATGAGTGCCTCCTTTGGCCAAAAAGAAAGCACCCACAGGTGCCATCTTTTTGGCACCTGATTTTTATTAAGAACATTATCATAACAGAAATGAAAAAAGAAACTAGATAGTTATAATGTAATTTTGTGAATAATTTGTTAACTATTATTAGGTTCCCTGAAATCTCTTGTTCGGACTTCTCGCAGTTATTTTATACTGCTACTAGTATACTCCTATCTATAGACAAAGCTCCTTATACCGTTAGGTGAAGGGTATAAGGAGCTTTCGTTATAAATAGAGGAAATTTTCTTTATCGTACGTTTTTGGCTTTTTCCTTCCGAAAATCTTTTTGAATCGTACTAAGTAACTCTGGCTCTGTTAGTAGCCGATAGCCTGATAAGGCAAGGGCTTTGGCTGATTTCAGCAAAGCTGCATCTCCCAGTGGAGATTTAGCTGCTTCACGGAATTCATCTGTATGACCGACTAAGTCAGATGGTCCGATTTTGATATAAGCGTGAACAGTAGGAACTACTTGGCTCACGTTTCCAGCATCGGTAGATCCAATCCCTTTGGTACTGTTACGTGCAACTGTCTCACCAAGGAGTTCGAGCTCTTGAGCAACAACTTCATCAAAAGAGGCAATAGGAAGTAGTTCGTCCACTTCATTTTGTAGTGGTTTGATTTCTACTCTGGCACCAGTAGCCAGCGCAGCACCTTCAGCGATTGCTTTTACCTTACGTGTTACTTTATTAAGGGTAGAACGTTTGGCGGCTCGAAGAAAAAAGCGAGCTTCTGCATAAGCTGGAACAATATTTGGTGCTTCACCACCATTGCTGATAATTCCATGAATACGTACATCGTCTGTCAGATGTTGGCGTAGAGCATTAATTCCATTATAAAGCTGGATTACTCCATCTAGAGCATTGATTCCTTCTTCTGGTGCTGCTGCGGCATGAGCAGGTTTGCCGTAGAAGGAAAAGATTAGAGGATCAACAGCAAGTGATGGGGTAGTGGTGGAGCTATCTGCACTAGGATGAATCATCGCACATGCATCCACTCCTTGGAGATAACCTGCTTTGACAAAGCTTCCTTTAGCGCTTCCGTTGGGTCCCCCTTCTTCAGCAGGAGTTCCAAAAACAACTACCTCGCCACCTATATTTTCAATTAATTCCCCAAGCGCAATTCCAGCTGCAACACTTGCTGTTCCGATAATATTATGCCCGCAAGCATGACCAAGCCCAGGTAGAGCATCGTATTCTGCTAAGAATCCAATAATAGGGCCGGTTTTCGTACTTTTTTTTCGTGCAATAAATCCTGTCTCATGACCAGCAATGCCTACTTCCACCTCAAATCCATACTCACGCAGGGTTTTGGTATGGGTTTCACAAGCAAAGAACTCTTGATTTCCAATCTCAGGCCGATCATGAATCGCATGGCTTACCTGAATCCATTTGTCTTTAGTTGCATCTAAAAACTGATTGATAATTTCACGAGTTTGGCTTTGTACGGGAATACTCATCTTGTGTTCCTCCTTAGAAATTCTCGATTTCACTTACAGGGGTTACGACTGGAATAGTTCCGCCTTTATAAATTTGTTCAATGTATTTATGAACATCTTCTGATTGATAGAGTTCTACTAGTTTTTGTAATGCAGGTTCATTGGCACGTTTGGTTTGTGCTGCAATTACATTAATATATGGTTTAGCAGTTTCGTCCTCGCGGAAAATTGGATCATTTACAGGGCTTAGTCCTGCACTTACCGCAATTCCATTGTTGATCACAGCTGCTGCTGCATCATCCATAGAACGAGGGGTTTGAGGAGCAGCGACTGGAACTATTTTCAGGTTTTTTGGGTTACTTTCAATCGATTCGGTCAAGCCTTTTCCATTAAAGTCTGCTTTCATTTTAATTAATCCTGCTTTTTCTAAGAGGAGTAAAGCTCTACCACCATTGGTTAGGTCGTTTGGAATCGTAATGGTAGAACCATTTGGAATATCATTTATATTTTTATATTTTTTAGAGTAGATTCCCATCGGTGCGATAACAGTAGTACCAATCGGTTTGATGTCTAGTTTACGTTCGTTTTTAAATTGGTTCAGGTAAGCGATTGTTTGGAAAGCATTGGCATCAATACTACCATCAGCTAGAGCTAAGTTTGGTTGGACATAATCAGAGAAGGTGACGACTTCGATCTTGACTCCCTCTTTTTCCGCTTTTTTGGCGATGAAATCCCATACTTGTGTATCGGAACCGCTAATTCCTACTTTGACAGTGGTCTCTTCTGCATTACTGCTACATCCTACTAGGCTTCCGAGTGCGAGTAATATGGTAAAGGTGAGTAAAATCCATTTTTGTTTTTTCATCGATTATTTCCTCCGAATTTTTTGAGATAGATAGTTTCCTAGTGACTGTACACCTTGTACTAGAACAACGAGAAGTAGTACTGTGATGATCATTACTTCGACTTGAAATTGGTTATATCCATAGGTAATTGCTAAATCACCTATTCCACCACCACCTACTGCTCCTGCCATGGCACTAGCTCCGATAAGGCCAATAGTAGCAATGGTAATAGCGAGAACCAGAGATCCTAGTGCTTCAGGTAATAGGAAGCGCCAGATGATTTGCCAAGAGGTAGCACCCATTGCTTTGGCAGCTTCTAAAACACCATCGTCTACTTCTAATAAAGAGTTTTCTATCAATCTTGCAACATAAGGTGCAGCATAGCAGATAAGGGGTACAATTGCTGCCGCTGTCCCAATGGAAGTACCAGTGATCATTCGAGTAAATGGAATGATGGCAACAAGCAAAATGATAAACGGAACGGAACGTAATACATTGATTATGGCATTCAGTATTTGAAAAATCCCTTTATTTTCGACGATATGGCCAGGTCTTGTGATAACAAGTACAACACCTAGTGGAAAACCAATTAGTACTGAAAAGAGAAGGGAGACTACCACCATGATTAAGGTTGCAATACTTTCTTCCCACAACTGTGGTAAAAATGTGTTCCAATCAAACGGCATGGAGTTTCACCTCCTCTACCAGTACTTTTTTCTCTTTAAAATAGGTAAGTACTTGCGCGATAGAAGTGGGTTCTCCCCGAAGTCCAATGATTAAATTACCAAATGGCTTTCCTTGGAGTTCGGTAATATTGCCTTGTAGAACATTTAATTGAATCGGAAATTTCCGAATTACATCTGTCACGATTGGATCAGCCGCACTCTCACCGGAGAAAACAATTCTAAAAAGCTGTTCTTCTGGAGGTAACTTTTCTTGTACAGATTTGGGTAGCTGATCTGAGAAGATCGTACGAACAAATCGCTTAGCAGTAGGAGATTGAGGTTTGGCAAAGACCTCGTACACGGAACCTTGTTCGACGATTCTACCAGATTCCATAACTGCTACTCGATCGCAAAGATCTCGAATTACCTCCATCTCATGAGTAATGAGCAGGATGGTAACTCCAAAGGTATCTCGCACTCGGCGAAGTAGATGTAAGACAGCCTGTGTGGTGTCTGGATCCAAAGCCGAGGTAGCTTCATCACAAAGCAAGATGTCAGGGTCATTTGCTAAGGCACGAGCAATTCCGATTCGTTGTTTTTGTCCCCCAGAAAGTTGATCCGGATAGTTGGATATTTTATCGGACAAATCCACAAATTGGAGTAACTCCTTCACCTTGGTCTCTATTTCACTAGAAGATTTACCAATCAGCCGTAAAGGCATGGCAATATTTTCGAACACAGTAAGTGAACTAAGTAGATTAAATTGTTGAAAGATCATCCCAATTTTTTGTCTTGTTTTTCGTAATTCAAATGGACTTAGGGATGACAGAGGAGTTCCTTGGATTAATACTTCTCCTCCTGAGGGCTCTTCTAAGTAATTTACACATCGGATTAATGTGCTTTTTCCAGCTCCGCTTAGACCAACGACGCCAAATATTTCACCTTTGGAAACATGGAGTTGAATATCTTGTAATGCCTGAACGGGTGGGTCGCCTGGATAGGTTTTTTGGATGTCTACGAGTTGAATCATTACAGGGCTCCTTTCAAAAATTGATCAGACGAAAAAAACGCCTCCTTCGTCGATGGAAAGAGGCGTTTTACAAAAATAGTCCGGACTATTTTTTAAAACTACTCTTCCTATCTTCCAAGCAATATGCTTGCAGGAATTGGCACAGTTTCTATATATAGTGCATATAGATCCGCTGCCGAGACATCAAAGGGCCAGTCCCTCCGTCTCTCTGGATAAGAAGTAAGTCTTATATAATTATTTTCCATACTAAATGATTTTTTGTAACATGTCAAACGTTTTTCATAAAATTGTTCATCTATAGTCTATTCATAGTTGATCTACCAAATGATAAATAAAAACTTTTTACATATTATTATTTTTGTTTATATATAGCATGTTGCATAATGAGCCTAAAGCCAGAGGTTTTCTCCTTTTGAAATGCGACTATGAGCTTAACTTTGATTTATCTACAAGCTCTATAAAGAAAATAAAATAGACACACCTAGTAAATTAGATGTGTCTTAACTATTTAGCGGGGAGAGAAGCAGGCTTTTTTCAGATTATGAATAGTTTTTTCTAGTAGCCCCCAAAACCTTCTAATTTGCCTGATTTCATCACATGAACTTTACCCCACGGAGGCTTTTTTTATTTCCCATACTGCATCTCGCTCCTTTTTATGAATTTAGATGCAGCACGAAAGCTACATCTCTCTGGTCCCCTTGTTTGAGAAAAAGAGAGATATAGCTTTTTCCAAATAGTTTCTAATTAGTATATCGACTTTTTTTTAATTTGGAACAAGAAGCCTGTATAAACTTTGAATTTCTCAGAATGAAAAATAAATAAATCCCCCTAGTTGCAAATAGAAACTAGGGGAAATTTTCCTATCTAATCACTCTTTTCAGATGGATAGGAATCAGAGTTTTTCCAGTCATCATAGATAAAATGGGCAAACTCTATCGAACGTGATCGAACAATAGATAACGCACGTTTCATATAGTACAGAGAGATCACACCGCCAAGAAAATGATCGATTGGTAGTGTGGTATTTAAGTTGAGCAATGAAAAAATGAGATGGGTTCCAGCGATAACCAAATGCATTGCAAGGTCATTTTCTAGATGGATCAGCTGATCTTGATGATATTTAGAAGTTCCTAGTTTAATCGATTGATAAAAGACGATATAAGTTACGAATAGCAGGAGTGAAGCTAACAGCGCAAACTTCGCTACTTCTGTGTGAACGATCCCTACATTCTTGTCCATTTTCACAAGCGATTCATAGATCGACCAGCAGTTGACCCCTAAAAACAATAACGCATTGATAACAGCGGAAAGTTTTAGCAAACACCACCAGTGCTTTTTGCGACTCATAGTGAAGCATATGAATATAATGAGGAACAAAATTAAACCTGCAGAATCGGTTAGAAAATGCAGTAGCTCTGTAAAAAGACTCGAACTCGCTGTCCGAGCTTCTCCAATGCTATGCAATATTACAAGCCCAGCTAACCCTATTAACGCCATACCATAGCTACATACATAACGATAAATATTTGCTAGCTTCTCTGGTGTGATTTTGTGACCAATGAATGTTGTGAACATCATTTCAATCCAGATAAATAGCCAGTTTAAGTTCAAATGGTGAGACATATTTTCCAACCACTTACGGAGTCTACTAGGATTGGCATGCTCCTCTCCATGATTGCCCCCACAAGCACAACCAAAGCCATTCTCAAATTTGCGCAACTCTGCATCCACTGGAAAATCAGTCAATCGATTTCTCATTTTAATGGTCCCCTTTCTTTGGGAACCAAGGCGGTGTAAGGATCAACTCCATACATTCCAACCTTGGTTCCCATGTTTTGATGGTAGTTTCCCATAGAAACCAAGGTTGGGTGTTCGACCCAATAAAATAGTACTCTTTTATTTGAAGATTGTAAATAGGTATTATTATTATTTAATAGAGGTATTTTATTAATAATTAAACATCTAAATTGATATGATTATTATTTGTTGGGTGTGTGAGTGATATTGGTTATTCGTTCGAAATAAAGCAGTATCATTTGCCAATGGGAGAAAATCCTTTATATCCCAACGATTTCGGAAAAATTAGTCAATAGATGTTACATCGTCGTTGGTTAAGTTATAATATTCTGAAAAATGACATGGTGTCTAAAAAGAGGGGTGCTTTATTAAGTATCGCTTGAAGATACGGAACCTCTTGTGGAACTATCGACAGACAATGAGGGTTATTTTGGCTTCCATTTTTATCTCAAGTGGTGCTCGGTTATTCAATCCTTGGGTGATGAAAATCATTGTGTATCGGTATTTTATTTGCTGTAGGGGCTTGGCTCATCTTTCAAAAACAACTAAGCTAAGGAGAGCTTGTTGCTTTTACCCTATATGTGCCACAACTTTATCAGGCATTGGATTCGTTAATGGATTTTTATTTCGAGGCGATTCGTATACGTCCAGAGAAAGAACGCTATGAGGATTTAATGAATCTCACTAGCTCTAACATAGATGAACTGGAAGCAAACCATACCAAAACCCAGTTGGGAAAGTAGAGTTCCAACATGTTCACTTTTCTTATCAGGACGATCGTCCTATTTTGCGAGATGGTAGCTTTATGATTGAACCTGAGCAAGTGGTTGGAATCGTAGGTCCATTTGATTCAGGAAAATCCATGATGCTGGATCTTCTGCTAAGGTTTTATAAGCCTGAAAGAGGGAATATCCTATTGGATGATAAACCAATAGAGTCGTATCAAGTAAGTAGTGTTCGCAGAAGAATGGGAATGTATCTCAGGATATTTTTCTTTGGAGTCGATCGATTCGTGATAATCTTCTTTTTGTGGCACCTGATAAGACAGAAAAAGAATTGTGGGATGTGTTAAAGGTTGCTCAATTAGAAGAGTTAGTAAAAAGATTTCCTAAAGGAATAGAGACAGAGATAGGGGATCGTGGAGTACGATTATCTGGTAGGGAGAGACAGCGTCTGGGGATTGCTCGTATACTCTTAATGGAGCCAGAAATTCTTCTGTTAGATGAACCTACATCGGTACTAGATGCGAATACGGAAGCAAAACTGCAAAATTTTTATAATCCCGTCTACCAACGAAAGACTGTGATCATTGTGGCTCACCGTCTAACGACCGTTCAGAATGCAGACCAGATCCTGGTAATGGAGAACGGGTATTTGATTGAAAAAGGAACTCACAACGAATTAATGCAAAACAAAGTTATTTAGTAGACAGATGAGAGAATTAGAGGAGCATCCAAAAATGGAAACGTAAGAAAATTTGAATCTAGAGAATAAATATATTTCTCTTTGGTAGTTAACTCGATCTAATGAAAAAATACTTTATATACCTGGATTTAATTATTAGAGCATGTTGCATAATGAATCAAAAGCCAGATTCTCCTTTTGAGATACGACTATGAGCTGTAGGGAGTCGGAGCAGATCCCTCGGGACAGGCAGGACAAGCAGAAGCGGGAAAACCGGCGGCGCTCCTACGCTTAACTTGTATTAATGCAACAAGCTCTATTATTGTAAATGAAATTTACTTACCAAGACATGTTTTGAAAATAGTACGGGAAACAAAAAGGAGTAGAATTAGATTGATCCAAACAGTAGAATACCGAAACTTAGGAACATCTCAGATTCAAATTTCTCCACTTGGGTTAGGATGTTGGCAATTTAGCAAAGGAAACGGACTAGTTGGGAAGTTTTGGCCAGTCCTAGAAGAATCCGAGATTAAGCAGATTATTAAACTCAGCTTAGAAGGTGGAATCAATTGGTTTGATACAGCAGAGGCATATGGTTGGGGAGAGTCGGAAAAAGCACTTGACCAGGCTTTAAAGGACATAGGAAAGCCTGCTAAAGATGCACTCATTGCTACGAAGTGGTGGCCAATGTTTCGTTCGGCGAGTTCCATTACTCGAACGATACAAGATCGTATCAATTGCCTAGGTGGTCGTACCATTCATCTTTATCAAATCCATCAACCATATTCACTATCAAGTGTCGAAAACCAAATGAAAGAGATGGCAAAGCTAGTTCAAGAGGGGAAAATTGTAACTGCCGGTGTAAGTAACTTCTCTGAAAAACAGATGCGGGAAGCTCATCGTGTGTTGGCAGAAGAAGGGATCCCGTTAGTATCTAATCAAGTGAAATACAGCCTATTAGATCGTCGTATAGAACATAACGGGGTTATGGAAGCCGCAAAAGAACTAGGAATTACCATTATTGCATACTCGCCTTTGGAACAAGGAATTCTCACAGGAAAGTTTCATCATAATCCTACTCTAGTAAGAGAGGCAAAAGGTCCTAGAAGATATATGTCCTCTTTCCGCTCACAAGGGTTGTATCAAACTTTTCCATTTATCCAACTACTAGAGGAAATTGCCAAAAAAAGAGAAGTCAGTGTAAGTCAAGTTGCATTGAATTGGCTCATTCATGCCCATAATGAGACCGTTGTAGCTATTCCAGGTGCGTCCAAAGTAAGTCAAGCGAAAGATAATATTGGAGCACTTCAGTTCCGTCTTACACCTGATGAGATGGAGGAGATAGATGCTGCTTCCAAAAAAGTTGCCAAGAAATAGGGATAGAAGCAAATATAATAAAGGATTGATAGTAAACGATTTTTAGTGAAAAAAGGGGTAGAACAGTATGTACTGTTCTACCCCTTTTTATTTTTTATACGATGGAAGCGGTTGGTGTTTCCCCTTGAAGTCTATTTCTTCTCTGTTGCCACCAAAAAATGGGGAGACCTATGACGGTGAGCAAAATAGAGAAGATCGCATAATTGGTCTGTTCGATGGCTGTATTCACAATAATGAAGCTAGAGCCAAGAATAGCAACGATCGGGATTACGGGATAAAAAGGTACACGATACTCCCCATTACTAGAAGATGAGGAGTTCTTACGCATTTTGAAAACGGCAAAGAAAGAAAGAATATAGAACAGGAAAATCGTAAAAGTACAGACATCTGTTAACCAGTTTGGATCACTAAAAAACATATATAAAATACTAAAGGTCACAATCCCTAGTATTGAAACGATTGGTGTATTCCATTTAGAAGATACCTTTGCTAGATAACGAGAAAAAGGAAGTTGACTCCGCTGAGCCATGGCAAATGGAATACGTGGATAACTTAGTATTTTCCCATTCAAGCTTCCAAATATAGAGATCATAATCCCAACAGTAAGGATTTTGCCGCCCAAATCGCCGAAAAGAATTCCGGCAGCTGTGCTCGCAGCATTTTCTCCTAAATCTACTACTGTTTGTGCTGGTAGTACTTTTAAGATAGCAATATTGATGAATAGATAACTGGCTGTTACGATGAGAAGCCCAGCGGTGATTGCTTTTGGAAGAGTTTTCGCAGGGTTTTTCAATTCTCCTGCAACAGAACCTACTAAAATCCAGCCATCATAAGCAAATAGAGTTGCTAAAACAGCGGCAGAAAAGCTCATTTCCTCTGTTGATTTTGCAATAGCATGGAGTACTTGGGCGTCGCCTTTCCAGAGACCAAAAATGATGATCAGCAGGATTGGAATTAATTTGGCAAAAGTGGTAAGGCTCTGAACCAAGCCACCGTATTTGGCTCCCAGAATATTGACCGATGTTAAGAATAATACAGTGAGGATAGCGATCCAAACTTCATACGAAACTGGAAGTGAAAAAAAGTGTACAAACAAAGAAGAAAAATAAAGTCCGAGTGCTGCGATAATGCCAGGTGCGTAGATGACGGATTGCATCCAGCCGCTTAAGAACCCCAATGTTTTTCCGTACGTTTCTTCTATATATGTGTATAGACCGCCTGTTTTCGGTATACGAGCTGCTAATTCGGCAATGGTAAGCCCACTTGCGATGGTGATGATTCCCCCAACAAGCCAAGCTAACAAAGCTGTCGTTGTATTACCTGTACTGCCTAATACCACACCAGGTTTGAGAAATACCCCTGAGCCAATGACACAACCGATTACGATGGACATGGCACTGATGAATCCCAGATCTCTTTTCAATGTTGCTTGCTGCAATTTTTTCACCTCATCTATTTCTGTGTATCATATTGGTTTTATTAGTTGGAATGAAACGAACGTTTTCTATGTTACATTAGCGATTTAGCAAAGTAAAGTGTTTGTATATTGGGATATTATTCTTAATTGACATTTTTGAGCAAACAAAAAAGGCATCTCCTATTTAGAAGCAGAGAATGCCTAAGCCTTTATAGTAGATAACAAATAAATATTCATACAAAATCCTTTTCAAATTTTTTTAAAATGATAGAATATGGAAAAATAGACAGATTGTAAGAATAGGAGGGGTGATTACGAAAAAATGTCGTAAGAATATCCACTGATGATAGTGGTTCCGTTCCCCATGTCTGTTTTTCTTCCATCTAATAAATCGAGAGTAATGGATTTACCATTTAATGTAGTTAGTTGAATTCGTTGTGTTTGGCGTTTTGGCGGCTCATATTGAAAGTAACAGATTACTTTTCCTTTTCTATCTGAAGGGAATTGATCGATATCATACTCATAGTAGAGATTTACAGAGCGGGTTGTGCGAAACTCTTTGATTACCGAGGCAACTTCTTCATAAGTACCGTCTAGACGCATTCTCATCATTTACATTATCACCTTCTAGTGGTTTTTTTGGTAAATCATGGATTAGTTAGGAGAATCACCTCTTTTATTGTATTCATGTATCCCGAATTTATCAAATAATTAATATTTTCTAATTATGATAGTTCCGTATTGAAATTTCCTCTGCAAATCCTTTGATTGAATCAAATTTTTTTAATGTTTTAATCATTTTTACCAAAATAAAGTAAAAGATTAAATTTTGGATTATTATTCCTACCGGTATATTATTAAATTGAGGTGAAAAAAGTTTGGAAAATTTGGATCAAATCCAATTAGGAAAACTACTTCGACAACGTCGTAAAGAGATGGGTATGAGAATTGAGGATCTAGCGGATGTCAACATCAGTCCCGCCACTATTAGTAATATCGAACGAGGAAAATCTAGTACGCAACAAAAGAACAAACTTCTATATCTATGTGAGAAGTTAGGACTGGATTTACAGATGCTTCCGACGCTGATTGAAAACAATGTACTACAAAAAAAGAATATCAAGATGAAATTGGAGTCGCTAGAAGGAATTTTAGAATTTAATCCGGAACAAGTGCTAAAAGAACTGGATGCGATCTCATTACATAATTTAGATTTATTGTATGCTTTTAGCGAATATCTAAAAGGAAAATGTTATGTAATACGTGGTAGTTGGACCAATGCCAAGAATCATTTTGTGGAATGTATTCGAATTGTAGATAAAAACCAATCAACGCTTTTAAGGACAAACTTGAAAGCAGCTAGTTTAAACGAATTGGGACGTGTTTTTTATTTCAGCAACGATTTAAAACAGGCTTTGACTTGTGTTGAACAAGGAATTGAATCATTTGATTTAGAAGGAGAACGTCGTTATTGTTGGCATGTACTTTATATATGTAAAGCGACCTATTTGGATCAATTAGATGAAACACAAGAATCGTTAAAAGCATTGGAAATATTATGGGAAGAGATTGACCAGATCCAAAAGTTAGACGTGCTCCTCAATATGTACGAACTAAAAGCAAGTCTATTATCTAAGCACAAACTATATTTAGAAGCGATGAAAGTAGCAAGGATGGGACTTGGAATTGCTCGGCTTAATCTACAGCATGAACGAGCTCTTGAACTCTGTAACGAAATTGGAAGAATTCATATGGCATTGGAAGAATGGGAAGAAGCGCGTCATTCTTTTGAAACAGCTTGTAAGTATGAATCGGTTCTCAAGAATCACTCACTGCTGATCCCGTCTTATATTCAGATTGGTCTATTGAATTTGAGGTTACAGAATTTAACCCAAGCAGAATATTATCTCCTAAAGGCGGTTTCTTTAACGAGAAATGAAACGGAAATTTGGAAGTATATTGAAGCTCATAAGGCACTTGGGGATTGTTATTTGCAAAAAGGTGATCTTGCAACTGCACTGTGCACTTATCAGAAGGCATTGGCAAAATGCCGAGAACAAAAGCTTTTACGTAAACAGAACGACCTATTAGTTAAAATGTGTAAATGCGTGGAAAAATCAGACAAAAAATTATTTAACCAATATATTGAAAAGTTATACAAGATTCAGGTAGAATTAGTAAAATAAGTCAGGAGGTGATTGTAGTGACTCAACCACCAAGCACAAATCCAGTTCGCTAATTTCCCTAACACCAAGACTTTACATAAGAAAACCCAGTAATCGGCGACCACAGAGGGTCGCCTTTTTTCATGCAAAAAAAGACCCCAATTTTAATGGGATCCGTTTTCATTTGGATAATGTAAATATAAATTTCCAGATGTTGTTACAATCTGGAGTTTGGGAGCCTTGGAAGGAGAACCTATGTAATAAAAGTGATGCTTTTCGCTCTTCTCCTTTACTTCATAATCTGGAAAGTCAGACTGTAACATTCCTGATGTAGTTCGGGCTTCTATGGTCATATGAGGAATTTCTGATGAAAAAATAACTTCTATATCTCCATTTAACGAACTAATAGAGCTGCCATCATGTATTTTTTGAAAATAGATAGGTTGTATTGTCCCGTTTGTCGTATCTGCTTGTAGCTTGGCATCAATATGTTGGAAATTCATATTGCCACTTACGGTTTTAGCCGAGATTTTTTTTGCCGTTACTTCTGAGATTTCTAATTCACCATTTGAACTACTCAGGTCCAGCTCATCAGATAACTTCACTCGAGATAATGATTGTTTTCCCGTCACTGTATAGACTTTGAGAGAATTCGCCGAAATTCCTTTTGCTGTTACTGTTCCATCGATTGACCGAAGATTTGCATTAGTAATGTGCCAAGGGGCATCTTGAAATGTAATATTACCAGTCGTACTCCGTACTTCTAATTGTTTCATCGTTATAGGTAATTTTATCTCTAACTGTGCTTTTTTTGTGGAAGTATAGTTAGGTAAGTTCGCTGACAAATGAGCCTTTTCTTGAACTTCTAAGAGAATTTGATCATCATTTAATTGGTATTCCAATTTTTCTTGTGCTTGGTTCGAATAAGTTGTATAGCGAATTTGGATCTGGGATGAGCTGTTTGGTAAGATAATCACATCTGGTACATCTGTTTGTATACTAATATTCTGGATGCCATCAAGTGGGATCGTTTTGGTTACCACCTGAGGCGTACCTTTTGTATTGGTATCACTTTGTAGGAACCATAGAATGGATCCGCTTAAAGTGAGAGCAACTCCTAATACAGTCGTGAGAGTCCAGAACATGCGTGGCTGACTACTAGTACGCATGAAGAATCCTCCTAAAGTAACCTTTTTCACCCTCAGTGTAACATTTGGAAATGGACTGTGAAAGAGAAGTACTACGTAATAGTCGGTTTCGCACATTTTTCATAGTATTTTAGATAGATCTATGTTAGGCTATGAAAGTTGAAAAAATGAATGGAGAGATGTCCATGAAGATGATGCGACAAGAGACCACGAAAATATACCTTTTGTACCTCGTATTCTCTTCTATCATTTGCTTTCTTCTCCTAATGCTAGAGTTGCCGAGTGAACGATTTTTTCTAGTTCTAATACCGAAAACACTGCTTTTTGTAGCGCTATTTTTAGTTGCGTTCCTTTATTTCGTCAAACATCCTCACTTTAGGCGAAATCGTGATCTATACATAGTTTTAACCGTGGGCTTGTTCTTGTCGAGTGTAATGGCTTACCTCTATCAAGATACTTACTTTGGATTTGATGCTCGCTCTATTGATAGCGAATTTGTATATGCCATTATTACGAAGTACGCAAATTTCTGGCCTTTGGTTGACTTTACGTACCAAGATCTATCTGCCTTTTACCCGCCATTGTTTTTTTATGTCGCTGGTAAATTAGCATGGTTGTTTGGGATGGAACCTTATCATATTTTGCGCTTTATTAATGTTTGGACCCCAATAATGGTAGTACCATTGATCTACTTTGCTTGGCGACACATTACCAATTCTAGGGTAGGGATGTTAGTCGCAATCACCAGTTCACTTGCTTTTATGTCTGAGATGTATTTTAAGCCTTATGAATTTCTAAGTCTTATGTTCATCTTGCCTTGGTGGTTTTCCTTTGTAGACCGTCCAAAAGATCAACCTCTTCCACAAGAAACATCAAAATATCGTAGATTTGTTGTTTTAGCTGGTTTTCTTGGGGCGCTTATCTTTTTGACATTCTACTATTGGTTTTTCCTATTAGTGATTTACACATTGATTCGTCTCGTTCTCTATCTAGTTGAAACCCGATCTTTGGTTCAAGTCTGGAATCGTTTCCGCCATTGGTTTTATGTTGCAGGTACTGTATTCCTATTTGCGTTGGTTTACTTTGTTCCACTCTTTATAAGCATTGCTAAATATGGGATCAAGACTTATCAAAATCGATATTTTACCTTTGATATGTTAAAGATCTTTGCACCTCACCTCGAGAATTTAGTAGAAGAACCTACACAACTTTTTTATCTTATAGGGTTGATTGCAGTCATTTTACTAAGTAAGAAATATGACTTTGTACAGAAGCTCCTATTTCTAGTACTGGGTACTTATGTATGGCAATTTTTAGGGAATATCACTGTTGCTTTAAAAAAGCCTATACTGCACTTTAAAATGGAATGGATGATTCATCTTCTCCTAATGGTGGCTTTTTCTTATGCTATCTACTATCTGATCAATCGAATTGTAGAGTATAAAGAACAAATATACTTTGGGGCAATTATTTTTGTGATCTTGATATTGGGACAATACTCTTTACAAGTTCATGATATAGCGATTACCAAAGGATTTAAAAAGGTATCTCAAGATATTCGATCCTTAGAAACAGTAGATCATAAAGGAAAAGTATTTCTAACTTCTAGACGTGATATGTATATGCATTATCCAGTGTTTTACTTTGTAGCACCTGAACCAACTTTTACACATCATGCCAGTAGGCGGGATGATCGGATTCAATTGTTACGTGAGTTAACCAAACAAAGCGACCCGAAATTTATGGCTTGGATGCTCACTTATAATAAATTTGATAAGGTAGACTATCTCTGGTTGGAGAACAAATACCAAATCTACTTAGTACAAGATCATTTTTTGAAGCTACCAAATGCAGTGTATGAGGAATTTACGTTTGAACCTTCTATGTTCCAGAGTCGTTATTTTGAACAGAAGACAAAAGGAAAAATGTTCTATGAGGTTCAACCAATTGATAAAACGGAATTTCAATCGTTTACCCCAGCTCAGAAAGCACTTGCAGAGAAATACGGAGATCCAGAAGTGATAGAGAATCTATCCGAAAAATCTTAAACAAATGCACTCTGTATTACAGAGTGCATTTGTTTTATGAAAAAGTATATAATTATACAAAAAGAAATCGCTTACATCTAAAAAGATGAAATTATTTTAAGTAGATAACAAAAATTTTCATATGATGATAGTGATCTAACTATTTTGTCAATATCTTACACAAGTTTCCTAGTTTCGGGTACAATAAAGATGTTGAGTATTTAGGCATTGTCTACCGTTCATCTTTTGTAAGATTGAGCATATATTGGCAATGGTAACTTCTGTGTAAAGGAGGTACAGCAATTGTTTCAACTACTTTTAAAAGCGAAGCAAGAGTATGTTACCAAGACGCAGACAGATCAGACCTTTGAAAAGTTCCTAAAATCTTTTCAGGAGTTTGAGAAGCAGATGCGAGTAATGGAAGTAAAACCAAGTAAAGAAAGCCTTTATGGAAGGCCTTTTCGAGGTTGAAAATTTTAGAAAAGTAAGGGGTTGTGCCCATGAATCAAGGACAAACCCCCGGCTTCTCTTTCCAGTCTCCCAATCAGCCGCTCTATCATGCGGTGCATCGTGATCGTTATGATAGACAAGCTTTGATTCGGGAAATAGAGAAGGTGACGGGACGTAGATTAATTATCTATATGTCGAATCTAAATCATCATGAAAGTTCGATTACAAGAGATGATATCGCCCCGTTTCACGAATTAGTCGGAAATCTGGATCGGAATAGCGATGTAGATTTGCTCATTCAAAGCCCTGGTGGGGATCCTAATGCAGCTGAAATTATTGTTCATACCTTGCTCTCGCGAACTAAGCATTTACGTGTTGTGGTTCCGCAAGCTGCCAAGAGTGCAGCTACACTCATTAGCTTAGCGGCGGATGAGATAGTGATGAGTGATACCTCTGAGCTTGGTCCAATTGATCCACAGGTTACGATTCCCACTTCATATGGGTTAGCTTTTCGTCCAGCCCAAGCTTTTCTAAACGGACTCGAAATGATTAAAAAAGAACATGTAGACGGACAAGCGCTGAATCCTACGTACTATCCATTTCTAAAAGGAGTAGATGCAGCTTTAATCGATTACTGCTACAAATCGATTGAACATTCCAAACGTTTAGCAGTAAAATGGCTCTCGCGCTCCATGAAAAAGAATCAACCAAAAGAAGCTGCTCGGATTGCAGAAGAGTTAATTAATATTGAGAAGTATCCAAATCACGGTCAAGTGATTAACTACCAGGATGGATTACGCATAGGGCTACGCATTACGTATCAATCATTTGATGATCCGATATGGCGTGCTTTTTGGAGGCTATATGTGAACTACATTGTGGTAATGAAAGAGCAACAAGCGGTGAAAATTTTTGAAAATACGAATGCTTCCGTCATGTTATAAATTCCATTAGTGTGTGATTTTTAGTTCATTAAAGAGTACAGTAAAATGGAAAAACCTCTCTTAGAGAAATCTAAGAGAGGTTTTTTGTTAGATTGTAAAATGAAAAACTATTAAAAATCAAGTATTAAATTTAATGTATTAAAAATAAATTTATGTATTTTTATTGAAATAGTTTTTTGAATAATGATATAATTTCTTTTGCCAGACCTATTTGTCCACTAACACTTAGGGGGTATTCAATGAGTGTTCTCATTTTGAGCCGTGTCGCCCATCAGTATTATCCATATGAAGAATGGATGAAAGATTTGGGAGAAGACTTGGTTCTACTAGTCGCGGAGGAATTTCGCTCAGACTATCCAGCAGAACAATATGTACACATTGAATCCTTTCCCAACTATGAACGGAATGGAAATGTAGAGTTGCGTGCCCTTCAATTACATGAAGAATATCAGTTTGGGTGTATTATCGCCTGTTCGGAAGTAGATATTATTCGGGCAGCAGTACTGAGGGAGAGGCTAGGAATTGAAGGCCAACATACCCAAAGTGCAATCCATTTCCGGGACAAGACAGTAATGAAAGAGATCGCCGCTCAGAAAGGAGTAACCGTTCCTATTTTTCGGAGAGTAGATCACTCTTTTGACCTACTCGATTTTGTGACAGAACATGGCTATCCAGTCGTGGTAAAACCAGTGGATGGAGCTGGATCTGTCAATACTAGTGTGCTTCGTTCGGAAAGAGATCTCGCAGAGTTACTAGTAGGAGGTCTAACATCTCATCTAGAGGTAGAAACTTTTGTCGAAGGAAATATGTATCATGTGGACGGACTCGTGGCAAATGGCAAGCTCGCTTTTATCTCTGCTTCTCGGTATGCAGAAGAGAGTGGTTGTCTAGCTTTTCAAGGCGGCGGGTACAATGCTAGCTATCTATTAGAACACGATAATCCTCTCTTTCACCGCTTTGTATCCTTTACTAAAAATCTCCTACATGCACTCGATACCCCACATCATACTTCTTTTCATTGTGAAGTTTTCCATACTCCAGATGACAAAATTTATTTATGTGAAATAGCTAGTCGAACCGGTGGTGGACGTTTAAACACGTATTTAGAAGAAGCCTATGGTTTTCACCTTAGTCGTAATTGGGTAAGAGCCCAATGTGGCTTACCATTGGATTTGCCAGAATATCATCAGATTCGACAAGCAAAAATGACCGGAGATATATTGGTTCCTCCTAAAAAAGGTACATTTTTATCTGGACCGAAAACATCGCCACCAGAGTGGGTATGTGAATATCGCGTAGTCGGAAATCCTGGTGATTCATACGGAGGAGCCCAGACCAGCGTTGATCATATCGCTTCTTTCGTGGTGCATGGAAAGTCTGAGTCAGAAGTAAAGAAACGTTTATTTCAAGCAGCAGAGTGGTTTGAGAATGAAGCGCAGTGGCAATTGTTCTAGTAATCTGCTGCGTATAGTTGGTGCTAAATGAAGTTCTTGATTAGAATACATTTCCATATCAATCCAAAAATATGGACTATGACAAGTTTTCGTTAGATGATCCTATGCTCCCTAAAGGAAGGTTCTAGTGTTTCTATTTTTGGATGAATTCTACTAGGGATTAAGACAGTTCTTCTCTAAATTGCATCCAACCTTTCAAAAAAAGAGAAAAGAAAGGGTGTTGGGGATGAGTATCTTAATTTTAAACCGTGTACCTCATGATTTGTGTCCTTATGAGGAGTGGTTAGCAGAAACAGGGGAAGAGCTCCTTTTGTTGTCTTCCGATGAGTATGCGGAGGGATTTCCAAAAGATCGTTATACTTATGTGGAATCATTCTCTAACTATATTCATAATGGGAATGTAGAGCGTCGAGCGATTGAGTTATATGAAAAATATCAATTCCACACGATCATAGCAGTAGCAGAACGGGATATTTACCGTGCGAGTCAATTGAGAGAAAGATTTGATTTGAAGGGGCAAAGCTACGCTAGTGCAAGTGAGTATCGCAATAAGGTTTTGATGAAAACCATAGCTAGAAAAGGTGGAATTCTGACTCCTGAATTTGCAGAGTTGAAATCCAACTTTGATCTTGTTGAGTTTGCATCTCAACATGATTTTCCGCTCGTAGTAAAACCAATTGATAGTGCAGGATCGATGGGAACAGTAGTACTGGAGAATCATAAGGATTTAGAGAGAATGTTGGCAGAGGGTGTTCCTGACAAATCGGAAGTAGAAACATTCGTGGATGGAGAAATGTACCATATTGATGGATTGGTATACGAAGGGAAAGTAGTATTTATTGCTGCGTCTAAGTATACTAGTAGCTGTTTATCCTTCCATGAAGGAGGGTATACAGGCAGTTATATTGTGGATCAAGAGAGTCCACTCGCAAAACGCCTCATTCGAGAGACCGAAAAGCTCATTTCTGTTTTAGATACACCACAGCATACTACGTTTCATTGTGAATTCTTCCATACAGTAGACGATGAGATTGTTTTATGTGAGATCGCTAGTCGAACAGGTGGTGGACGTGTTAATGTCATCTTAGAACAGGCTTTTGGGATTAATATTACACAATCGATGATTTTGGCCCAGTTAGGACTACCTGTTCAACTTCCTGCACATCAAAAGGAAGTAAATCCTCCTACTTTTTGTGGACATGCTCTCTTACCTCCACGCCAAGGGGTATTCTTAACAGTGGAGACTACTTCGATGCCAAGTTGGGTGTTGGAGTATCGGTTACTTGCAAAACCGGGTGAAATTTATGATTCTCCTAAATCTAGTGTTGATCATATCTGCTCTATTGTAGTAGGTGGAGCCTCGATCCAAGAAGTGAATGAAAGGATGGAGAAAGTAGCGGATTGGTTCCGTGCTGCCTCCAGATGGGGAGAAATCCGTTCTGTATCTTAAATAAGTAAATAATGTTTTTAGCCTGTTCTAATGGGAACAGGCTCTTTATGTATTTCGTATGGGAAAATTATTTTTTGTATTATGGAAAATTGTTTCTTTTCATTATAATGAGAGTATCTGAAGTTGTTGGCTAGAAGGAGGAATAAAGTTTGCCTAGAGATATCTTTTTTCAACCAAGTAAAAAAGAAAATCTGCATATAGTCGAACGAAAGATTACTCCTATTCAAGGGGGATCAGAAAAGACGAGGCAGGATGAAATATTACGTCGATCAAGATCAAACGAATACATGAAAGCGGTAAAACAATTGGATGCAACTGGACAAAAATTAGATCCTAGTCTGTTACAATCACTACAGGATCAATTGAAGATGGAATTTCCTGAGGTACCTATTTATGCCCTTTTGTTAGGAATTGTGAGTAAATGTTATCTCGGTGATCCATATGAAGTGCATACATTGGATACGAGTGGGCAATGGATTCTGGAACATTATAAACGTGGTGAAACTTTACCAGTCTCACTAGAGAAGGCTCGAAAACTTGCAATGCATGGAAGTTATGAGTTTATAGAAGTGTATAGCGACTGTTTACGGGCAATTCGGGAAAATGGGGAGGTCTCCGTGATCGGGGGAATAAAATGAGTTTACAAGATAATCTACAACTTGCAGAAATACGTTTAGTACGAATTCGACAGGAGCGACAAGAGAAGTTTCAGCATCTTCAACAGTTGCGGCGAACTGCAACTGGAGTGTTGCAGGCGTTGGATTTGGGGATCGTTCGTTCGGAAGTGTTTCAGAATGTCAGTGAAGAACTAATGATCACCATTCCAAAATATTGGTTAGCTCCTGCTGTGGTTGCTTTAGTAGCATGGGTAAACGATCAAAAAGAGGTCGCAGATCGTGCATTGGCTGAAGCACTACGACGTGACGAAAAGAAAACCTCTTTATTTATGGCTTTAGTTACGAGACGATATGGGAGATTAGATGCGAGTAGACGTTGGTTTGAACATTACTTCACCCTTTTAGACCCTAAAAACTTAGAAACAGAGTTTATCACGTTACTTGAAGGGATTACGAATGGGGTTTTTGCTTATGATGTAAGAATGGCGTTCCAAAACCAATTGAAACACTGGTTAGATGAATGTATGGAAGACGCTTCGCTTACAAAAGAGACTCGTGATCAATGGAAAGAGAGTCTTTGGGCGATTGGCACTGACCGAGAGATAAGTTTAGAAGAATTAGGTGAAGAGGAATACCAAAGGCGATTCGAAGAATTATTTAGTGATGACAAATATGATTTATTAAGAAAGTATTGCACTAACTGGGATGAAATCAATGAATCTATTTCAAATCACCAATATTATGAACATATTGCTGAGACAATCAAAAGTTGGCTTGAACAAAATACATCACTAGAACCAAAGATTGAATCAGCAGTAGATAATTTATTGGATCAATTAGTATCGCAAGTAGTGGGTGAAGAACTAGAGTTAAAAAGAGAAGAGCGGAAGCTAGAATTAGTAATTAAATATCATGGTGATTGGACAAAAGCCAATCAAAATTGGAGTGCGGAAGAGCAACATTACCAACCAGCACGGTCTCTTTTGGAGATCATTCGTATGGGGGCTACAAAAGTTGGGTTTAGTGCTGCTACACAAAAATATTGTCTGGCAATTTCTAAAGATTGGATCAAGGAGGCCCATGAAGATATAACAGGAGGTATACGCTACCAGGTTCCAGAAAAGGCCGAACTAGAAGTTCCACTCATTGAGAACTCCGATTTTTGGGCATGGTCCTATTCTTTAAATGATGGTTCGGAAGAAACCGAATGTGTCCAACATTTTATGCAACATTTTCAACGATGGAGCAAAAGTACAATAAAAGCAAACATGAAGGAGAAAAGAGAATACTCCCGTCGGATCAAATATATCGTGTTTTTAGTTTTATCAGGGATGATTGGGATTATAACAGGTTCTTGGATTGTTTTTTTCCTTAGTTTTGGCGGACTCTTTTTGTTGCGCCGTTGGCAAGTCAAACGTCCAATGAAAAAACAAAATAAACAGTATCGAAATCAGATGGTTCCCGTTGTCAAAGCTGCCATAGCAGACGTTGTAGATTGGCGTCGTGAGCTAAAAGCAAAAGATCGTCATGCAGAAGATCTGCCGACATTACTTAAAGATTTGAAAGCAGATGAGATGTTGACTGCACAATATGAACCTAATCGTCTAGTAATGACGGAGAGGAGATAGATGATGGAATCCAAACTATCAGGTAATTCATCGCCATTTGCTCGGACACAAAAAGAAGCTATTACGAAATCGGAGAAACAAACGGAAGATAAGTCAACTAATGTGGAATCCAATCTCTCTACGCCCCAACACAAAATGGCAAAAGACCTACCGAGTTGGGACTTGTTACCGCCAAATACATTTATTAAAAGAGGTGGAAGACGATGAGAAAGCCACCTGTTATTTATTTTGATTGGATGCAACTTCTAGATGAACTAGAGACTGCAGATAACAAGCTAGAGTTGATGACTCTACTTCATCAAGGTATTGCGCCTGATACAGAGAATGTACGTGGTCGAGTAGCAGTCCGAGTGGTTGAAATTATCCATAAATGGCTTGATCAGGCAACAAAATATTTTCAAGAACAAACTCAGCAAGGGTTTGCGGAATCGGAGTGGATTAAAGCTATCAATCTGCTTCGTAAACGGTTAACTACAACCTGGCAATTAGGCCAGATGCCTTTTTTGCCTGGTAATATTGTAGATCAAATAGACCAAGAGATAGAAAAATATGTTCAAAATTTACAACAAAATATGGTGGAGTCGGCTGCGAAGCATGAAATCACTGGAAGACTTGCTTCTTTTCTTCGGAATAACCCTATCTCCCTTATAAAAGAGCCATTTATGATCCCCAAACAGGAGGTTCCTAATTAAATGAGTGATTATAAAACATTCCGTTCGACACTGACTAGGTATCTCAAAGCGCGAATCCCCTTTATCTCCATCCGAAGTGGGGAACGTGCAAGAGTTCTAGAAGTTTTAAAAGAGATTGGAACAGAGCTAAATGTCCCGATCTATACACATACCCTCTCACAAGGAATGAGAGAGATTGTTTCGAATCGTTCCGTACACGATGATCGGTCTGTCTTTGGTGCGTTAGATTTTATGAGTCAGCAGATGACACAAAGACAAAACCTAACATTTTGTCTGACAGAAGTTTCGGATTTAGATAATGACACGCAAGCAGCTCGCCATTTTTATGACGCAGCATTGCTTGCTTCTGATCCTAATTCGAGTGGTTCCATCATTGTGATCACCTCTGATCCGATCTGGGCACCGCTTCAACGTTTAGGGCTGTCGGTTACATTAGATCATCCCAATGAAGATGAGATGTTGCGCATCGTCCAAGAGCAAATTCATCCTTATCAAGGACATATGCCAATTGATTGGAAAGTAGAGCAAGAAAAAGAAGCAGCCAATATTCTTGCTGGAATTAGTCAGATCGAAGCAGAGAATGTATTGGCTACCTTACTTGCCAAAGGGGAGATTCGTACCGACGATCTGGACGAGCTTCGGCATGCCAAAGATCGAATCTTTGCAGATATTTCTGGTTTAGAGCGGATTCCTGTTCGAGATAAGGATCTCTCTGTTGGAGGACTAGAAGGGCTAAAGGCTTGGCTTGATCAAGAGCGTCCGCTTTTGACCGCGGATCTCAGAGAGCGCGGAATCCGCCCTCCACGTGGAGTATTGCTTGTTGGAGTACCGGGATGTGGAAAATCACTCTCCGCTAAAGCGATTGCTTCTAGTTGGAAGCTTCCATTATACCGTTTGGACCTAGCTACGATACAAGGCCAGTATGTGGGTCAGAGTGAAAATAATCTCAAGCAGGCACTGTCCACAGCGGATCATATCTCACCGTGTGTACTTTGGATCGATGAGATCGAGAAAGGCCTAGCAGGTGGAGGAAGTGGTTCATCCGGTGTTACAACTCGACTAATTGGTCAGTTCCTATTTTGGTTACAAGAGGCAACTGCTCGTGTCTTTGTCGTAGCCACTGCGAATGATGTTTCTCAATTGCCAGGTGAATTGCTTCGTCGTGGACGTTTTGATGAACTATTTTTCATTGATCTGCCTTCTCCTGAAGAGCGACGTGATATCATTTCGATTTATGTGAAAAAAGGGTTGAAGCAAAGTCTCGATGAGCAGCTGATGGATGAGTTAGTCCAGCTGTCTGAAGGTTTTGCTGGAGCTGATATTGAAGCGGCGGTAAGAGAAGTGGTCAAACGAGCTTATCTCAATGGAGACGATTCGATTACAGTGGATCTCTTTCGCCGTAGTTTCCAAAATATCGTGCCGTTATCCAAGACAAGTCCAGAGCGAGTCGAAGCGATTCAAAACTGGGGGAGAGAGCGTGCAGTTCCTGCCTCAGGCAGACCAATCGCTGGTGGAGATGAGCAGACGATTAAGGCAAGGAGAACCGTATTATTGTAAAGAAAAGGTGAATAAGAAGCCTCCTTCCCTGTTAGCTGTGGAAAGGAGGCTTTTGTTTGAAATGATACAATCTCCAGTGATAATCAAGTTCCTGTGATGAGATCAATTAATAAATCTATGAGATACAATAAGAAAAAAACTTTTATTATGAGTAACTGAAACTTATAAAAGAGGGTATTTTCTAGTTTTTTACGGTTTTCCAGAATGCTTCCAATACGATAAATGCTAGATAAAATATAACAAAAATTAAAGAGTAGACCAAAGGGAGACGGAATTCGAAATAGGATTTAGTCAAGATGTATATAAAAGAAAGGTTAAATGTTAGGTAATAGACAAAGATTCTCTTATAAGAATTTGGATAGACATCTTTTACTTCTGATAGAATTTGGTTTGCCAGGTATTTAATAGGGATTTTTTCCTTTATATGATCCATTATAATTGTAGGAAAAATACAAGTGATACATTTGGACTAATACAAGGATCAATATTCACGTATTAAATCCTGATTCCTTCTAGAATAAATGATGATTTTGTGAAAAAATATGTTCGTAATGCTTGCGTCTATACTATAAATCTAGTAAACTATGTTTTACCAGCATTGTTAAAAATGAATAAAATCTCTCATCCGTATTGTGGTGAGTAGAGGTGCGACTTTTAAGAGTAAGCTGTTGGAGATCAGAGTCGATCGTTGAGAACATGCCCAAAGGAAAAGCCGCCGAAGTCCAAATCCTGTCTCTAGGATATGGGCTGGGGTTGTTACCGAATAGGAACAACACTGTCATGGCAGATTATGATTTGTCATGGGGAGCTACTAAACAAAGAGGATGGAGCGGAGATACAGGCCGTCCCATTTCATTTGGGCGGTCTTTTTGTTTTTTCGCACCTCCTTAATTAAAAGGGGAGTAAGAAAAATGGCTCAAGAACAACAACTACAACGAGGACTAAAAGCGCGACATCTTCAGATGATTGCGATCGGTGGATCGATTGGGACGGGTCTATTCCTAGCAAGTGGAGCGACGGTTGCCGAAGCAGGTCCAGGAGGAGCAGTTCTTGCTTATCTCGCAATTGGAATTATGGTGTACTTCTTAATGACAAGTCTTGGAGAAATGTCTGCATACCTACCTGTATCTGGTCCGTTTAGTACCTATCCAACACGGTTTGTCGATCCTGCGCTCGGATTTGCAATGGGGTGGAACTACTGGTATAACTGGGCAATCACGATCGCAGTTGAATTGGCTGCTGGATCATTAATTATGAAATACTGGTTCCCAGAGAGTTCTTCACTACTATGGAGTGCACTTTTCCTTGTTATTTTAGTTGGACTTAATATTTTATCAGTCAAAAGTTTTGGAGAAGCGGAATATTGGTTTGCGATGATTAAAGTAGCGGTCGTCATTTTCTTTATTATAACTGGTGTTCTGATGATCTTTGGTATTTTTACTGGAGATGCAGTAGGTTTAACCAACTTTACCATAGCAGAAGCGCCATTTAATGGTGGATTCTTTGCCATACTAGGTGTTTTTATCGTAGCGGGGTTCTCCTTCCAAGGTACAGAATTAGTGGGTGTGGCTGCTGGTGAAAGCGAAAATCCAGAGAAAAACATACCACGTGCAATCCGTTCTATCTTCTGGCGTATTCTTTTATTTTACGTCTTTACCATGCTGGTCATTGGCTTGTTGATTCCATATACAGATCCTTCGCTGATTCGAGGGGCAGAACAGGAAAGCATTGCACTAAGTCCTTTTACCTTAGTATTTGAACGTGCAGGACTTGCTTTTGCAGCTTCTGCAATGAATGCAGTAATCTTGACATCTGTTTTATCTGCAGGCAACTCAGGTATGTATGCTTCCACTCGGATGCTCTGGGCATTAGCAAAAGAAGGGAAAGCACCAATAATATTCAGCAAATTAACCAAGAATGGAATTCCGATCTATGCATTGATTGCTACTGCTGCTGTGGGGGCGCTGTGCTTCTTGACTTCTTTATTTGGCGACCAAGTAGTATATACCTGGCTCCTTAGTGCATCTGGTCTTTCTGGATTTATCGCTTGGCTTGGGATTGCGATTAGTCACTATCGCTTCCGGAAAGCATATGTTGCACAAGGCCGTAGTCTGTCGGATTTACCTTATGTTTCGAGATTCTACCCATTTGGTCCTATCTTTGCTTTTGTAGTCTGTCTATTTGTTATCCTAGGACAAGATTACAATTCCTACTTAGGTGGATCAATAGATTGGCAAGGTTTTCTCGTCTCATACTTGGGAATCCCTCTCTTCGTAGCCTTGTGGCTTGGATATAAAATCGTTCACAAAACAAAAGTAGTCCCTCTCGAACAGTGTGACTTCTCGAAAGACGGGAATTAAGCGAATAAATTCATCAAATGGGCACCTTTGCTTACTAGCAGAGGTGCTTTTTTTGACTCTTTTACAAAGAAAATATAAAATGGTACTAGTTATTAGGACTAGATACTAATACTTGATCATAAAAATGGTTAACTGGAGGTATTGTTATGAAAGCTAGAATTACAGCTATTGGTGGATTTGTCCCAGAGAAGCGTTTAACCAACCATGATTTGGAGCAAATGGTAGAGACATCTGATGAGTGGATTGTTCAACGGACAGGAATCAAAGAAAGACGGATTGCAAGCGAAAGTGAATTCACTAGCGATTTGGCAGTGAAGGCAGTAGAAAATTTGGTTGCTTCTTTTGCGGTAGAGATAAAAGATGTGGATTTTTTACTCGTGGCTACGACAACTCCTGATATGCCAATGCCAAGTGTGGCTTCTAGAATCCAAGCTAGACTTGGCATTCCACATGCTGGTGCAATTGACATCAGTGCCGCATGTGCTGGGTTCGTTTATGCACTTAACATTGCTAATAGTCTTATTGTTTCTGGGGCACATCGGAAGATCTTGGTGGTAGGTGCTGAAACTCTTTCGAAGGTGACGGATTATCAAGACCGTACTAGTTGTATTTTGTTTGCAGATGGTGCAGGAGCATTTCTCGTCGAACGAGATGATGAAGTCTCTTCTTTTATTGCCCAGTCGCAAGGGGCTGATGGAGAAGCTGGTATTCATCTCTATTGTTCCGGACTTAGTGAACAAATAGAGGGTGTCCAGCTAGATGGGAAGCAAAAAATTGTCCAAAATGGGCGGGAAATATTTAAAAAGGCCGTCCATACTCTTACACAAGAAGTTCCAGAAATCCTAAGAAAAGCGAATCTATCCCTTTCTCAATTAGATTGGTTTGTCCCCCACAGCGCCAATTTGCGCATAATCGAAGCTGCCACCAAGCGGATCGATTATCCAATGGAACGAGTCTTGTTTAGTGGTACTTACTATGGTAATACTTCTTCTGCTACTATTCCGCTCGCTATTTGGGATGCTTATCATGCAAATCGATTAGAAAAAGATCAGACCATTCTATTGTCAGGTTTTGGGGGAGGATTTGTTTACTCCAATGTACTGATCCGTTGGGGATTGGAAAAGAAAAAGGAAGGTTCCTAGACGATCTAGGCCTTCCTATAAAAAATTTTCTATCATTATCTTGCTCTTAACGGGTAGTATGCTTCCAAAGAAGATAGGGGGACAACTGCCCGTTAAAGTCTACTACGTTCAACTTCATTTATCTTGGAAGGTGAAAAATGCTATTGGTAAAATGATCATCTTATTTAGCGATGAATAGTTGAGTCCAGTAGGTTCCATATGAACCACCTTCGACAAATCCTACACCAATATGGGTATAAGATGCATTCAGGATATTAGCCCGGTGACCTTCGCTATTCATCCAACCTTTGACTACTTCTGCGGCAGTTTTTTGACCAGCTGCAATGTTTTCTCCAGCGGAACTAAATTTCACATCAAACTTTCTTAACATATCAAATGGAGAACCATATGTAGGTGATTGGTGATCAAAGTAGCCTTTGTCTTTCATATCCTGAGATTTCTTGTCAGCTACAGAGGAGACTTTTTCATCTATTGTTAGAGGTTTTAGCCCTTGCTTGGAACGTTCTATATTGACAAGACGTACTACTTCTTTTTCTATTGCAGAGACGGTATCGGAAGTAGAGGATTCGGTAGCATTCGTGTTCTTGGTTGTATTGGTGTTTTGCTGACTCGTTTGCTTAGACTCAGTAGTGACCTTTTTCTTCACTGTATCCACTTTTGGAGCAGACTTTTTAGGCTTGATCCGCTCACATTTTTTAGGTTTTGCAGCAAGAGCCTTTACCTCATGAACTTCGATTGGTACTGCTGCTACTGGTAAAGTAGTGGAGGTCTCCTTTGAAAGTGTTAGTGCTGATTCTTCAGTGGAAAATGCGGTAACTCCAACAGTTAGAGTGAGGAGAAAGATAGAGGTCGTAGTTAATAGTTTCTTCAAGGTTCATACTCCCTTCCGTTTATTTCTTCCATTGTAACAATTCATACTCGAATACAGTTCTGTAAAATTATTGTAATTTTGGTTTGTGATGAATTGATAGAATGTTTCTTATATAGGCCCTCCTTGCTATGTAAAGTTAGCAAGAGTAAACTCGATGCGAGAGACCAAGATCGAAAAGAGGGAGTATAAACCATGGCAAAACATCACTTTCATCTCACCGCACAGTGGAGCGGAGGTCGTAATGGAGAAGGAACGATCTCAGCGGGCAACCTTCAAACAAAAATATCGATCCCTACTCCAATGGACGGACCAGGAACCGGTACCAATCCTGATGAAATGTTGATTGGAGCAGCTGCTACCTGTTACTTGATCACACTAGCTGCGATGGTCGAGCGTGGTCAGATGGCTGTTTTGGACTTATCTCTTCAGACAGAAGGGGTGGTGGATGTGACCAATGGAAAGTTTACCTTTGAGCAGATTATCCATCGTCCAACTGTTGTTCTGGATCCTCAAGCGAGTGAGCGAGAGCGCAAACGGATAGAGCGAGTTGTTTATCTGGCAGAGGAAAGATGTATGATCTCGAATGCGATGAGAGGGAATGTGGAATTGGTAGTGGTACCTACATACGTGTTAGGGAAATAAAGAGGAAAGTGCAATTATCATGCTGATCTCATATCTGAATAAAACGGAACCCCCCTGTGAGGACAGGCTGTTTCTCACAGGGGGGTTTTCGTTATTGAGATGGTTTTGATAAGGAATCTTGGTTGGTAAACTTTTGGTTTGTTCTAAGAAAGAAAGAGCAAACAATAAGGATTGCCATGATCCCAAAAGCGATAACACTATGCATTATATTTGGATTGGTTATGACTACTGCAACGAGAATTGCTCCAAGTGAACCGACAGCAATCCATGAGACAATAGGATGGAAAGACAGATATAATGCTGTTTCTTGATAGGTTTTCCGTAGGCGAATTTGAGAGAGAATGATCAACATCCAGATAATGATAACGGAAGAACCTGGGATTCCCATTAGATAGGAAAAGACTTTCTCTTGTGCTACAAAGCTCAGGTAAACTCCTATGCATAAAAAGACAGTGCTAGCAAAGATTCCATAGATCGGTACATTACGACGGGAGAGCTTGGTGAAAAATCTCGGAGCTTCTCCATCTTTTGCCAGCGAATATAGTAGACGCGAAGTAGCATACATCCCTGAGTTGGCTGCAGACAAAAGTGCCACTAACATAACGAAGTTCATCACACTGGCTGCTCCATTTAGACCAACTGTTGAGAGAACTTGGACAAATGGACTTTCCCCATTTCCTACCTCATTCCAAGGGACTAGACCCACAATGATGAGGACTGGGAAGATGTAAAACAAGGAAATTCGTACGATCACGCCTCGCAGTACTTTTGGTAAGACAAGCTGGGAATCTTTTACCTCAGATAAGGTAAGACCGATCATTTCACTGCCACCAAAGGAAAAGATCACGATGACTAAGCAAGTAATCACACCTGTAATACCATTGGGGAAAAATCCATCCACTGCGGTATAGTTTGTGAGACCAGGTGCAGGATCACTTTCAGAACCACCTAGAAATAGCAGATAAGCTCCTAGAAAAACAAAAAGGATTAACATTGCCACTTTAACAGCTGACAACCAGAATTCTACTTCTCCAAATACTCGTACACTTAATAAGTTTAATAATAATATCCCGAAAGCACAGACAGCACTTAACATCCAGATCGGAACAGTTGGAAAAAAGTAGTTCAAGAAACTACCTGCTGCGACGATCTCTACGGCGATTACAATCACCCAGTTCGTCCAATACATCCAACCGGCGACGAAGGAGACACGATAGCCCAATGCTTTGTGAATTAACCCTCGAAAATCCACTCCTGGATGAGCACTTGCCATCTCTGCTAAGCTACTCATAACAAAGAAAAGGATTATTCCTGCAACTAAATATGCAAATACTACACCAGGACCAGCCATAGTGATACTATCTGCACTACCCTGAAAAATACCTGCGCCGATCGTACCGCCAATAGCCAGCATATGCAGGTGGCGACTCGATAAGCCCTGCTCTAATTCTCTACTCAACTCAACTCTACTCCTTTACATACTTACTCTACTCCACCAAAGCTCCCTTTGGTGCTAGCATTACTATATTAGATATTAGCAAGGAAATCAAATGTAATTGTAGGGGAAAAGATGAAGAGAACGAAATATACTATTTGTTTATTATCTTCTAAACCTTATTTTCCCATCACTCCACTTCTATAAATCGCTTAAAAGTAGGTGAAACTTCAATATAACTATCAATCTCTTTTTGAATAGATCCGTTTAAAATAGAATATACAAAAAAATGACCATTTTCAGCATCTGCAAAAAAACAATAGATAGTCAAAAGGCATATATAAATCTTTGAAATCCACCAAACTCCTTAGCTTGGCCTCTCTTATTTGGCTTGTTGACTAAATAAGGGGCTACCCAGATTTATCGTTTATCCCATCTGTTTCTTGAGTAGGCTTAATAGTTCTTTGGTAAGCTCAATATCAAATTTTTTCTTGAGTTCTTCTACTAATATAGATTCTTATTCCTGTCTATTAAATTGAATATAATAGTTAGGTACAATTTATTCGGTCAAGTAAAAACATTCTAATATCACTTAGAATCAAAAAACCATGAGAGAATATTTTTATTCAATCATGGTTTTTATGACTTTTTTTGGATAACCCTATTTAACGTGTGCTGGATGGACTGATCGAATAAAGAAAGAAGCGATACTTAAAAGACCTAAAATTCCAAACGCTATGATACTATGCATCATATTTGAATTGGTAGAGACCATTGCTATGAGAATGATACCTAATGATCCAAGCGTAATCCATGAACTGATTGGAAAAAATGCGAGCTTGTATAGAGCAGTTTCTTCATAGGTTTTGCGTAGTCGAATCTGTGAGAAGGTGATTAAGATCCACATAATGAGAACTGTAAAGCCTGGAATTCCCATCAATTGAGAAAATACTTTTTCCTGAGCAACAAAGCTGAGATAGACTCCAACAAACATGAACATAGTACTAACGAAAATTCCATAGATCGGTACATTTTGACGAGATAGCTTAGTGAACATTTTGGGAGCTTCGCCATCTTTAGCTAACGAATATAGAAGACGCGAGGTTGCATACATACCCGAGTTGGCTGCGGACAGAAGTGCTACCAACATGACAAAGTTCATCACGTTTGCTGCCTCACTTAAACCTAAAGCGGAGAGAACCTGAACAAAGGGACTTCCTGAATTCCCAACTTGATTCCAAGGTACCAATCCTACAATAACCAAGACGGGGAAGATATAAAACACCGAAATACGAACGATCACACCACGCAGAACTTTTGGTAGTACCTGGTGTGAATCTTTTACCTCAGATAAAGTAAGACCGATCATTTCACTTCCTCCGAAGGAAAAGATCACAATAACCAAACTTCCGATCACACCTGTCAACCCTGTCGGGAAAAATCCACCTATAGCAGTATAGTTAGTTAGACCTGGTGCGGGTTCTGTTCCCACTCCGTGAGAAAATAGTAAATAGCCGCCCAAAAAAACAAATGCTACCAAGGTTGCTACTTTGATAGCTGACAACCAGAATTCTACTTCTCCAAATACTTTTACACTCAGTAAGTTTAATAGTAAGATTCCAATCGCACAGACAGCACTTAACATCCAGATTGGAACAGTAGGAAACCAGTAGTGGAGAAAGCTGCCAGCTGCGATGATCTCAACCGCAATGACCACAACCCAGTTGACCCAATATAGCCAACCTGCTACAAAAGAAACCCGATATCCTAATGCTTTATGAATTAACCCTCGTAGATCCACTCCAGGATTGGCACTTGCCATCTCTGCTAAGCTACTCATAACAAAGAAAAGAATGATACCTGCTACCAGATATGCAATTACTACACCAGGACCTGCCATATTGATACTCTCGGCGCTTCCTTGAAAAATGCCTGCGCCAATTGTTCCACCAATAGCTAGCATGTGCAGATGACGACTTGATAAGCCTTTTTTTAAATCTCTACTCAACGAAATTGCACTCCTTTCCAGTTATGCTGTTATGCATTAAAGCGTTTCTTAGTGTTAGATCTTACTATATAAAACTATTTCAAAAAGATCAATTGGAATTTTAGGAAATGCTGTTGGTAAGGAAAGGGAACTCCCATTGATTTTAAATGTTGCATCCATTAGACTTTAATAGATTATGGGGGGTACGTGCATCATTTGAAAAAGGGTGACGAAAAACATGTTATGGATTGGAGTACATGGACTGGAGGAGCGATTTTTTCGCAATCTAGAGCTTCTTGCTAGTCTTTTCTATGAAGAAGTAAAAGTACGAGCTGCTACAGGCGAAGAAGAACATGTCGTGCAGTTCCATATTATAGAAGAAGAAAAATGTTGCCGTGCAGAAGTAAAACTGACACGAAGCAAGGGAGAAGAGGAGATTGTTGCCTCGTTTGCTCGTGAGTGGGATGTCCAGATGGAGGAGAATGATAAGCGAAAGCGTCGCAAACAGACAATTAGCGCGGCATTTTTACATGTATATCAGCAGTTGACTGGAGTAGAGCAACCTTGGGGGATTTTAACCGGAGTACGTCCTGTAAAGCTTTATCATAGCTTTGTACAGAAGGGAATGTCACCTACTGAGATAAAAGCATTGCTAACAACTGATTATCTGATTCATCCGTCAAAAGTAGATTTAATCGAAGAGATCGTAGAGCGTCAACGGACTGTTTTACCAGATCTATATGAAATTGACCAAGAAATCAGTCTCTATATTGGAATTCCATTTTGTCCAACCAAGTGTGCCTATTGTACCTTTCCAGCATATGCCATTCGTGGGCGGAATGGGTCAGTGGAGGAGTTCCTCTTAGGTCTTCAGGAGGAGGTCCGTTCACTTGGAGAATGGATTCGCGAAAAGAACTTACGAGTGACCACGATTTACTTTGGTGGGGGGACGCCTACTTCGATTACTGCAGAACAAATGGAAGAGTTATTTATAGAGATGGAACGTTCCATCCCTGGGTTCCATGAAGTTCGGGAGCTTACAGTAGAAGCAGGTCGTCCTGATACGCTTTCTCCCGACAAGATTGAACTGATGAAAAAGTGGAAGGTAGATCGCATCAGTATTAATCCACAAAGTTTTAAGGAAGATACACTCAAGTTGATTGGGAGACATCATACTGTAAAAGAGACTCTTGAAAAATATCAGCTAGCGATGGAGATGGGCCTAACCAATATTAATATGGATCTGATCATTGGCTTGCCAAATGAAGGAGTCTCCGATTTTGCTCGTTCTCTTGAGATTGTGGACAAACTTCGTCCAGAGTCGATTACAGTGCATACGCTCTCTTTTAAGCGTGGATCGCATATGTCACAGAACAAAACCAAATATACGGTAGCCGACAGATATGAGACTGCAGAGATGGTACAGATGGCTAGAGACTGGACAATCGAGAAAGGCTATGTTCCTTACTATCTTTACCGTCAAAAAAATATCCTAGGGAACCAAGAAAATGTAGGATATGCATTGCCAAGCCGTGAGTCGCTTTACAATATCTTGATCATGGAAGAAAGACAAACCATTATCGGATTAGGTTGTGGGGCTGTTAGTAAGATCGTTACACCTGGTACAGGAGCTATTGACCGCCTGCCCAACCCAAAAGAACCACAAGCATATATTGATACGTATCGCGAGCATATCCAAGAAAAGATCGCCAAATTAAATGAGATTTATGCTGAAAAACCTCCTACTGTATAAGTGGGAGGTTTTTAGATAATGTAGGGGAACTGGATGTTTGTAAAGATGGCGAGGAAGAAGTTAGTTTTGAACTTAACAAATCATAAAGTACCAAACGAGATGATAAATACCGACATGCAGGTTGTGAGATTAGATCAACTAGAAATATCATTTGAAAATGTAAATCAACTCTATCAGATCATCAAAGAAGGGGTACTAGATAGTCTGGGTGAAGAGGAATTTGAATCATACGAAGACTTTGTTGCTTGTATTTTTCCAATATACTTGCGAAATGCGTCAACGACTTTCCTTGCCCAAAGGGGCAAATATTCAAGGGATGGTATTTCAAAATAACACTTTCCATTATATTGAATCAACAAGATATTCATATGCTTCAATAAAAATTGATGGAGACAATAGCTAGGATCATACTGATCGGTTTAGGAATAAAACTTGCAGTGGATACTAAATAAAGGACTGGTTTAAACTATTATATTTCTATCCGAAAATTGAGACTATAAATAATCTAATATTTAGTATATCTTGTTTATTAGAGTGTAGCTGAATAGAAATATAGTAATACACCTGTTAGAAACAAACCAGTACTCTAACTTCAACTGTACTTTCTCTTATTTGAATTTTATAACATCCATATACAGATAATATTTAGCTGTCTCGAACTCGTTTTTCTAAAAGGAGAGAGATTTTATGCAATACTACATCGTAGATAAGTTAGATGATGATGAAAAACTGGAGCAAGTGTTAGAAATTCTAATACAATGCGATCAAGAATTTTTTCCTTCCCTGTCCTCCAAGCGTGGTTCCGATACAATATCTCAAAGCACGCGGTTATTGCAATATTTAAGTGAAAAAGATCTTGAAGGACACGGTTATGTATTAGTTGAAAAGGAAGGGAAAGTCATCGGATTTTGTAACTTCTATCCTACATATGTGATTGATGAATTGCCTAACTTCCCGGAACATTTACATGTAGATACCGTCTGTGTATTACCTGAATATCGTGGACAAGGAATTGCAAAGAATATATATGCAAAATTAATGGAATATACGCGGGAAACAAAAGGATTAGAATATATCGGCTTGGCAACATGGAGTGAAAATTGGATTCAAGAAGGCATCATGTCTAGTCTCGAATTTGAGGAAATAGGGAGACTGGAAAACGCACGAGATCAAGGTGTGGATACTGTCTGGTATGGTAAAAAAATAAGATAGCTAATGACGAATTGATTTTATAAACGAGAAGTATAATGTAAAACAATACGAACTCAAATATAAAAAGCTTGTACCTGACTCAAAAAAGTAGAGAAGGTACAAGCTTTTCGTCCTATTTATGAGTAGTATCTTGTTGTATTTTTTCCGTACGAATATCTTTTATCCAATAATAGACTGTGCTTATAATAAAACAACCTACTAGTAACTGTATCACAAAACTAGTCATGAACTATCCGTCCTTTCCCAAACTGTTTTGTGTACACTTGATGGTTGCGTTGAAGTAACGGATATAGTTTCTTACGATCCACCCATAAAAGTGCTGCTGACATCAGGGTTAAGATGGTACTGAGATCTTGTACTCCAATGTCAAAACAGTAGTTAACCATCATGACGTTCACAGCGATCGGGAAGTAGATCATCGCCCCAATCGTATAGGTTCGTGGAATTAAAAGTAGGATGGCAGCTACTAACTCTCCTATTCCAATAAAGATCTCATAGATACGTGAGTAACCAAAAAAGGTCCATGCCAAGGCAAAACCTTCCCCATTGGCTGCGGCGATCTCAGGTGTGGGAGCGCCAAATTGTCCAAAGACAAGTTTGACTGCACCATATATTAAGAAGTTTGCTGCCAAAAAAAGCCGAAAAGTGGCAGGGATCGATTGTCGAAGCACACGAAATAATCTAATTTGGGCCAAGGGATAATTCCCCTTTCTTAGTCGTTTAAGAAACGTTCTCGAATCTCAGGTGTAGGAATCATACAGCTCTCTTTTTTTCCGAAAAAGCGATATCGATTTCGTGCAAACCAGCGATAAAGTGGATCTCGGATCATCTTTGGGATGAAAATGAACGGGTAGAGAATTTTCCACCAACCATCCATTTGTTTGCAGATTCGGAGAATAGCTGTCGATTCGGTATAAATTTTCTCTTGTTCGATTAGAACGATGGAGTCCACTTGCAAAAGGTGTGGTTCTTTTTGTAAGAGGGATCTAGCAGTTTCTGATTGTAAAGAAGCAAATCGAAACCATCCCTTAGAGTCGTGCCGGATGAGAAATAAAACGGATTGATTACAAAAGTTACAAACTCCATCAAAAAGGATCACAGCATGATCTTTTGAATCAGCCAAGTGAGTTTTCATTGGAATTCCTCGTTTCGGTAGATTCTTTTTTATTGTAATAAGCAAACCTTAATACGACCTTAAGGTGAGTTTAAACTCAGAGTAATTCAAATTAAAATGGTATACATAGAGAACTATATGAAAGTGAAGTACAAATGAAATTTTGATAAATGATCAGTATCAATATATCTTAGTGAGAGGAAATGGAGCTATCCATCAGTTTAGTAGAAGGGATAGCTTTTTCTATTGCTTGTTGCATAAATCAAAGTTAGACATAGGCGCCGCCGGTTTTCCCGCTTCTGCTTGTCCTGAGGGATCTGCTCCGGCTCCTTACCGCTCATAGTCGCAGCTCCAAAGGGGAAAACCTCTGGCTTTAGGCTCATTATGCAACATGCTCTATTTAAAAAATAACTTATAGAGGGATCTTCGATAAGAACGAGAATCCTCTTTTTGATACCATTTGAAATGCTGAATCATTTTCCTTATAGAATAGGATGCATTAAGAAGTTTGCAGGCGTGAAACTGGTGTTAACCTAAGTTTTCTTTTTTTTTCATCCATTCGTTATAATAAGAGAGAGATTGGGGGATGGGTATGAAATTGAAAGATGTAAAAGAAGGCCTACCCGACCTTCGCACCCTTGTACAATATAAGCCTGATTTATTTTTGCGGGAAGAACCGATCGATCGAGAAGAGTTTGAGCAAGTAATAGAAAAGGCGAGTACATATTTACGACAAATCCTACAAGAGCCCAAAATGGATGCAGAAGTCTTTATCTTTCTCTACAGTTATCTAGGAAATGCTTACCGGATCAGTGGTCGAGCCGCCAAAGGAGTACAGTATTTGGAACGGGCATTAGAAATGTCACGGTATGATGAAGATGAACAAGCTGAGCTTCGCACTATGATTCGCTTAGGAGAGGCATATAAGTATGCAGGAGATCATGAAGCAGCGTTAGAATGCTTTGAGCAGGCACTGACTATGAGCCGGGCACAACAACTATTAGAATTCAAAGACTACGCTCTCCAACATATGGGAAAATGTCTCATGGAACTAGGAGAATATGAAGAGGCGCTTGCCAAGTTGGAAGAAGCATTACAGATCCGCAAAGACAAAGAGATAGAAGAGCTGATTTTGTCGACTGAAACTGCGATCGTCATGTTACATATTTTACGCCAGACTACAAGTGAAAAAGTACAATAAGGAACAGATGTTAGGACATAGACTGCTCCCGAAAGTGGGGGCATCTTTTTTATGGAAAAAGAAGGAAAATGTTGGAGTAGGGAGAAAATTGTAAATACTAGTAGGTGGAGGTGAGATGCGTTGGTGGCATATTCCAAGAAAACATACCAACTTTTGCGTCAGCTTGAGAAAAAATTAGATCATTTGTCGAAGCGTCAAGATGAGTTAATTCACCGATTGGATGCGCCTTCTAACCAAGATGTTTTGCTACTTACTGCACAAAACAATGAAATAATAGAGGGAAATACCTTACAACCATGTGAGCATGCTACGAATATATGGCAACAAGCACTTCATTGTTTAATGGAGCAGATACCCAGTGCTAGCTTTGATACATGGTTTTCCGTTACGGAAGCCGTGGGGATACAACAAGGAACGTTGTATATTTATACTCCTAACCATTTTTCTAGAGATTGGCTCCAAACACAATATGGCATTCAGGTTACTTCTATCTTACGAACGATTGAACCAGAAGTAGCCTCCGTACAGTTTCTTAGTCAAAATTTGCATAGATTCTCCAAAAGAGATGAGAAGGAGGCAGCAAATGAACTCTGTTGAGAACTTAGTGAAACTAATCTCACATTCCGTGCGAGAAAATTTATACGAAGACTTTAGTATTTTGCATCAGCGTTTGGACCGTTTACAAGTAGAAGTAAGGTCTGTTCGTGTAGAGATGAAAGAGCTTTTACGTCGATTAGATTCTTTAGAACAAGATATGGGATTTACGAAACAGGCTGTCATAGAATTGCGATACGAACTCCATAAGAAAGAAGGAGTTCGTACCTAAGTTGTAACGGACGATTCTCGATTCTTACCCTATTCTAGGCGAAATATTCTTGATGATGTTTTTGAAAAAATATAACTACTTCTTCATATATCTCGTCCGGAATTTCTGTTAAGGCTCTGTCTTGGATTTCAAAAAAGTATAATTCTTCTTGGAGTTTTTCTTTTTGATAGAAGGTAGCATACAGCTTTTTTTTCCACTCAAAGGTAGCAGCCAAGATCACTGATATCCGTTCTTTTTGTAACTCTAGTTGTGAGAAAAAGAACTCTCCTACCTCATCAAGTACTTGCTCTTGATAACTTTCTCCTGGATGTAGAAGCTCCATTCGATCTGGACTAATTTGGTCTACTAAGTAGATCTCTTTTTTTTGTTCTTTTTCCCAGACAACGAGTAGATGTTGAACATTATGGTGAAGGAACAAAAATTGATAGGGAGTTTGAAATTGGAATGCAAACATGTATACATAACTCCTCTTTTATCTGATTTATTCGATTAATTATACATGTTGAACACTCCCCCCACCTACATTAACGCTAAGAGGTGAGGGATTCTTGGGTAATCCCATCTACCGATAGGAAATGTACCAAGCTCAAACCGTAGTTCCTACGGCAAGAAGTCTCATACCTTCTTTTACTATATTCTGAGCGGCATTCATGTCACGATCATGTTCTGTTCGACACTCAGGGCATGTCCAACTTCGAAGGTTTAGGTTTTTCACCTCTTTATTTCGATAGCCACAGCAGGAGCATAGCTGACTAGATGGAAACGTTTTTCCTACTTTCACGATGGAGAAAATCATGTCTCGCATTCACGATCTTTTCATGGATTTTGGCGACTCGGATTCGTGCTTTGTTCCAGTTAGAACTTCCTTTGGTACGTCTCGACATGGTTCTTTGGGCTTTCACTAGCTTCTGTTCATATTGTCGAAAATACCTGAGGAGCTGGATCTTTTGTTCCATTGGAACAAACTGCAAAATCTTTCAGTCCCAAATCAATCCCCATCGCTTGGTCAGGGTCTACTGTGTGGTTAAAGGCATTGGTGTAACTCACAAAGAATGGAAACAAAATCTTTGCCAGTAGGGTTTACGAATGGTAGCAGAAAGGATTTTCCCTTCTACTTCTCGAGATTTGGCAAACGTTACGCTTTGGAAGTTTGACTTTGTTCTCCGACACTTCAATACTTGGATTGCTCTTCTTGGGATAATTACATTGACTGGTATAAGACTGTACTGGATTCCGTTTGCGTTTCCATTGTGGTCGGTCATTTTGTTTTTGGAAGAAACGACGAAAAGCATCTGTTAAATTTTTTAACGAGTTTTGGAGCGAAGTGGAGTCTACTTCTCGTAACGATTCCTTTTCTTTTTTGAGTTGTGTCAACAAACGAGAACAAGTAGGATAGGTGAGTCCTTTCTTCGTTTCTCGATAAGCTTCTTGCCATTTGCTAAGAAATGGTTAAAAACAAAGCGACTACAGCCGATCGATTGATGAATGAATCGTACTTGTTCCTGAGTAGGATCGATCCGAAACTGAAATGCTTTATATAATTGGTTTCACCTCCCTCCGAATAGTTGAAAATATCTTACAACTTTTTAGAATAATGTCAATGTCATTCGGGAGGATCAAGAAATTCACGAAGGAAAAAACACCAAAATAGGTCAGACTTGTGAGAGGATAGAAACCCTCCCTCGTCCGACGCAGATTCATCTCCCACTTTCGCTATACTTAGAAGTGGGAGTATTTTCCGCTATACATAGATAAAAAAAGAACAAGCACTGCCCCTATTTTGGAGAGTGCTTGTCTAATTGGTAAGCTTTCCCAATTACTCTTCTTGCTTGTTCACACCAGCAGTGATCTTGGCAACATGTTCTGAATGGCTTTTCACCCATTTTGCTGCTGCTTCCTCTGGAGTCATCCCAGTTGAGATATCTAACATCACTTCTTCCATATCTTTTGGGCTCCATTCAAACTGATCGATGATTTTAAATGCTTCTGGTCGATCTTCTTTCAGTCCTTTGCGAACCAAGGTGAAGATGTTTTCAGATTCGCCAAATACTTTCTTTGGATCATCTAAGTACTTGAGCTCATATTTCAAGAACATCCAGTGCGGTGTCCACCCAGTGATCACAATTGGTTTTTTATCACGATATGCTTTATCGAGCTCTGCCACCATCGCAGCATCCGAACCTTCGATAAGGTCCATACCTAGATTGTATTCTTTGAGGGCGTTCCTTGTTTTATCCATAATTCCAGATCCTGGATCGATCCCTACAATACGATTCTGGAAATCACCCTTTTGGTTTGCCAACTCGGGGATACTATTGATTTGCACATATTTTGGAACGACTAGCCCAAGACGGGTGTTTTTCAGATTCGGACCTAGATTGACTAAGTCTTTTTTATAGCGGTCGTATTGAGGTTTGGATGTAGTAGGGAGCCAAGCAGCTACCATTGCATCAGCATTGCCCGTTGCGACTGCATCATACATCGGTCCTACATCAACACGAGTTAGTTTTACTTGGAAACCTTGATCTTCTAGAATCTTTTTCAATACATTGGTACTAGCCTCTTCTGAAGCCCAGTTAACATAGACTAGTTTAATTTCATTGGTCTGTACTCCACCACGAGCAAAACTGGTAACAGTGAGAGCGAGTACAGTAAGTATTGCGATTGGACCTGCCCATTTTCGAGTACGTGCCAAAAATGGGATTTGGCCTTTTTGAGCATCCTCACGGCTTTTGCTCAAGTTTTGAGTTAATCTGTCCAAAATGATCGCGATGATTACGATGGCAATCCCGCTTTCAAATCCGATTCCGACTTTGAGTCGTGTAATCGACTCGAGTACAACGGCACCTAATCCTTCTGCTCCAATCATACTAGCAGTAACAACCATAGATAAAGCTAGCATAATGGTCTGATTGATCCCAGCTAGAATGGTCTGTTTGGCTAGTGGGATCTCCACTTTAAATAGTTTCTGAGAGGGAGTAGAGCCAAATGCATCTGCTGCTTCTTTAAGATCCGCAGGAACTTGGCGAAGTCCTAAATTGGTAAAGCGAATCGTAGGCGGCATCGCAAAAATGACAGAGGCGATTACCCCTGGTACGGTGCCAAGTGAGAAAAAGAATACAGCAGGGATCAAATAGACAAAGGCAGGCATGGTCTGCATAAAATCCAAAATGGGTTTCAGGATTTTTTGTGCTCGGTCACTTTGCCCAGCCCACAGACCGAGTGGAATTCCTATGATAATCGCGATCAAAGTAGAAGTGAGTACGAGCGCAAGTGTTTGAGCGCTCTCATCCCAATAGCCCAAATTTAAAATAAGCAAAAGTCCAGCTAACGCAAAGATCGCGATACGTACTTGTGTGATCCATAAGATAAAGAAAGTAAGGATCAAAATAGTGGCAAGTGGTGGTAGTACCGTCATGATTCGTACAAAGAAATCTACAACTGGTTCGATTATCCCACTTATTACGTTAAACAATGGTTCAAAATTATTTTGTAACCATCGAATAAAAGCATCTACCCATTCAGCAAGTGGAAGCTTTGGAATCATTCGTTATCGCCTCCATTCTCAGCGAGTGCCGCAAAGACAGCACCGCGACCTACGATTCCGACCAATTTGCCATCTTCGTTGGTCACTACTGCTGGATAGAGAAACTCTGTTTCTGCCATTGCAGTCAAAATTTCGCTTACAGGTGTGTCTTTTTGTACTGTCGCAAATTTCGAATCTGGAATTAAAATATCTTCGAGTGTTAGATTGTTCTCCACTGCTTTTTTTGCCCCATCAGCAGTGACGAGTCCTTTCACTCTTCTCTCTCTATCTACGACCACTAGTGTTGGGATGGCCTGTTCTTTCATGGTTTTGAGTGCAACACGGGGACCGTTCTTGCCGAGAGTGATGCTTGATCCTGTACGCATGATGGATTCGGCTGTGAGAACTTGTGAGAGATTGACACTCTCGACAAATCGTCTGACATATTCATTGGCAGGGTTGGTGAGGATTTCTTCTGGCGTTCCGATCTGCTGAACGGTACCGTCCCTCATCAAGACAATCCGATCCCCTATATGTATTGCCTCATCTAGATCGTGGGTAATGAAGATGATGGTCTTTTGTAACCGTTGTTGCAGGTCAATTAATTCGTCTTGCATCCCTTTGCGGATCAAAGGGTCTAATGCGCTAAATGCTTCATCCATCAATAGAATATCTGGATCATTTGCCATGGCACGTGCCAATCCAACACGTTGTTGCATCCCCCCACTTAATTGACTAGGTTTTTGAGAAGCATAGTTTTTAAGACCTACTAATTCTAGTGCTTCCAGCGCCTTTTGTTCGCGTTCTTCTTTTTTCATTCCTTGAATTTCTAAACCAAATTCAACATTCTCCAACACAGTTCGATGGGGGAATAGGGCAAATTTCTGAAAGACCATACCCATTTTTTGTCTGCGTACTTGTCGTAACTTTTCTGGGGACATCTTGGCAATATCTTTTCCATCTAACAAGATAGACCCATCTGTCGGCTCAATTAGTCTGTTCAACAAACGAACAAGCGTTGACTTTCCACTACCAGAGAGCCCCATGATGACAAATATTTCGCCACTGTAGATATCAAAGGTGGCTCTGTTTACTCCGACCGTACAACCAGTCTCTTTTAAAATTTCTTCTTTGCTTTTTCCTTCATCCAACAATTCCAATGCTCTAGAAGGAGAACGACCAAAGATTTTGGTAAGATTTCGTATTTCTAACTTATCCATTCTCAACCTCCACATTCGTTGTTCTCTTTGGTTCTGTGTTATAGGATGTGTCAAAATAGCTTTGCTTAGCACCACTACTCAAAATTTGAGTAAAAGGTCTAAGGGACGAATTGGGAAAGTGATTTGGCTGATTCTCGAAGAGTTTCAAAGAAAAAAGGGCACCAATTTTGGTTTTTGAGAAATAGCTTCTAGTGTTAAAGGGGGAAGAAAGACCATTTCACAGACGATAAAGGCAGCATTATGTATAAGCATTCGAGGGTATGTTTAGGTTCATTCCACATATGAAACATTTTAAAACAAGAATTATTTTCCAAATGAACAAAGACGCACTCATATGGAAGCGTCCGCTGATCTTTCGCAGTGTCTTTAGATCCTTGTAGTCTAAAGTGTTTTATGAAAAAGACCGTTTTTCATTTTTATTGTTAGATTGGCTGAAAAATATTTATTGCAAGTTTTATACGATAGTAGAATCTTCCTGTTGGGCTATAAATAAATTTCTGAAACAGCTGGCCCTCTAGTTGATTATGGAGATTTTGAATCTCTCCTGATTTACTCGGTGAAAAAGTGACTACTGAACGTTTGGTCTATAGGAAAACATCCCTTTTCTGAAAAAGCCATATAATGCCTTTATTATATGGAACTATTCAAATAACAAGCAGTTTTCGCACCATAAAAACCATGCTATACTGAGGGTGTTTGTCAGGGAAGAGGAGGTCTTGGTATATGAAATCGCAAGTTACGGAATCAACAACAGAACATCCAGCGGAAGATTTGATGACGACTGGTATGGGAGCAGTTGTATTTGGTGGGCTACTATTTGGAGTCTTTATCGTAGCTCAAGTAGTTCAGGTACTATTTTTCTAATATCTTCTAATCTAATGGGGACCTTCAAGGTGCCCTTTTTCGCTTGGCATTTGCATATGGATTCGCTATACTAGCAAAGGAACAAACAGTTGTCATTACAGAGGGTTACATAAAAAGAAAACTCTGGCAATTGTCTATTTTTTTGTTATTGAATGGGTTTACATTCAGAACCTGGATGGGGGATGGAGCATGAACGTACATGAGTACCAAGGAAAAGACGTCCTCAAACAATTTGGAGTAGTTGTTCCAAGAGGCCATGTCGCGTTTACTGAAGAGGAAGCAGTAGAAGCTGCGAAAAACCTCGGTGGTGAGCTTTGGGTAGTAAAAGCCCAAATCCATGCCGGTGGACGTGGAAAAGCAGGTGGAGTAAAACTAGCTCGAAGCCTAGAAGAAGTTCGTACATACGCAAAAGAACTTCTTGGTAAAGTGTTGGTTACTCATCAAACGGGACCAGAAGGAAAAGAAATTAGACGTCTCTTGATTGAAGAAGGATGTCCGATTGAAAAAGAATACTACATTGGAGTAGTAATCGATCGTTCTTCTAATTCTGTTGTGATGATGGGATCAGAAGAAGGCGGTACAGAGATTGAAGAAGTAGCAGAAAAAACTCCAGAGAAAATTTTCAAAGAAGCAATCGACCCAGCAGTAGGAATGACCGTATTCCAAGCTCGTCGTCTTGCTTATAACATCAACATTCCAAAAGATAAAGTGAACCAAGCAGTGAAGTTTATGTTGGCACTTTATGAAGCATTTGTATCCAAAGATTGTTCTTTGGCAGAGATTAACCCACTGATCACGACGACAGATGGTCGTGTAATGGCACTCGATGCCAAGCTAAACTTTGATAGCAATGCTCTTTATCGTCAAAAAGAAATTGTGGCTCTTCGTGATCTCACAGAAGAAGATCCAAAAGAGATCGAAGCATCGAAGTATGACCTGAGCTATATCGCCCTTGATGGAAATATCGGTTGCATGGTCAACGGTGCTGGTTTGGCGATGGCAACGATGGATATTATCAAACATTACAGCGGAGAACCTGCCAACTTCCTCGATGTTGGGGGCGGTGCAACGGCTGAGAAGGTTACTGAAGCTTTCAAAATCATCTTGGCTGATGAGAAAGTAAAAGGGATCTTCGTCAACATTTTCGGTGGCATTATGAAATGCGACATCATTGCTGCTGGTGTAGTAGAGGCTACTAAACAGGTTGGACTCGAGATACCACTCGTGGTACGTCTAGAAGGTACCAATGTAGAGTTGGGTAAAAAGATCCTCAATGAGTCTGGTCTTGCAATTGTAGCAGCTGACTCCATGGCAGATGGCGCTCAAAAGATCGTAGAGCTCGTAAAATAAGCTGGCATCGAAACGAGAAAGGTGGGTTTTTCGGTGAGTATTTTCGTAAATAAGGAGACCCGCGTGATCACTCAAGGGATTACGGGAGCTACGGGTCTTTTCCATACAAAACAAGCAATAGAATATGGAACCAACATTGTAGGTGGAGTTACCCCTGGTAAAGGTGGTACCGAAGTAGAAGGAATTCCGGTCTTCGATACCGTTCAAGAAGCAGTAGCAGCAACGAACGCAAATGCATCGGTTATCTATGTAGCAGCTCCTTTTGCAGCAGATGCGATCATGGAAGCGGTAGATGCAGAATTGGATCTCGTTATCTGTATTACAGAAGGAATCCCTGTTCTGGATATGGTAAAAGTTCGCCGATATATGGAAGGGAAGAAAACACGCCTCGTTGGACCTAACTGCCCAGGCGTAATCACCCCTGGCGAATGTAAGATTGGAATTATGCCTGGTTATATTCATACCCCAGGTCATGTAGGAATTGTGTCCCGTTCTGGAACTCTTACCTACGAAGCAGTTCACCAACTGTCTACTCGTGGAATCGGACAGTCAACTGCGGTAGGAATTGGGGGAGACCCAATCAATGGTACTGACTTCATCGATGTGCTCAAAGCTTTCAATGAAGATGAAGATACCAAAGCAGTGGTCATGATCGGGGAGATCGGTGGTACAGCAGAGGAAGAAGCTGCTGAATGGATCAAAGCTAACATGACCAAACCAGTCGTCGGCTTTATCGGTGGACAAACTGCACCTCCAGGAAAACGCATGGGTCATGCTGGTGCGATCATTTCCGGTGGTAAAGGAACTGCTGCTGAGAAGATTGCGACACTGGAGCTTTGTGGCGTAAAAGTAGCTGCAACTCCTTCTGTAATCGGAGAGACATTGGTAAAAGTTCTCGAAGAAAAAGGCATGTTGGAAGAAGTTACTACGAAGTAATGGATCATAGTAATAAATGTACCCCAGCTCTTGTATAGGAGCTGGGGTTTTTGATTGTTATGTTAGACACGATACATTTTTCTGAATAATGCGGTTTGATAAACAGATTTCCTTTGACTTTGTGATCGATTTTTTCTACAATGTATTTACTAAAAAGGAGGTGGGGAAAGGTGAATCAAACTGGTAAAGGCATGACAGCACTACAAGAATACTTGTATATTCGTTATGCCATTTTTTCTATTGCATGTGAATCACGGGATAAGTCTGCCCTTTTTCACTCATGTAAATAGAAAAATACCAGTAAGAGACATCTACCCTACAATCGGTTTTGTTTACCCAAGATGGTAGAATAGCGCTGCCGTCTTTTTGGTGTCTCTTCAAACGGAGGAAGAGCATACATGATTATTTGTAGTATGCAACGTGTAACCCAAACCTATGGTGCAAATACGATATTTCGCAATTTGGCTTGTGAAATTAAGCAAGGTGAACGAATTGGTTTGATTGGTCGGAATGGAGAAGGAAAAACAACATTATTGAAGTTGATGGCCGGACACATTCAACCCAGTGAAGGACTTGTAATATGGATGAAAGGTGGATCTGCTGGTTTATTGCAACAATCACCTATTGTTGAGGATCAAAAAACAGTGAAAGAGATCTTATTTGATGTATTTCGTTCTCTTTTTGAAATAAAAGAGCAGATGGCACAAATGGAACAAGCTTTGTCCCAAGAACTAGAGGCATCAAAATTAGAAATGTATCTAGAAAAATACGGGAGTTTACAAGATCAGTTTGAACAAAATGGCGGGTATGAGATGGATTCGCAGATAAATCGTATTGTTCATGGCTTGCAAATCACTCAGTTGATGGAAAAACAGTGGTGCCAACTAAGTGGTGGGGAGCGAACCAAAGTAGGACTTACGCAACTTCTACTGAAGAAACCGGATTTACTGTTATTAGATGAGCCAACCAATCATTTGGACCTACCTGCGATTGAATGGTTGACGGATTTTATCAGAAAATATAATGGAACAGTGGTAGTTGTTTCCCATGATCGTTATTTTTTAGATGATGTGGTGACTTCTATTTTGGAATTGGAATTAGGCGAACTTATTACCTATCATGGTAATTATTCTCATTATGTAAGAGAGCGGGAAGAACGTCTATTACAACAATTTCAACAATACCAAGATCAGCAAAAGAAAATGAAAAAGATGAAGGAAGCAATCAAACGATTAAAAGACTGGGCCAATCGTTCTAATCCTCCAAGTGATGGTTTACATCGTCGAGCCAAAAGTATGGAAAAGGCTTTGATGCGTATCGAAGTCTTGAAAAAGCCTGTTTTGAAACAGAAAAAAATAGATCTTGATTTCCAGATGAACAAACGAAGTGGAAAAGACGTGGCGCTATTAGAAGACGTCTGTAAAAAAGTAGGTAGTAAGGAGCTTTTTCGTAATGTGAACATGTTTGTCCGATTTCAAGAACATGTTGCGATTGTTGGAGCAAATGGAAGCGGAAAAACGACATTGCTTAATATCATAGCTGGTCTGGAGACGGTTGATGGTGGAGGAGTGAAATTAGGTAGTAATCTTTCTATTGGCTATCTTTCCCAGCATGTAATAGAAATAAATCAACAGTTTACAGTTATAGATGAATTCCGTGAAAAAATCAGTGTTTCAGAAGAAGAAGCCCGAAATATTTTGGCAAAGTTTTTGTTTTATGGTAACGCTGTTTTCCGAAAAGTACAGAGTCTGAGCGGGGGAGAACGCATGCGGCTTCGTCTGGCTCAACTTATGCACCAACATTATAATCTGCTCATTTTGGATGAACCGACCAATCATTTGGATATAGAATCAAAAGAAGTACTAGAAGAAGCTCTAAGTCATTATCAAGGGACGATAATTGCCGTTTCCCACGATCGCTATTTTCTTGACCGTCTTTTCCAAAGAATATATTGGATTTCCCACGATCAGTTAACAAGGTATGAGGGGAACTATACATTTTCTAGGAAAAAACGTCGAGAGTTAGATAGGTTAGATGAGTAAAAATTACAGATTAGGGAAGACCCAGTAATCAGTAGTAAGATAGGGTATAAGGTTGGGAGAACCTGTCATCAGGTTCTCTTTTTTTTACATGGAAAAGGAAATATAATCCATTATACAGAACATGCTCTAGATGCACTTTTGCATGAAAGGGTGGATTATATGGACAAAAGATGGTCGCTCATCGCATTGCATCAGATAAAAGGAGTAGGATGGCATACGATTGGACGTTTACAAAAAGTGGGTTGGCAACCAGGCGATCACATTGAAGAAACGCATTTGTCCGAAATTGCCAAGGGAAAAGTTCCAACGAAAGTCATAAATGCGATACGAATTACATACAGTCCGGAATATGTACAAAAAGTAATGTTTGATCTCCAAAAAACAGAGATTCAAGTGATGACTTTTTTTGATTCTGATTATCCTCATTCATTACGAGAGCTACCCCAACCTCCATGGGTACTCTATCTGCTTGGAGATCGCTCACTATTACATAACCCATGTATTGCGATGATTGGCACTCGAAAACCAACGCCTTATGGTAAAAGGGTAGCTCAAGTTTTTGCCGAGAGCTTGTCCCGTTCTAATTGGACGATTGTGAGTGGCATGGCACTGGGAATCGATGGGATATGTCATCAAGCTGCTTTGGAATCTGGTGGCAAAACAATTGCAGTTCTGGGATCAGGAATAGATGTAGTCTATCCAGTACAACATCGATCTCTCTATCAGGAGATTGTTAAGAAAGGATTGGTAGTATCAGAGGTAGCTCCAGGGACTGTAGCTAAACCAGGTCTTTTTCCCCAACGCAATCGGATTGTGAGTGGATTGGCCAAAGGCGTCTTGGTAGTGGAGGCAGCAGAAAAGAGTGGTACACTGATCACGACTGATTTTGCATTAGAGCAAGGGAAGGACGTTTTTGCAATCCCAGGCAGTATCTTATCAGAACAAAGCAGAGGTACGAATCGCCTGATTCAACAAGGGGCCAAATGTGTCTTACATCCAGACGAGATTCTAGAAGAGTACGAACATCTAGTAATTCCATTCTCAGATGAAGTGGCTGCCACTGTTACCTCTCCCCAGTTGATGCTTACTGAAACCGAGCAACAGATATGGGATCAACTTGGTCCAGAACCTATTTCCTTGACTATGTTACTCTCTTTAATAAGTTCAGTACCGATCGGAGAGGTTCACCGATCACTATTACAAATGGAAATGAAGCGATATATACAGCAACTTCCTGGATCAAGATATATCCGTTTAGGTGAGATTTCCAAAACCTAAAGTTGCAAGGCATTAATTTACTCTGGTATTGTACATATGGAACATAGAAGAATAAGCAGCGGAAAATGCATGTGAGAGGAGGGAGCAGAAAATGGCAGACTCGTTAGTTATTGTGGAATCGCCTGCGAAGGCGAAAACAATAGGAAAATATCTAGGTCGCAAGTACATAGTAAAAGCTTCAATGGGTCATATACGTGACCTACCGAAAAGTCAGTTAGGAGTAGATGTCGAGAACCATTTTTCTCCTAAGTATATTACTGTCCGTGGCAAAGGAGATATTTTAAAAGAACTTCGAAACGCCAAGAAAAAAGTGAAAAATATTTATTTAGCTGCTGACCCGGATCGTGAAGGAGAAGCAATCGCTTGGCATTTGGCTCATATTTTAGGAGTAGATCCTAATGATACTTGTCGAGTGGTCTTTCATGAAATTACCAAGGATGCTGTCAAAGATGCTTTTAAACGCCCACGCCCAATTGATATGGATCTTGTGAATGCACAACAAGCTAGAAGAATATTAGACCGTATAGTGGGGTATAAGATCAGTCCGTTACTGTGGAAACGAGTAAAAAAAGGTTTGAGTGCAGGTCGTGTACAGTCCATTGCAGTCAAATTAGTAATCGATCGTGAGAAAGAAATTCGGGCGTTTGTACCAGAAGAATACTGGAGTGTAACGGCGCATCTTTTGAGTGGAAAAGCAGAATTAGAAGCAAAGTTTTATGGATATGAAGGTAAGAAAAAAGAGCTGAAAAATCGCCAAGAAGTAGACGAGCTCTTGGAGAAAATCAAAGGAAAGCGCTTTGTAGTAGACTCAATTAAAGAGAGTAAACGCAAACGTAATCCATCTCTTCCGTTTATCACCTCGACTTTGCAACAGGAAGCAGCGAGAAAGTTGAACTTTCGTGCTGCCAAGACAATGATGTTAGCTCAACAGCTCTATGAAGGAATCGATATCGGGAAGGAAGGGACGGTCGGTCTCATTACTTATATGCGAACCGATTCTACGAGAATATCCGAGACGGCGTCTACAGAAACAGCGAAGTACATTCAAGAGTCGTATGGAGAGAATTATCTAGCTACTGGCAAGCGAGAGCAAAAGAAAAAGGCAAACGCGCAAGATGCTCACGAAGCAATTCGTCCTACTTCTATCTTCCGGACACCAGATCAGATGAAGGCATATCTTTCACGAGATCAGTTGAGGTTATATCGGCTTATTTGGGAGCGCCTCGTAGCCAGTCAGATGGCACCTGCGATCTTGGATGCGGTAACAGCGGAGATCTCAGCAGGAGAGGCTAGTTTTCGGGCAACTGGTTCCAAGATTAACTTTCCAGGATTTATGAAGGTATATATTGAAGGAACGGATGACAAAAAGCAGGATGATGAAAAGTTCTTGCCTCCACTAGAAGAAGGACAGCTACTCAAAAAGAAAAAAGTAGATCCTGCTCAACACTTCACCCAACCACCTCCACGCTATACAGAGGCTCGATTGGTACGGACGTTGGAGGAAAAGGGAATTGGACGTCCTAGTACGTATGCTCCGACACTGGAGACGATCCAAAAACGAGGCTATGTCAAGTTAGAGGAAAAGAAGTTCATCCCAACGGAGTTAGGTGAAATAGTACTAGAATTAATGGAAGAGTTTTTCCCAGAGATTTTAAATATCGAATTTACTGTTCATATGGAAGAAGATCTGGACCAAGTGGAGGAAGGAAGAACTGATTGGATTCAGATTCTCGATCGGTTCTATGAATCTTTCCACAGTCGCCTCATTGTGGCAGAAAAAGAGATGCAGTCAGTAGAGATCAAAGATGAGGTTTCCGATGAGTTGTGCGAGAAATGTAATAAACCAATGGTTTATAAGTTAGGACGGTTTGGGAAATTTCTTGCATGCTCTGGTTTCCCCGATTGTCGTAATACCAAAGCGATCATGAAATCAACAGGTGTAACTTGTCCCAAATGCCAAAAAGGAGAAATTGTGGAACGCAAGAGCAAGAAGAAACGGGTCTTTTATGGATGTAATCAGTATCCTGACTGTGACTTCCTCTCATGGGATAAACCAGTACCAGAACCTTGTCCAAAATGTAATTCTATGATGGTAGAAAAAAAGAAGAAAAAAGAGACTTGGATCACCTGTACCAAGTGTGACTTCGAGAGAGAAAAAGCATAGAGGAGGGGAAACGGTGAACCAAACACAAGTAACCGTAGTCGGAGCTGGGCTTGCCGGAAGTGAGGCGGCATGGCAATTAGCAGAGCGGGGAATTAAGGTAAAGCTGATCGAGATGCGACCAGTTAAGCGGACACCTGCCCATCGTGGAGATCAGTTTGCAGAATTGGTATGCAGTAACTCGCTACGAGCAGCAGGATTGACCAATGCGGTAGGTATTTTAAAAGAAGAGATGCGTAAACTTAACTCCCTTATCATGAAAGCGGCAGATAAACATGCTGTCCCAGCAGGAGGAGCATTGGCTGTTGATCGAGAGAATTTTTCTGAAGAGATAACACAAGTGTTGCATCAGCATCCTAATATTACGGTTGTGAAAGAAGAAGTAACTGCAATCCCAGAGGGACCAACTGTAATTGCGACTGGGCCGCTAACATCAGAAGCTTTATCAGCCGATTTAAAGAAGCTAACGGGAGAAGAGTACCTTTATTTTTACGATGCGGCAGCACCGATTGTAGAGAAAGAAAGCATCGACATGGAGAAAGTTTATTTAGCTTCTCGCTATGATAAAGGGGAAGCGGCTTATCTTAACTGTCCGATGTCTGAAGAAGAGTTCGATCGTTTTTATGAAGCACTGATCTCAGCCGAAACGGTACCATTAAAAGAATTCGAGAAAGAGATTTTCTTTGAAGGATGTATGCCGATCGAAGTAATGGCTCGTCGTGGGAAGAAGACTCTTCTCTTTGGACCAATGAAACCAGTTGGATTGATAGATCCGCGAACTGGGAAGCGTCCACATGCGGTAGTTCAGCTTCGTCAAGATAATAGTGCAGGCACACTGTATAATATTGTTGGGTTCCAGACTCATCTAAAATGGGGACCACAAAAAGAAGTACTACAGTTAATCCCTGGTTTGGAGAATGCTGAAATCATCCGTTATGGAGTAATGCATCGTAATACGTTCCTAAATTCACCCAAAATGCTTCTTCCTACCTATCAATTCCGTGAACGGGCTGACCTGTTTTTTGCTGGACAAATGACTGGAGTGGAAGGGTATGTAGAATCAGCAGCATCGGGACTTTTGGCTGGTATCAATGCTGCCCATCTCGCTAGTGGAAAAGAGTTAGTCACTGCACCATCGACCACGGCTATTGGAAGTTTAGCTCACTATATTACGCATACGGATGCAAAGAACTTTCAACCGATGAATGCCAATTTTGGTTTGTTTGCTCCTCTAACAGAACATATTCGTTCGAAGAAAGATCGAGCAACGGCTTATGCCAAACGAGCAATCGAAGAAGTAGAACGATTTACATTGACGGTCTAAGTGGATTACGAGAAGATAGAATAGGAGAAAGACTCCTATTCTGTCTTTTTGCTAGTAACGTTAGCCTTTCGGTACAGCAGGGACCGAGGAGATAGCCTGATTCTCGGTTTCCTGCTGTTTCTCTATACTTTAGGGGGCACAGTGTAATGGAACAATTTCACGCTACAACCATCTTTGCAGTACGACATAATGGTTCGGCAGCGATCGCAGGTGATGGGCAAGTAACCTTTGGGAATCAAATGATTATGAAACATGGAGCAAAAAAAGTTCGTCGACTCTATCGTGGGCAAGTTTTGGCAGGATTTGCTGGATCAGTAGCAGACGCAATTACGCTATTTGAAAAATTTGAAGCCAGGTTAGAGGAGTTTCACGGTAACTTGCAACGTGCAGCGGTGGAGCTTGCAAAAGAATGGCGAGCAGATAAAGTATTGCGTCGTCTAGAAGCGATGATGATTGTAGTTAATAAAGATACAATGCTTCTTCTATCTGGTAATGGGGAAGTAATCGAACCAGATGATGATGTTTTGGCGATTGGTTCTGGTGGTAGCTTTGCGTTGTCAGCTGGACGTGCTTTAAAACGACACGCTACTCACTTAAATGCAAAAGAAATGGCACATGCAGCACTTACAGTAGCAAGCGAGATCTGTGTCTTTACTAACAGCAATATTATCTGTGAGGAGGTATAAGGGATGCATCCAAATGAGAAATGGACTCCTAGACAGATCGTAGAAGAACTTGATAAGTACATAGTAGGACAGCAAGAAGCAAAACGAGCAGTAGCGGTGGCGCTTCGTAATCGTTATCGTCGTAGTCTTCTCGCACCAGAACTCCGTGAAGAGATCATCCCAAAAAATATTTTGATGATTGGACCGACTGGTGTTGGAAAAACAGAAATCGCTCGTCGTTTGGCCAAATTGGTCGGAGCCCCATTTGTCAAATTAGAAGCAACTAAATTTACAGAAGTAGGCTATGTAGGTCGAGATGTGGAATCGATGGTACGTGATCTTGTGGAAACAGCAATTCGAATGCTCAAAGACGAGAAGATCGACAGTGTCCAAGATCAAGCAAGAGAGTTGGCAGAGGAACGTCTAATCGAGTTACTGGTTCCAGAGAAGAAATCTACTACCTCCTTCCAGAATCCGTTTGAAGCATTATTCCAACGTCCAGGTAGTAATACTCAATCAGCTGAAAGTGACTCTAGTGAGAAAACGCGTGTTCGACAGGAACGTCGCCGTGTTCGGGATCGTTTGGCGAGTGGAGAGTTGGAGAATGAATTGGTAGAGATAGAAGTAGAGGAACAGACACCGTCGATGTTGGATCTCCTAGGAGGTGCTGGGAACGATCAGATGGGAATGAATATGCAAGATATGTTTAGTCATCTGATACCAAAGCGTACTAAAAAACGTCGTTTACCAGTAAAAGAAGCCCGTGAAGTTCTAACGCTACAAGAAGGCCAGAAGTTGATCGATATGGATCAGGTTCACCAAGAAGCATTAGAACGAGTAGAACAGTCTGGGATTATTTTCTTAGATGAGATCGACAAGATAGCGGGTAAGGATCATCGCGGACCAGATGTATCGCGTGAAGGTGTACAGCGTGACATTCTTCCAATCGTCGAAGGTTCCACTGTTATGACCAAATATGGTCCGGTTCGTACAGATCATATTCTTTTTATCGCTGCTGGTGCGTTCCATGTTGCCAAACCGTCTGATCTCATTCCTGAATTACAGGGGCGTTTTCCAATTCGGGTAGAGCTAAAAGATCTAACAGCCGATGACTTTTTCCGGATTCTAACTGAGCCACAAAGTGCATTAACCAAGCAATATACTGCTCTTCTAGAAACAGAGGGAATTCAGGTTACCTTTACCGAGGAGGCAATTCGTGAGTTAGCAGAACTATCGGCTAAAGTGAACTCGACGACAGAAAATATTGGTGCTCGTCGTCTTCACACCATTTTGGAACGCCTTCTAGAAGAACTCTCTTTTTCTGCACCTGAAGTAACTCTGGAAGAAGTCGTGATTACACCTCATTATGTGAGAGAGCGACTTGCTGGTGTGGTAGAAGATCAAGATCTTAGCCAATATATCTTATAGAATCCTAGCCTTTTGCTATCTGGCAAAAGGCTTTTTTGTTAAAAGAATGGCAGGGCTTGTTGGAATTTTACGCGAAATTTTTGACAATCTGATTACAAATTGTTCGCTTTTTACAGAATGGAATTAGATAAATCGTGATTGTATTATTTTACCTAGTTCACTAATCGAAATTCCTGTATAATATGATCTTAAATAGTATTAATGGAGGAATGTTTGCTTGGAAAGTGACAGTTTTAGTTTGTTGGATATTACATGGAAATTAGGCTTAGTAATGTTTCTAGTACTGTTGAATGGATTTTTTGTCGCAGCAGAGTTTGCGATTGTGAAAGCACGTTCAACAAGGATTGCACAACTAACTACTTCCCAAGGAAAAATGGCTCAAAAAGTAATTCGCAATATGGACGCATACCTATCTGCTACCCAGCTGGGGATTACACTCGCGTCCTTAGGACTTGGTTGGGTAGGGGAACCAACAATTGCCGCAATGATTGAACCGATTTTTCATTATGTAGGTATACCAGAGGTATTGCTTCATCCAATTGCTTTTGCGATTGCCTTCTCTATTATGAGTTATTTGCATATCGTTATAGGTGAGATGGCACCAAAATCTCTAGCGATCCGCAAGGCTGAGACGACTACGTTGTGGACGGCTAGACCACTTCATCTCTTCTATATTATCTTCAAACCATTTATCGTGGTGCTAAATGGATCCGCGAACTGGATTTTGCAGAAATTTGGTATTGGATTGGCAGAAGAACATCAATCAGCACATACTGAAGAAGAGATCCGTCTCATCATTGAGCAGAGCCACAATAGTGGGATTATTGATCAGACGGAATTGAAACTTTTTGATAAAGTGTTTAGTTTTACGGAACGAATTGCGCGAGAAGTGATGGTACCACGAGTTAATATTGTTGGGTTAGACTTAGAGGAACCTCTTGAAGAGAATCTAGAGTTAATTCGCTCTTCCAAATATACGCGATTTCCTGTTTATGAAGGCGATAAAGATCAGATTATCGGACTCTTACTGGTTCGTGATCTCTATGAGAAGATTGCAGATCGCCAACCAATTGAGTTACGTCAGTTAATGCGTCCTGTTATCTCGATCCCTGAAACGATGGAGATTAAAGATGTCATGCGACGTTTCCAAAAAAACAAAACGCATATGGCGATTGTAGTAGATGAATTTGGTGGTACATCTGGCTTAATTACAACAGAAGATATTTTTGAAGAGATTTTTGGAGAAATTCAAGACGAATTTGATGAAGAAGAACCATTTTTTTGTTCGAAAGAGGACGGTACTTCCGTCGATGCGAAAGTGTTGATTGAAGATGTAAATCGCCATTTTGGATTAGAAATCGAAGATCCTGATAATGATACGATTGGTGGATGGCTATTCTCTCGTTTGGAAAGAATCCCTCAAGTAGGGGAGTCCTACGATCTAGGGGAGTTCCGATTTACGATTGAGAGTATGGAGCAACTTGCAATCCATCGCATATTAGTCACTCAAAGGAAAGAAGAGTCAGTAGAAGTCGAAGTAGTGTCCACAGAAGCATAATATAAACGTGCAAAACCCTCTCCTGTTATAAGTGCTGGAGAGGGTTTTGTATTATTCAAAAAAATGGAAACAGGAATTACAGACCTAATACCAGGTTTGAAGTCTGTTTTGGACAAAACCTAATTCATTTCCATCTGGATCTGCAATCGTAAACTGCTTCGTTCCTCTTGGAGTAATATTTAGTTCATCTAAAATAGTAACATTCTCACATCTTTGTACCCGAGCCCATAGTTCTTCTATATTATCTAGATAAAAATGAAAGCGAGTCTGAGCAGATGGATTTTCAATTTTTTCTTCAATTAATCCAAAGGTGGCTCCTTCTTCAGCGTCAAAATGAGCATACTTGGGTTTTTCTGCTGGGAACAAATCTATGGTAAGTAATCCCAATGTGTCCTCGTACCACTTTACAGATTTTTGTAAGTTACTTACATTTGCACGTACATGAAGCAGTCTAGTTCTCATTTTAACTCCCCTTTGAGTCAGCCTAATTTTGAACCTTTTTTCTATTTTACTTGATCCAAGCCCAGAACTCATTATTTTAGGAATTTTATGTCCATTTTTCATGTATCTAATGGGACTTAGTATAGATTATCAGGGACAGTTTTCCTGTTTTATCTCTGTCTTTTGTCGAAAAATGATGATCATGAATAGTTTTGAAGAAATGTTAGAAAAGGTATAATAGATTGCAAGATTATAATTGTTTATATGATATTAGTACATTTTTCTATCATAAAGTCTATTTTACATAATGAAAATTTCTTATTAGTCTTATTACCCTTTAGAAAAGAGGACAGATTATGCGTGAAAAACTTGAATTACTTTTAAAAGCAGGAGATCAAGGTGATATCGATGCGTATTATCAATATGGAAGTCTTGTAGTAAATGGAGAGACTCCTCTACCACAATATAGAGGCGATACATATCTAGAAAAGGCTGCAAAGGCTGGTCATCTAGAAGCGAAGTTTGCTTGGGGAATGCGTTACATAAAGTACCGGAATCATTCTAAGCAAGCTAAGAAATGGTTAGTTGAGTCGGCTGAGGCTGGATTCGAAAAGGCTGCTTATACACTTGGGAAATTCATTTTAGATAAAAAGATACAGAACGAGTCGATTGAAACTGGAATTGAGTGGTTAGAAAAAGCTGCAGAGCTTGGCTCTGATGAAGCGATGTTACTTTTGGGACAGTATTATGGAAAGAAAAACGAGCCAGAAGCTATACAACAAAGCGAACAATGGTACCAACAAGCAGGAGAAAATGGCAATCTTGCGGCAATACTATATCTTGGTATGGCATATATGACAGGTAAGCCTTTTGGGCAAGATGGAGAAAAAGGAGCCGCTTGGTATGAGCTAGCAGTAAAACAAAATAGTTTACAAGCAATGTTGGAGCTGAGTGATTTCCTTATTAAAGGAGAAGCGATTTCACGGAACCTGGAACGAGGAGAACAACTGCTATTAAAAGCTTCTGAATTCAATGGATATGGCTCTGTTTATGATTATGCCAAGAGAGCCAAGTATCAAATGGCACAGTATTATCTTAAAGGAGACATTTTTCCGAAAGATCGCCAAAAAGGTATCAGTTGGCTCCAGCAAGCAGCCAATGCACGACATTATGAGGCAATGTATGAATACGGAGTTCTATTGTTCGATGGCCTTGAAGTTACTCGTGATGTAGAAAGAGCTCGAAACCTGTTCCAAAATGCCTCTTATTATGCTAGAGGGGAATTACGATCTAAGATCATGTGGAAACTAGGTCTGTCTCTTTTAGAACCACCTAAACCAGGGAATGGACGATATTATCTAGAGCAAGCTGCAAACGCTGGACATGTAAAAGCGATGCGTGATTTGGGATACTATTTAATGGATGGAACTTGGATCAACCAAGATCTCGTCAAAGGTGAGGAATGGCTACAAAAAGCAGCAGATCTAGGAGACGAGAGTGCGCTAAGTAATCTTGCTTATTTTTATCTCTTAGGAAAAACACATGTAGTAGACAAAGAAAAAGGACTTCGTCTGTTACAAGAGGGAGCAGAAGCAGGAAACGGTGCGGTCCTAAATCATTATGGCTGGCGTCTTGTTTCTGGTAGTCACGTAGTAAAAGATGTTTCTAAAGGAATCGAGTATCTCCGACGTTCCGTAGAGAAAGGATACTCCTATGCTGCAGCCAATCTAGGTGACTACTTAGTATGTGGCTCTTATGGGGTACAGAAAGATCCGGTAGAAGGGGAACGGTTACTCCGATTGTCTATCGAACAAGGGAATGCTTATGGAATGTACTGCCTTGCTTACGAGATATTAAATGGAAGAGTTCGTTCGAATGTTTCAGAAGCAGAAGAGCTATTGGTTCGTGCAGCTAACTTAGGAGAAGACCGTGCTATGGTAGAGCTAGGCAAACGCTATCGTGATGGAGATAAAGGATTGGCTCAAAATCATTCAAAAGCACTCTACTATTTCCATCTAGCTAGCGAATACAAAAATAGCGACGGGATGAATCTCTATAAGCAATTCCAAGAGCGAGCTTCCACTCGTTGGATCAGAATAGCTGCTGATCAAGGAAATGTAGAGGCACAGTACGAGTTGGGAATGAGATATGCATTTGGTATTGGAGTCTATAAGAGTATATATGAGGCAAAAAAATGGTTGCGTCTCGCTGCGAACCAAGAGAATACAGATGCTGCTGAACTCTTGGCCAAGTTGAATTAAACTAGATGCTTGCATCTTTTTCCTCAATTATGGTATAGTCATCAATGGTGTAAAACACACACGTCAAAGTAGCAGAAGTAGAAGGTGCTGCTTGCAGTCTCTAATCTGCAATGACTTTGGCGGAGGAAAAAACCTAGGGAGGAATTATATTATGGCAGTTGTATCAATGAAACAATTGTTAGAAGCAGGGGTACACTTCGGTCACCAAACCCGTCGTTGGAACCCAAAAATGGCGAAATACATCTTTACTGAGCGTAACGGAATCTACATCATCGACCTACAAAAAACGGTTAAAATGATGGAGCATGCATATAACTTTGCACGCGACCTCGCGGTAGATGGCGGAACCGTTCTCTTCGTTGGTACGAAGAAACAAGCTCAAGAAGCAGTAAAAGAAGAAGCGATCCGTGCAGATCAATTCTTCGTAAACCATCGTTGGTTGGGTGGAACTCTTACCAACTTCTCCACCATCCAAAAACGTGTAAATCGTCTTCATGAACTAGAGCGTATGGAAGAGGATGGTACGTTCGACGTTCTTCCAAAGAAAGAAGTAGTATTGCTCAAAAAAGAACAAGCTCGTCTCGAGAAGTTCTTGGGCGGTATCAAAAATATGAAAAAGCTTCCTGATGCGATCTTTATCATCGACCCTCGTAAAGAGCGTATCGCAGTAGCAGAAGCACGTAAGTTGAACATCCCAATCATCTCGATCGTAGACACCAACTGTGATCCAGACGAGATCGATTACAAAATCCCAGGGAACGACGATGCAATCCGTGCAGTACGTCTGTTCACTTCCAAAATTGCGGACGCACTGATCGAAGGTCGTCAAGGCGAACAAAATCAACCTGCTGAAGCAGCTCAAACACCTGCTTCTTAATCGATATAAAACGAAAGAACGGGTGGCTAGACTCCTGGTCGCCCGTTTTCCATAAAGAAAATTCATTCGGTGAGGAGCTTTTTCTCACTGATATTAGTTGATCTTATCGGGTTTTTATGGGCAGTTATCCCCGCCTAAACCTATTTACTTTCTCCAAGCTTGGAAGCGGGGCTCTTACTAACCGTTAGAATGCAAAAAAGCTTGTTTCTACATAAAAAAGGAGGCACATTCTCAATGGCTATCACAGCTACTATGGTTAAAGAACTGCGTGAGAAAACTGGCGCAGGAATGATGGATTGCAAAAAAGCTCTCACTGAAACTGGTGGGAACATGGAAAAAGCAATTGACTATCTTCGTGAAAACGGGATCGCAAAAGCTGCGAAAAAAGCAGACCGTGTCGCTGCAGAAGGTGTTGTAGAATCTTACATTCATGCGAACGGTCGTATCGGTGTGCTTGTTGAAGTAAACTGTGAAACCGACTTCGTAGCTAAAACCGACGAGTTCAAAACCTTTGTGAAAGACATCGCAATGCAAATTGCTGCGATGAACCCAAAATATGTACGTAAAGAAGAGGTTTCCCAAGAGGATATCGAAAAAGAACGTGCTATTATCCGTGAAACCGCTCTTAAAGAAGGGAAACCAGAGCATATCGTAGATAAAATGGTAGAAGGTCGTCTGAAAAAAGAATTCTATCAAGAAATCTGCTTGCTTGAGCAACCTTTCGTAAAAGAAAGCAAAAAAACCATCGACCAAATGGTAAAAGAGAAAATCGCGAAAATTGGAGAGAATATCTCTATTCGTCGCTTTGTTCGCTATGAGTTGGGCGAAGGTATTGAAAAACGTGTAGACAACTTCGTAGAAGAAGTAATGTCTCAAGTAAACAAAGGCTAATGCAGCATAATGGGGAACACTCACAAACGTGTTCCCTTTTTTTGCAAGTAAGATTAGGATAGGAGGATGTAGATGACGACGCCCAAATACAACCGAGTCGTACTAAAATTAAGCGGAGAAGCTCTAGCAGGCAATGATGGCTATGGGATTAACTCCGAAGTGCTAAATTCCATTGCCAAACAAATCAAAGAAATTGTAGACTTAGGAGTACAAGTTGCATTAGTAGTGGGTGGAGGAAACATCTGGCGCGGAATTTCTGGTACCCAACGTGGTATGGACCGAGCAACAGCTGATTATATGGGGATGTTAGCTACGGTGATGAATTCGCTCGCTCTTCAAGATGCATTAGAAAATATGGGGATTCCGACTCGGGTGCAGACTTCAATCGAAATGCGCCAAGTTGCGGAACCATATATTCGTCGTCGGGCCATCCGACATCTGGAAAAAGGTCGTGTCATCATTCTCGCAGCTGGTAACGGTACTCCGTTCTTCTCGACTGATACTACCTCTGCGCTTCGTGCAGCAGAGATCGAAGCAGAAGTGATCCTCATGGCGAAGAATAATGTAGATGGAGTCTATGACTCGGATCCACGCACCAATCCTGAAGCGAAAAAATATGAAACCCTAACCTATCTAGATCTTCTCAACCAAGGACTTGCTGTGATGGACTCTACTGCGTCCTCGCTTTGTATGGACAACAATATTCCACTTATTGTCTTTAACATTTCGGAAGAAGGAAATATCCGTCGCGTGGTTTTAGGTGAGCATATCGGTACGACTGTAAGGGGGAACTAATTAGTATGGTGAATAATGTAAAACAACAAGCACAAGAAAAAATGCAAAAAGCGATCCAAGCACTAAAGCGGGATCTTTTGACTTTACGTGCAGGAAGAGCAAACCCTGCTATCTTAGAAAAAGTGCAAGTGGAGTACTATGGTAGCGAAGTGCCAATTAACCAAGTAGCTAATATTTCTGTTCCTGATCCACGGACGCTTTTGATACAACCTTGGGACAAGTCTTCCTTGGGGGATATTGAGCGTGCCATTTTAAAATCAGAGTTGGGCCTAACTCCGAACAACGATGGAAATGTAATTCGGATTAGTATTCCTGCTTTGACTGAGCAACGCCGGAATGAATTGGTGAAATTGGCTCGTAAAATGGGTGAAGATGCAAAAGTAGCGATCCGCAATGTCCGTCGTGATGCAAACGATGAATTGAAAAAGCTAGAGAAGAATGGAGAAGTCCCTGAAGATCTAGCTCGCCGCAGTGTTGATGATGTACAAAAAGTAACAGACAATTCCATTAAAGAAACCGACCAAGTAGTAGCTTCCAAAGAAGAAGAAATCATGGAAATCTAATGCGGATGCGAGAAACCCCCTGATTCTTTAGGGGGTTTTCTGGCTAATTCTAAGCAAAAAACTGATGGGGGGTATGAAGATGATCGGTACTTTTAAAAAATGGGTCTCTGGCTCAACGACCGAACAAGTGTTAAGTGAACAAGAAATGTATGAACAGATTCAGAAACATCCTGTTCCAGAACATATTGGCATTATCATGGATGGAAATGGACGCTGGGCCAAAAAGCGAGGTCTTCCTCGTACAGCGGGCCATGCAGCAGGAATGAAACGTGTTCGTGAAACGATTCGAATAGCCAATGATCTTGGCATAAAAGCTCTGACTCTCTATTCTTTTTCTACTGAAAACTTTAAGCGCCCCAAAGAAGAAGTAGAGTACTTGATGAAGCTCCCGATTGAGTTTCTGCGGACAGATCTACAGGAACTAGTTGATCGTAATGTGAAGGTGCAGATGTTGGGAGATAAAGAGAAAACGCCTAGTTATACCCAATCCGCACTTCGGGAATTTGAGGTCCAGACAGAGCATAATACTGGGATGATTTTGAACTTTGCGATAAGCTATGGTTCTCGTGATGAGATCTTACAAGCTATACGAGAGATTATAGAAGAAGTAGAAAAAGGTAATATTGATAAAGATCAGATTACCGAACAAGTAATGAGTGACCATCTCTTAACAAGAGGAATCCCTGATCCTGATTTGATCATTCGTTCTAGTGGAGAGATCCGAATCAGTAACTTTCTCTTGTGGCAACTCGCATACAGTGAGCTCTGGTTTACCGAGGAATTATGGCCGGACTTTTCCAAAAAAGTATTCTATCAAGCCATCCTTGACTTCCAGAAACGAAATCGTCGCTATGGTGCAGTTTAAGTAGAACAGGAGCAGTAACCATGAAAGAACGTGTCATCACGGGAGGGTTGGGAGCTGCTGGTTTCTTAACTCTGTTATATCTAGGTGGATGGTGGTATACAACACTTATCTTTATCATTGCACTCATTGCATTTTGGGAATATAGCCGTACTTTAGGCTATTCACAAGGGTGGATTCCCATGGGGATTGGATATTTGGGCGTCACTCTCATCCTACTTTCCAACCTACCACAGCTACAGGGCGATTCCCTATTCGGAGTGGATTTAAGCAAAACTTACTTGCTCATTTTGTTACTATATTTTATATGGATGGTTTTAAGCCGGAATCATTTAGATATCTATCGTCTCTCCTTTTTATTCGTTGGCGTAATGTACATAGGATTTGGATTTTCTCTGATGATGGAAACAGTATGGCGAGAGAATGGGCTTGGGTTTGCCCTCTCGTTGCTCGTTGTATTGGTTACATTTGCAAATGATTCTGGAGCTTATTTTGTTGGGAGAAAATGGGGAAAACGAAAACTGTGGCCTCATATTAGTCCTAAAAAGACAGTGGAAGGGTCGCTCGCTGGTATTGCCTTTGGAGTCCTTTTTGCAATCCCAATTGGCCTGTTCTTCCCGATCCTTGGTTCGATACCTTATGTCCTATTCTTAGGTTTCCTTACGGCAGTTGTAGGTCAAATCGGCGATTTAGTAGAATCAGCAATTAAGCGTACTACTGGGGTCAAAGACTCTGGAAAAATTTTACCTGGTCATGGTGGCATGTTAGATCGTTTTGATAGCTTGCTCTTTACCTTTTTAGTCTTACACATCTTTGATTTACTGTAAGGGGAGAAACGTTTAGATGTTAGAGAGAATTGCAATCCTTGGTTCTACTGGCTCTATTGGGACGAGTACATTAGAAGTAGTGCGACAACATCGTGAAGAGTTCGAGGTAGTAGCTTTAGCTGCTGGTAACAATGTAGAGCGTATGATTGAGCAAGTTCGAGAATTTTCTCCAAAGCTTGTCTCCATGGCAACTGAGGATGCAGCAGAAAGAGTCCGTCGGGAAGTATCTTCCGAGGTACAAGTGGTTTGGGGAACAGAATCATTGTCACTCGTTGCACAACACCCAGATGCGACATATGTTGTCTCTTCATTGGTAGGTAGTATGGGATTGCCACCCACTCTTGCTGCAATTGAGGCAGGGAAAAAAGTGGGGTTGGCTAATAAAGAGACTCTGGTAACAGCAGGACATCTAGTAACAGAAGCTGCGAAAAAATACCAAGTGCCAATTTTACCAATTGACAGCGAACATTCTGCTTTATTCCAGTGTTTAAACGGAGAACGAAAAGAAGATGTTCGTAAAATCATCCTGACCGCTTCAGGTGGTTCATTCCGTGATAAGACACGAGAGGAATTAGTAGGAGTAACCAAAGAACAAGCACTCAAGCATCCTAACTGGTCTATGGGAGCGAAAGTGACGATTGATTCAGCAACATTGATGAATAAAGGTCTGGAAGTGATTGAAGCTAGATGGCTTTACGATATGCCATATGAAGAGATTGAAGTGTTGATCCATCCACAAAGTATCATCCACTCCATGGTGGAATTCCATGACGGTGCAGTAATGGCACAACTAGGAACACCTGATATGAAAGTCCCAATTCAATATGCACTCTCTTATCCAAAACGTTTACCACTCCAAACTGAAGCACTAGACTTTGTAAAATTAGCTAGACTCGACTTCCGAGCACCAGATTTGAAACGTTATCCTTGCTTACGTATGGCATATGATGCAGGAATAGCAGGTGGCACCATGACAACCGTGTTGAATGCAGCGAACGAAGTGGCAGTCGAGAAGTTCTTACACGATGAAATTCCATTCTTGCAAATTGAAACGATCGTTGAAGAAGCTCTAAACCGTCACCAAAAAATAGAGAACCCCAACTTAGAAGAGATTGAGTGGGCTGATCGTTGGGCAAGGGATTTTGCGTCGTCATTCAACGTTTAGGTGGTGAAGCAATTTGTTTATGTTGAAGACTGTGGTTTCTTTTATTGTTGTCTTAGGGCTTTTGGTGTTTATTCATGAACTAGGACATTTTCTCTTTGCGAAAAGAGCAGGAATCCTCGTTCGTGAATTTGCCATTGGATTTGGTCCCAAGATTTTTACTCGTAAAAGAGGTGAAACCACTTACTCTGTTCGACTCCTTCCGCTTGGTGGCTATGTTCGAATGGCAGGAGAAGACCCTGAAGTGCTCGAAGTTAAGACAGGGACTTTGGTCTACGCTTCGCAAACATCGGAAGGAAAAATCGATCACCTCTATTTCTATGAACCAATCGGGTTAGATCGTGAGTTAATGGTTGGAAGAATTGTGGAGATAGACTGGGAAAAAGAACTGTTTGTTTGTTTGGAAACAGAGGATGAACAAGAAGTTCGATATGATCTTCATCCAACAGCGATTCTCCATGTTGACTCCAAAAACGAGATGCAGATTGCTCCATGGGATCGTCAATTTGGTTCTAAAACGTCTGGACAAAAGGCAATGACTATTTTTGCCGGTCCTCTGTTTAATTTAGTGCTGACTGTTCTTCTTTTTATTCTGTATACATCGCTTACTGGTGTAGAATATCGGTTACCAGTGCAACTAATTCAACCAAACTCTCCTGCGCAACAAGCTGGAATTTTACCTGGCGATGAGATTCAAGGCGTCTCAGGTAAAAAAGTAGATACGTATGATATGTTACGTTATGAATTACTCGAGTCTGGTGGGAAAGAAGTTATATTGAAAGTGAAACGAGGAGACCAGCTACTAGATATTCCTGTTACGCCACAGAAAATAGGTGATGGGTATATTATCGGGGCTACGTTTAACCAAAATCAGATGCTTCGAGATGCAACATTGTTGGAATCCATCCAAAGTGGATTTAAAGCTACCTATAATTGGTCAGTGGTTCTTTTTGAAGGCTTCGGAAAGTTAATTACAGGACAAGTATCAATCAAAAGTTTAGGTGGGCCAGTTCAGATTGGGGAAGTAACAGGGAAAGTAGCGGATGCTGGTATATTGCCGCTCGTTCGTTGGGCAGCTCTACTCAGCTTGAACTTAGCTATTTTCAACTTACTACCAATCCCTGCACTCGATGGTAGCCGCCTCGTATTTATTGGGTTGGAAGCGGTTCGGGGCAAACCGATCAGCCCTAACAAAGAGAGTATGGTACATTTTGTAGGATTTGCTCTCTTGATGATGTTGATGCTAGTCGTCACATACAACGACATTATGAAACTATTGCCTAGTTAGATAGAGAAAGAGGAGTCAGCATGAGACAGAAACACGCTTTGATTCCTACACTTAGAACAGTTGGCGAAGCGGAGATGATGAGTCATCAATTATTATTACGTGCCGGTATGATTCGCCAACTTGCTGCAGGAATCTATAGTTATTTACCTTTAGCTCAACGCTCTCTTCGTAAAATTGAGCAGATCGTTCGAGAAGAGATGGATGGCATTGAAGGACAAGAAGTTCTTCTTCCTGCAATGAATCCAGCAGAACTTTGGGAAGAGACAGGACGGTATCAAAACTATGGTCCTGAGTTAGTAAAGTTACAAGATCGACATGGAAGAGCTTTTGTGCTTGGACCTACTCATGAAGAAACGATAACGGATTTAGTACGTGATGAGTGGAGTAGTTACAAAAAACTACCTCTCACCCTATATCAGATTCAGACCAAATTCCGTGATGAACGTCGTCCTCGTTCTGGTTTGCTCCGTGGACGAGAATTTATTATGAAAGATGCATACTCATTTCATGCGGATCGGGATTCATTGGATGAGACGTATGACAAAATGTATCAAGCTTATGTAAATATTTTTACAAGATGTGGTCTGGATTTCCGTGCGGTAGAAGCGGATGCGGGTGCTATCGGGGGTAAGGGAACTCATGAGTTTATGGTTCTCGCAGATGCTGGTGAAGATACAATCGTCATATGCAAAGCCTGTGACTATGCAGCTAATGTTGAGATGGCTGAAGTAGTTCAACAGACCGCAAAAGCAGATCCTGATGAAGCGCAGATGCAAAAGGTGGCTACTCCTGGATCTGCAACTATTGCAGATGTAGCAGAATTTCTCCAATTACCAGAGTCTCAAACTGTCAAAACGATGGTATTTCTCGTTGATGGTGAGCCAGTCATGGTATTAGTTCAGGGAGATCATGAAGTAAATGATGTCAAAGTAAAAAATCTATTAAATGCAAGTGTAGTAGAAATGGCTGATGAAGAGACTATCCAAGAGTTTTGTGGAGGTCCGATCGGATACTTAGGTCCTGTTGGTCTAAAGAAAAAAATGAAGGTACTTGCTGATCAAGCATTATTAGCGCATTCTTCTTTTATCATTGGAGCCAATGAACGCGACTATCACTATGTAAATGCAGTAGATGGTCGTGATTTCCAAGTCGATCAATATGCAGACCTACGAAATATCCAAGAAGGCGATGTTTGTCCACGCTGTGGTGGAGAAGTAGGATTTGCAAAAGGACTGGAAGTTGGCCATATTTTCAAATTGGGCACAAGATATAGTGATTCCATGAAAGCAACCTTCTTAGATCAAAATGGAAAAACACAACCTTTTATTATGGGATGCTATGGTATCGGAATCTCTCGTGTATTGGCAGCAATTGTAGAACAGTCTCATGATGAGAATGGAATTATCTGGCCAACGTCTGTGGCACCATTCCAAGTACATGTGGTTGCAGTCAATTCAAAGGACGAGGAGCAGTTACGGGTTGCAGAAAATTTGTATGAGCAATTGCGTGCTTCTGGATATGAGGTACTATTCGATGATCGAGCAGAACGTGCAGGCGTGAAATTCAAAGATGCTGATTTGTTGGGGATTCCAGTGCGTGTTGTGGTGGGAACCAAGGCAAAAGATGGGATTGTCGAATTGAAAATCCGTCGTACAGGGGAAGCTACTGAATGCGCTCCTGAGGAAGTAGTAGGAAAAGTGCCAGAGTTACTTTTGCAAACTGATAAGTAAATTTTATTAACTAGGTTTCCGATGGAAGCCTAGTTTTTTTATATAAAAATGGAGTATCCATAACTAATTTTTGTGACAAAAATTTCATGGTTTTATTCACCAGTATTGCGAAAATGTTCATTTGACAGCAAATTCCCCCTTTCATAATATTAAAATGAGGTAAAATAATTTATCTTTGAATATTGATTTATATAGAAGAGGGGGACAATAATTTGACTAAAAAAGGAAAAATCACTACCGGAATGGTTGCTTTTGGCATTTCCTTGCTAGCACTCAATCCTACTGTTTTAGCTAATACAGAGGTAACTCCAGAAGAGTTATTAAAAGCAGAACCAAAACAAGAACAAACAATTTCTGCTTCTGTCAAAGTATCTGTGAAAACATCGAAAGCCCCAGAAGTAAAAGCAAAAGTGAAAGTTGCTGTTAATATCCTAGGCGAAGATGATCCAAAACCAGATCCAGAGAAGCCAGATCCAGAGGAACCAGATCCAGAGGAGCCAGACCCAGAGGAGCCAGATCCAGAGGAACCAGATCCAGAGGAGCCAGATCCAGAGGAACCAGATCCAGAGGAGCCAGATCCAGAAGAGCCAGATCCAGAAGAGCCAGATCCAGAAGAGCCAGATCCAGAAGAGCCAGATCCAGAGGAGCCAGGAGATGGTGGTGGAGATAATCCAGATCCAGAAGAACCAGGTGACGGCGGTGGAAATAACGGCGGCGGAAATAACGGCGGTGGAAATAACGACGGTGGAAATAACGGCGGTGGAAATAACGGCGGTGGAAATAACGGCGGCGGAAATAACGGCGGCGGAAATAACGGCGGCGGCGGTGACAACGTTGTAGGAAATGATGGCACCCAAACTACCACTCCAGAACCAGTTGAAGTGACTAACCCAATCACTCCTGAGCCAGTTACAACTGGAGAAAAGCTACCAGATACTGCATCCCCATTGCCTTTGGTAGGCCTAGTTGGTGCTGGGTTAGCAGCAGTCGGTGCTTTTCTGAGACGTAAATCTTCCAAATGAAGAATTTTTCTCTCCTGCTCATGGTGGTAGGCTTGGCTATGCTCGGTTACTCTCTTTATGAATTTATCCCTCAACTTACATTAGGCAAACATGGAGATCAGGCTGTAAAAGATGCCATTAAGCAGGCACCGAAACTTGCTACCACTAAAGATGGACCATTATATCCTGTTCGTCCTAAAGTGGGAGAATCGGTAGGAGAACTGATTATTCCTAAGTTAAGTGCTGTTTTACCGATCGTCGAGGGAACAGATGCAGAAGAGTTGGAAAAAGGCGTAGGTCATTTCCGAAAAAGCGCTTTGCCTGGAGAAGAAAATAACAGTGTGTTAAGTGGACATCGAGATACCGTTTTTCGTAGAACAGGGGAGCTAAAGATAGGGGATCCGTTACTTGTAAAAACTAGAGCGGGATTATTCACCTATACAATTGAGAAAACCTGGATTGTAGATGACGAAGACCGAACGGTAATTGTGCCACATCCAGGGGAAAAGTTGCTCACTCTTACTACCTGCTATCCATTTAATTGGATTGGTTCAGCGCCAGAGAGGTATATCATTCAAGCTAGGTTAAAAGAAGTTTAATGGAATGTCAAAATACAATAATTGAATACAAATACGAAAAAACAGCAGAGCGAACGAGACTCTGCTGTTTTTTTGAAATGGGGGAATATTATCAAAATCGTAATACGAGAAGCTAACAAAACAGATGCTGTGTCCTTATTTGCCTGTATCCAAGAAGTATTAGCAAATAGTCCTTATCTGCCTAGATTTCCTGATGAACTGCAGGTTAAAACGATTGAGCAAGAAGAAATTTGGATTGAAAAACAAAAAGAAATGGGTATTTTGTTGGTAGCAGTTGCTGACGGGAAAATCGTTGGTAGTCTAAATCTAAGCAGAGAAAAATGGAAACGTACCAGACATGTTGGGGAATTTGGAATATCCGTTTTACCAAGTTATCAAAATAAAGGAATCGGGCGGAAATTAATGGGAGAATTACTAACTTGGGTATCGAAAAAGACAGATCTACGAAAGATCCGTCTTAGGGTAATGGCTCAAAATGTCGGGGCTATTCATCTGTATAAGTCGTTTGGATTCCAAGAAGAGGGGCGTCTTAAGGAGGAAATTTCCAATATGGATGGAACTTATGATGATACAATTTGGATGGGACTACATCTTCAGCTGTAAGATATTATCTAATAATTCGTTATTTTTTTAGATACTCCATATGTTCCAAAAACCAGTCTCTCGCTCCTCCCCAGAGGTAAAGTTGTTCCATATCACTCCAACATAAAAAGAAACTTGTATCTCGATCCGTAAAGTATAGATTGGTAAGCGGTATCTCTTCTAATACCTGTGATAGACGTGAATCAGGTAGAATGGCAAATAACGAAAGGGCTTGCTGTTCATCCGTGCGATCAAAAAAGATCAACGTCTCTCGTTGTTGTAAATATTCTAGTGCTTTATTCCAAGCATCCAAACCATCTAATCGCAAAATACCTTGGCCTGATGTTTTGTGTAAGTAAAGAGGGAATATCATTGAAGAAGAAAAAAACTGATCTTGTAGTCTATTTTCTACTTCTCTCTTTTCAGATAAGGATAATTCCTGTACAGGTAATTGGTAATCTTTCGAAATATAGGAAAATATTTTCTCCATCTTTGTTCTCCTTTCGAATCTTTTTCTCCATCTTAAACCTGCTTTGCCATTGAAAGATAGTGGATTTGCGCAGTTTTGAATGGTTGTGTTATAATCTTTTTGGCTATACTGAGATGAACGAGAAGAGTGGGTGCAAAACCCACTCTTCTCATATTTTGGCTCAGTTGAGGGGGTATGGCCATGAGCCGCCATGTCACAGAGAAGGTAGAACAACTCGTAGCACCTATTTTAGAAAAAGATGGTTTTGAGTTGGTCGAAGTCGAGTATAAAAAAGAAGGTCAAAACTGGTTCCTGCGCATATTTATGGATCATGAAGACAAGCCGATAGACTTAGACGACTGTAGTCGAATCAGTGAACAGGTAAGTGATATCCTAGATCGTGAGGATCCCATTCCGGGAGCTTACATATTAGAAGTCTCTTCCCCTGGTGCAGAACGGCCTTTAAAAAAACAAACTGATTTTGAACGTGCCATCGGAAAGAATGTGCATGTAAGTACTTACGAACCAATTGAGGGGAAAAAAGCGTTTGAAGGCCTTTTAGAGCTGGTAGAAACCGATCATATTAGTGTAAATGATAATGGTCATGTGATTCAAATACCACGCTCCAAAATAGCCAAGGCGCGACTAGCGATTGTTTTTTAGGTACCGAAGGGAGGATTAGGACCGATGAATGCTGAGTTCATCGAGGCCCTTGATCAACTGGAGAGAGAAAAGGGAATAAGCAAAGATGTTTTACTTGAGGCAATTGAAGCAGCGCTGATTTCAGGATACAAGCGTAACTTTCATTCTGCCCAGAATGTCCGAGTCGATATGAATCGCCATAGTGGACAGATTCGAGTATTTGCACGAAAAAACGTGGTAGAAGAAGTATTGGACCCACGTTTGGAGATTTCACTTGATTCTGCGAAAGAAATCAATCCTACCTATCAATTAGATGATATTGTAGAGATTGAGGTTACCCCAGCAGATTTTGGTCGTATTGCTGCCCAAACTGCGAAACAAGTGGTAACCCAACGTATTCGGGAAGCCGAGCGTTCCATTATTTATCGCGATTTTATCGACCGTGAGGAAGATATTGTAACAGGTGTCGTACAGCGTGCAGATGCACGTTATTATTATGTCGACCTTGGGCGAGTGGAAGCAATCCTCCCACATAATGAGGTAATGCCAAACGAACGCTTTAAACATAATGACCGTGTCAAAGCATTTATCACCAAAGTCGAAAAATCTACAAAGGGTCCTCAGATTTCCTTGTCGCGTACTCATCCAGGATTATTACGTCGTTTGTTTGAATTGGAAGTTCCTGAAATATTTGATGGTACTGTCCAAATTCGCTCCGTAGCTCGAGAAGCTGGCTATCGTTCCAAAGTGGCAGTTCATTCCATTGATGAAAATGTAGATCCAGTGGGAGCGTGTGTTGGTCATAAAGGAGTTCGGGTGCAAACGATTGTGAATGAACTTGGTGGCGAAAAAATTGATATCGTTCGCTGGTCGGAAGATCTGTCAGAATGGATTGCCAGTTCGCTTAGCCCATCTAAAGTAACCTCTGTCACGGTATTTGAAGAGGAAAAAATGGCTCGAGTGATCGTACCTGATCATCAGCTATCTTTAGCAATTGGAAAAGAAGGACAAAACGCTCGTTTAGCAGCGAAATTGACGAACTGGAAGATTGATATCAAAAGCGAGTCGGAAGCGGATGAAGTAACTGATGAGTTAGAGGTTCCAACGAAGGAAGAAGAGTTGGCTCCTTCCATCGAACAAGAAGATCAAGAGTAAGGGCTTCCTTTCGATCTAGTGGGGGTAGCTAGTAATGAAACAAAAGAAGATCCCAATGAGAAAATGTGTAGCATCACAAGAGATGTTTCCAAAAAAAAGCTTGATCCGTATTGTACGTACTCCTGAAAATGAAGTGGTAGTGGATCCAACTGGAAAAAAGTCTGGTAGAGGTGCTTATCTTTGTGCCAAAGAAGAATATATTCAGCTGGCACAAAAGAAAAAAGCATTGGAACGTGCCCTTCAAGTAGCGATTCCCCCAGCTGTTTACGAAGAACTCAGAGAATATGTGAGTCGTCACGCAATTGAAGGATAACTTTCTCCAGAAGTTAGGCCTTGCAATGCGAGCTGGGAAAGTTGTTACAGGAGAAGAGTTAGTAATACGCGAAATACGGTCGGGTAGAGCAGAATTGGTCATTTTGTCGTTAGACGCATCGAGAAATACCGCCAAGAAGATTATGGACAAATGTCAATCGTACCAAGTCCCGATCTTACGTTACGGATCACGGCAAGAACTAGGGCTGGCTGTAGGGAAAGCAGAACGAGTCGTACTGGGGATTGCAGATGCGGGTTTTGCTCGGATGCTAAAAAGCTCGCGATCTGAATAAGACGGGGGTGAAGAAATGACCAAGAAGCGAATCTATGAGTATGCAAAAGAGAACGGAATTAGCAGCAAAGAAGTGATTTCCATGCTCGATCGGATGGGAGTCCAAGTGAACAATCACATGAGTGTGATGGATGAAGGAATGAGGAAATCAGTGGAGCAATACATGAATCAAGTGAAAGAGGGTAAATCTCCAGACAAAACATCGGATAATCAGGAGACAAGACCTCAGGGAGAGAGACAAAGACAATCCGGTTCTGGATCACGAGAAGGTCAAGGACGACCATCACGTCCACAAGGACAGGGTGGAGGTGGACGCTCAGGTGGCCCACGTCCACAAGGACAAGGCGGAGGTGGTGGACGCTCAGGTGGCCCACGTCCACAAGGACAGGGTGGAGGTGGACGCCCAGGTGGCCCACGTCCACAAGGACAAGGTGGAGGTGGACGCCCAGGTGGCCCACGTCCACAAGGACAAGGTGGAGGTGGACGCCCAGGTGGCCCACGTCCACAAGGACAAGGCGGAGGTGGACGCCCAGGTGGCCCACGTCCACAAGGACAAGGCGGAGGTGGACGCCCAGGTGGTCCACGTCCACAAGGACAAGGTGGAGGCGGACGCCCAGGTGGCCCACGTCCACAAGGACAAGGTGGCCCACGTCCACAAGGACAAGGTGGAGGCCGTCCAACAACTAGTGCTCCAATTGTTAGTCAAGACACTGGTCGTCCAGATTCCCGACGCCCAAAAGGGAATCGTCGGGAATCTTCTACCAAGTTTCGAGATGAAAGTCGCGAATTCGAACACCGGTCCAATCAATACCGTCGTGGCAAAGGAAAAAACAATCGCCACCAAGCTCCAAAAGAAAAACAAGCTCCTGTATTACCAAAAGAGATTACCGTAAATGGTCCAGAGACAGTTGGCAACTTCGCTAAACTACTTCGTAAAGAGGCTGCCGAAGTAATTCGCAAACTGATTGCGAATGGGATTATGGCTACAATCAACCAAGAGATTGATGTCGAAACGATGACAGTAATTGCGGATGAATTTGGTGTAACAGTACAGTATAAAGAGATCTTCGACGAATCGAACATTGATGAAATCGAAGAGGTGGATGATGAGAAAGATCTCCTCGAACGTCCACCAGTTGTTACCATTATGGGGCACGTAGACCATGGTAAGACTACGCTCTTGGACAAAATTCGTCAATCGAAAGTAACAGAAGGCGAAGCAGGCGGAATTACCCAGCATATTGGTGCTTATCAAGTAGAAACTAACGGTAAGAAGATTACATTCTTGGATACACCTGGTCACGCAGCTTTTACTACCATGCGTGCACGTGGTGCAAAAGTTACTGATATTACGATCTTGGTAGTAGCAGCAGACGATGGTGTAATGCCACAGACAGTGGAAGCAATTAACCATGCGAAAGCTGCTGAATGTCCTATTATTGTTGCTGTGAACAAGATGGATAAACCAGATGCAAATCCTGACCGAGTCAAACAACAATTGACCGAACATGGCTTGGTATCCGAAGACTGGGGTGGAGATACCATTTTTGTACCGGTCTCTGCTATGCAAGGTACTGGTATCGATGATCTTCTCGAGATGGTCTTGCTAGTTTCAGAAGTTCAGGAGTACAAAGCCAATCCAAATAAACGGGCACGTGGTGTTGTCATTGAATCTGAGCTAGACAAAGGACGCGGTGCTATTGCTCGACTTCTGGTTCAAAATGGTACCCTCAAAATTGGAGATCCAGTAGTAGTTGGAAATGCATTTGGGAAAGTTCGTGCAATGATCAATGATCGTGGGCGCCGAATTAAGGAAGCTCCTCCATCTATGCCAGTAGAGATCTTAGGTCTTCAAGATGTGCCAGATGCGGGAGATCCATTTATCGTCTTTGATGATGAGAAGAAAGCTCGTTCCATTGCAGACCAACGTGCTATAAAAGCCCGTGAGGTAGAGCGTGGTTCCAAAAATCGTGTAACCTTGGATGATCTGTTTAAGCAAATCCAAGAAGGAGAAGTAAAAGAGCTAAATGTCATTATCAAAGCAGATGTGAATGGTTCTGCTGAAGCAATGAAAGGCTCACTTGAAAAAATCGAAGTCGCAGGTGCACAAGTGAAGATCATTCACTCTGGTGTAGGTGCGATTACCAAATCGGATATTATCTTGGCATCTGCTTCCAATGCGATCATAATCGGATTTAACGTTCGTCCAGAACCGATTGCTAGAGAGCTTGCAGAAGAAGAGAAAGTAGACATCCGTTTGCATCGTGTTATTTACAATGCGATTGAAGAGATTGAAACAGCAATGAAAGGTCTCTTAGATCCTGAGTTTGTTGAAAAAGTGGTCGGTACAGCCGAAGTTCGACAAACGTTCAAGGTTTCGAAAGTTGGTACGATCGCGGGTTGTTATGTAACAGATGGAAAAATACTTCGTGATGCTGGAGTTCGTGTTATTCGAGATAGTATTGTTATTCATGAGGGCAAATTGGACACCTTAAAGCGTTTTAAAGATGATGCCAAAGAAGTCGCCAAAGGGTTTGAGTGTGGACTTACTGTGGAAGGCTACAACGATCTCAAAGAAGGCGATGTAATTGAGGCATTTATTCAAGAGGAAGTGAAGCGCGCATAGTCGCTTATATTGGTTTATTAGAGATTAGAGGGAGAGTCGGTCACTCCGTCTCCCTCAAAGATAAAAGACGTGTAATCCAGAGTATCCTTGACCGAGCACGTAAAAGATGGAACCTTTCCGTGTCAGAAGTCGACTATCAGGATGATCGTCAGTGGACTCGCATGGCTTTTGTCAACGTGGGAAGTAATCGACAGATGGTCGAGCGTGAGCTTCAGCAAGTCTTGATGTTAGTAGAGGATCATAGCGAACTGGAAGTTTACGAATCTGATATTACATTTGTGTAAAACACGGAGGAGGTGTCGGCGTTGGCCCGCATCCGAGTGAGCCGTGTCGGCGAACAGATCAAGAAAGAACTAGGCGAAATTCTACAGCGTGAGTTAAAAGATCCACGTATTGGGTTTGTCACTGTCACAAGAGTAGAGATGACAGGAGACCTTTCCATTGCCAACGTTTTTGTGAGTATCTTTGGTAAGGATGAGGAAAAACAAGCATCCCTTGCTGGGCTGGAAAAAGCAAAAGGCTTTATTCGTTCGGAGATTGGAAAGCGCGTCAAAATGAGACATACACCTGAAATTATCTTTCATCTAGATGTTTCATTGGAGCACAGTGAACATATTAATCGTCTTCTTCACGAAGTGAATAAAGAAGGAAGTACGAAATGAGTAAGACCGGCAATTCTTTAGCGGAAATACAAAAGTTTCTACAAGAATCGGATCATTTTTTAGTTGTGGCCCATGTCAATCCAGACGGGGATGCAATCGGATCTACGTTGGCAATGCGAGGCATTTTGCGTCAATTGGGTAAAAGTTACACTTTGGTAAATGAATCATATGTTCCAGAAAGATTTCGTTTTTTACCCGGTTCCAATGAAATTCGGTTACTTCATGATTTGTCTGGTAGGCAATTCTCACATGTGATTACATTGGATTGTGGGGATCGTTTACGTGTAGGGGATGTTGCAGAATTATATGCTCCAGGAGTGAAGATCTGCAATATCGATCATCATTCAACCAATGATTTATTTGGAGTAGCCAACTATGTGGACATTGAAGCTGCTGCAACAGTAGAGTTACTATATCGACTCGTAGAGTACCTAGAATTGGAATTCACCTTAGAAATAGCTACTTGTATCTATACTGGTCTTATGACTGATACAGGTAGCTTTAAATATCCAAACACCACACCAGAAGTGCTACGACAAGCAGCGAGATTACTTGAGATTGGAGTTCCAGGTGCTCAAATTGCGGATCGTGTATTGATGACTAATACGTTTGCCCAACTGAAGATCTTGCAAAAAGCCTTGGAAACATTGCAACTTTCTCCGAGTAAAAAAGTAGCTTGGCTTCAGGTCTCCCGTCAGGACTTACAAGATTGTGAGGCGACAGAGGATGATTTGGAGGGAATTGTCAACTATGCTCGTGGAATTGAAGGCGTTGAGGTAGGAATTATGTTTCGAGAGACACGTGATAGGAAAGTAAAAGCAAGTTTACGGTCTCGTTCGGAATTAGATGTAGCCAAAATTGCCCAACAGTTTCATGGTGGAGGACATGCTAGAGCTGCAGGTTGTACATTAGATGAACCACTAGCAGAGGCTGCAAGTCGTGTGGTGAAAGTGGTAGAAAATGCTTGGGAGGACCGGTCAAAATGACGTTACATGGTGTTTTACCGGTTCGAAAACCGAAAGGATTTACCTCACATGATATTGTGGGGAAGATCCGTCGGCTTGCGAAACAAAAACGGGTTGGACATACAGGCACGCTCGATCCAGAAGTGGAAGGCGTGCTTCCAATCTGTTTAGGGCAAGCAACTAGATTAGCAGAGTATATCCAAGACATGCCAAAGAAATATCGTGGCTCTGTTACCTTAGGGACCGCTACGGATACAGAGGATCAGACAGGACAGGTCATAGAAAAAGTAGCAATCCACAATCTACCTACTGAGTCTGAGATCGTCTATGCAATGAAAAGTATGGTAGGGGAGATTGAACAAGTACCTCCAATGTATTCGGCCGTTAAAGTGAATGGGAAACGACTTTATGAATTGGCGCGAAAAGGCGAAGTAATTGAGCGTAAAGCCCGAAGGGTTCAAATTTATGATTTCGAATTTCTTGGGATGGACAGGGGAGAAAAACCAACCATTCATTTCACAGTTACATGTTCGAAAGGTACATACGTTCGTACGCTTTGTGTGGATCTAGGCAAAAAGTTAGACCTCCCATCTCATATGAGCTATCTAATACGGATTCAAAGTGGATCATATTCTCTGGAAGATTGCGTCACTCTAGAACAAATAGAAACAGTAGCGAATACAGGAGACTGGCAAAGCATACTACACAGCATGGGGGAGGCAGTATCTACTTTTTCCAAAATGATAGTGTCAGAAGCACAGGAGTTTGCTGTCTTGAATGGAAAAGCTCTTCAAGTAGAAGATCCACCTGAGACAAAAGACGGTTTGATTCGTATCTTTTCTGACACAGGTAGATTTTTGGCATTATATCGGGAGAAAGAGAAAGGACTGCTTATTCCAGAAAAAGTGTTTCGGGATGTGGAATAATGGAAACCATTCATCTTCGTCATCCTTATCAATCAACTGCTCATCTAGACTCCCCAATTGTGGTTGCTCTAGGTTTTTTTGATGGAGTCCATCTAGGCCACATTGGGGTATTGGAAAATGCAAAGCGTCTAGCAGAACAACAGGGTGCTCAGCTCGGAATAATGACCTTTTACCCTCATCCAAAAGAAGTACTAGGTAAACAACCGGAAGCTTTTCGCTATCTGACTCCGATACCAGAAAAACTATCGTTGTTTGAGCAGCATGGGATCGACAAAGCATTTATTGTAGAATTTACTCCAGAGTTTGCCTCTTTAAGTAAAGAAGCATTTTTAGATGAAATCTTGTCTCCTTTATGTGTAACAGGTGTTTCGACGGGTTTTAACTTCACCTTTGGCCGATATGCTACTGGTACACCAGATGATCTTCAGGTTCTGGGGAAGAATCGATTTGAAACGGTTACGGTTCCTCCTATCATGCAACAAGACCAGCCTATCAGCAGCTCACGGATACGAGCCGCATTAAGCAATGGAGAAATTGCTCTTGCCAGAGATATGTTGGGGAGACCTTATCGAGTGAAGGGAAACGTCATTCCAGGAGATCAACGCGGGAGACTATTAGGTTTTCCCACTGCCAATATTCGTTTAGAGCAACCATACTATTATCCTAAACTAGGTGTATATATTGTCGACGTCTGGGTTCCAGATCTTCAACTACGGTCATTTGGCATTATGAATGTGGGAATACGGCCCACTTTTACCCATACGGAGCCAGACATTCGTATAGAGGTACATTTGCTAGTTCAGGATCTTGATTTATATGGTAAAGAACTCGTGGTAGATTTGTTGCACTTCCTTCGAGAAGAGCAACGTTTCCCTTCTTTTGAACATCTAAAAACCCAAATAAACCAAGATCGCAAAACTGCTGATGATTGGATTAAGCAAGAAGCTCAAGCGAATAAACAGGTGCCTTTCCAGATCTATTAAAGACTAGGCATTGTCTTTTTGAATCTATTTTTGATATAATACTTCGGTAGTCCTTAAGAACCTTGTTCGCGGTAGATCGAGTGCCTCGCCGATCTTCTGGGAATGAGGGGATAGGTATAATAGGAGGTGAAATTCATGAGCTTAACTCTTGATAAAAAGCGTGAAATCATCAGCGAGTACAAAACGCACGAAGGTGATACTGGTTCTCCAGAGGTTCAAATCGCGATGCTTACTTATCGCATCAATGAACTGAACTCTCACTTGAAAGAGCATAAAAAGGATCACCATTCTCGTCGCGGTCTTCTGAAAATGGTTGGGCATCGTCGTAACTTGCTTAACTATCTTAAGAACAAAGACATCACTCGTTATCGTAAACTGATTGAACGTCTTGGATTGCGTCGATAGGTGGGAGCGGGGGAAACCCCGCTTTTTTCTATATGCGTTGAAAAAGCACTTTGCAGGAAATAATAAAAACATGAAGAAGTAATGAATGTTGTCTTTGTATGAGAGGAGGAAGAAATACACCATGGAACCTACTATTTATGAGACGGAACTAGCCGGTCGAAAGTTGTCATTTGAGGTTGGGAAATATGCCAATCTGGCAAATTCATCTATTATGGTTCGTTACGGAGAGACGGTTGTCCTTGCCACTGTCGTTGCTTCTAAAGAACCAAAAGATCTAGATTTCTTCCCACTGACCGTAAACTATGAAGAACGTTTGTATGCGGTTGGGAAAATCCCAGGAGGCTTTATTAAACGAGAAGGTCGTCCTAGTGAGAAAGCAATCTTGGCGAGTCGCTTAATCGACCGTCCTATTCGTCCGCTCTTTCCCGATGGTTTTCGTCATGAAGTACAAGTCGTAACCGTCGTAATGTCAGTAGATCAGGATTGCTCTTCGGAAATAGCCGCTATGGTGGGCGCATCCGCAGCTTTATCCTTGTCTAACATACCATTCTCAGGACCAATTGCAGGTGTGATCGTAGGTCGTGTTGATGGAGAGCTTGTCATTAACCCAACTGTGGAACAAATGGAGAAATCAGATCTTCACTTGACTGTTGCTGGTACCAAAGATGGTATCAACATGGTTGAAGCTGGTTCTCAAGAGATTCCAGAAGAAATTATCTTGGAAGCGATCGTAAAAGGTCATGAAGAGATTAAGCGTTTAGTTGCATTCCAAGAGAAAATGGTATCAGAAGTAGGACAAGAGAAAATGGTGCCCGAGCTTTATCGTGTTGATCAAGAGATTGAACAAAAAGTTCATGAGTTGGCACTAGAAAAAATGGTTTCTGCTATTCAGGTTGTTGAAAAACAAGCACGAGCAGATGCGATTGACGCTGTGAAGAATGAAACAGTAGAAATTCTTCAAGCAGAATTAGATGAAGATACTTTCCAAAAGAAGCAAAAAGAGATTTATCAAGTTCTCGATTCCATTGTGAAAAAGGAAGTTCGCCGTCTAATCTTAGAAGAGGGAAAACGTCCTGATGGTCGTACGATTGATGAAATACGTGCCCTTTCTAGTGAGATCAATATCTTACCACGTACCCATGGTTCCGGTTTATTCCGCCGCGGGCAAACACAGGTATTGAGCGTTTGTACTCTAGGTGCATTGGGAGATGTTCAGATTCTAGACGGTTTGGATCTAGAAGAATCTAAGCGTTTTATGCATCACTACAACTTCCCTCCATATAGTGTGGGAGAAGCTCGTCCAATGCGTGGACCTGGTCGTCGTGAAATTGGACATGGTGCATTAGGAGAGCGCGCACTTGAACCGATTATCCCTTCAGAAGAAGAGTTCCCTTACACCATTCGAGTGGTTTCGGAAGTGTTGGAATCGAACGGTTCTACTTCCCAGGCAAGTATTTGCGCTTCTACTCTTGCAATGATGCATGCAGGTGTTCCAATTAAAGCACCAGTAGCTGGTATTGCGATGGGGCTAGTCAAAGAGCAAGATAAAGTAAGTGTTTTGACCGATATTCAAGGCATGGAAGATCATCTTGGTGATATGGATTTCAAGGTTGCAGGTACCCGGAATGGAGTGACAGCGCTCCAAATGGATATCAAGATTACCGATATTGATCGTCCTATTCTCGAACGTGCTCTTGCCCAGGCACAAAAAGCTCGGATGGCACTTCTGGATAATATGGAAGCAGCGATTTCCGAGCCAAGTAAAGAACTTTCTCCATTTGCTCCAAAAATCGTCACGATGCGGATTCATCCGGATAAGATTCGGGATGTAATTGGACCAAGTGGTCGTGTGATTAACAAAATCATTGAAGAGACCGGAGTAAAAATCGACATTGAACAAGATGGTCGGATCTACATTGCTTCATCGGATCAAGAAATGAACATGAAAGCGAAAAAGATCATTGAAGATCTGGTTCGTGAAGTAGAAGTAGGTCAAGTCTATCTCGGTACGGTAAAACGTGTGGAAAAATACGGTGCTTTCGTAGAGATCTTTGCTGGAAAAGAAGGTTTGGTACATGTATCACAGTTGGATGTGAATCGTGTTGCTAAAGTACAAGATGTGGTGAACGTAGGAGACTCAATCCAGGTAAAAGTAACGGAGATTGATGATCAAGGTCGCGTCAACTTGTCTCGCAAAGCCCTCTTAAAAGAAGAAGAACAAATAAAACGGGAAGTAACCAAAGAGTAACAACAAGTCGAAGCAAAAGAGCCAGAGAGATCTGTCTCTTTTTTATCGTTTTCTTTCATTCATACATAAGGAAATTATGTAACCGTTCTAAAGGACAAGAACCCTACTTCCAGTTTGGTGAAAACAAACGAAGCTAGGGGATAATGGAATATAAAAAAATGAATAATGATTTGCTCATTCAGTAGAGATGATAGAATCCCCACTGAATGAAGTTTTGTTTTATAGGTCTAGACAGCTTTGTGTGACCATATAGTAAGACGAGGTGACAAGCTATGTCTAGACCAAAATATCAAATGGTGGCGACGGTTATTTGCGCTTTACTTGGAGTACTCCTCTTACAATTTCCACCACTTGATGTATTTATCGAAAGTGTGAAAAAACAGCAGGAACTATCAGTTAGTCTTTTTTTAGATCCGAATGAGCAAATATTAGAACAAATAAAATCAGAATCAGAAAAACGGAAAAAGGCGCCAGTTGATGCACGAGTAGATCGCGTTTGGAAGGCAATTCCAGGTTACAACGGGCGTGAGGTTGATGTGGAGGCTACTTATAAAGCAACGTTATCTAATCCGCAGAAAAAATTGACATGGCGTTATCGCGAAATCGCCCCTAAAATGAATTTAAAGGACTTAGGTGCCTATCCGATTTATCGTGGTTTTGAAGAGAAGAAGGCCGCTTCGATCATGATCAACGTGGCTTGGGGGACAGAATTCTTACCCAAAATGTTAGACATTTTGGATCAAGAACAAGTAAAGGCCACCTTCTTTTTAGATGGTTCTTGGTTAAAGAAGAACCCGGATATGGCAAAGCAATTGGTTGTGAGAGGACATGAGATTGGGAACCATGCCTATTCCCACCCCCTGATGTCTCAAATTTCCCAAGAGAGAATAGAGAGCGAGATTGGGAAGACAAAACAACTGATTAAAGAAACACTACAGCTAGAGAACATTTGGTTTGCGCCACCAGCTGGTGATTTTAATCAAACTGTCGTAGATAACGCTTGGAAACAAGGGATGCATACCGTTCTCTGGACATTAGATACAGTGGATTGGCGGAAATCAACCACTCCTGAGTCGATGGTGCAAAAAATCTCTTCTAAATTGGAACCAGGATCCCTGATCTTGATGCATCCTACTGATCGCTCCGTGGTTGCTTTACCTCAAATAATCCAAGAAATAAAGAAAAAGGGCTTAAAGCCGATGCCAGTAGGAGAATTACTTTCTCCAAACCGAGTGGATATAGATTGAGAGATTTTTCCTCCTCTGATATGATGAGGTCATTGCCTCTTAAGCTCGGTTACACAGATAAGGAGGTTTCCATTGATTGTTCGACATACTTTAGCCAACGGAGTACGAGTGGTGGCTGAACAAATCCCACATGTACGCTCTATTGCCATGGGGATTTGGATTGGCACTGGCTCGGAAAAAGAGATAGCTTCTGAGAATGGAATCTCCCATTTTTTAGAACACATGATGTTTAAAGGAACCGACAAACGAACTGCTCGCCAATTAGCAGAAGCATTTGATGAGATTGGTGGCCATGTCAATGCTTTTACTTCCAAAGAGATCACTTGCTATTATTCAAAAGTGTTAGATCAACATTTTGCCACCTCTTTGGAAATTTTAGCAGATATGTTCTTCCATTCTCGCTTTGATGAGCTTGAATTAGAAAAAGAGAAAAAGGTAATCATCGAAGAGATTCGAATGGTAGAGGACACTCCAGATGATCTCATTCATGATTTGATCTCGGAAGTCTCTTTGCAAGGTTTCCGAATCGGTGCTCCTGTTATTGGGACAGTAGATAATGTTAATTCTATTACTCGCGACCAGTTAGTAGCATATCGTAATAAAGAATATCATCCTAGAAATGTGGTCATTTCACTGGCTGGCAATTTACCAGGTGATTTCCTCAAACAAATCGAGGATCTTTTTGCTGTGCATCAGGGAGTTGCTAGTGAGGTAGAACCAGAATCTCCTGTTTTTACTCCTACAACCGTGACGAAACAAAAACAGACTGAGCAAACCCATATTTGCTACGGGTTTCCGGGTCTGCCAATTGGAGATTCACGTATTCATTCGTTAATCCTCTTAAATAACGTGTTGGGTGGCAATATGAGCTCTCGTCTCTTCCAAGAAATTCGGGAAGAAAGAGGTCTAGCTTACTCTGTTTTCTCATATCATTCTGCTCATCGCCAAACTGGTGTTTTTGCTATCTATGCAGGGACTGCTCCTAATCAGACAGAAGAAGTTTGTGAGCTGATTGAAGAGACAGTAGGAGAAGTCGCTGTAAATGGAATTACGGAACGAGAGCTAAAGAAAGCAAAAGAGCAGCTCAAAGGAAGTATGATGCTTGGGTTGGAGAGTACCAATAATCGGATGAGTCGTCTTGGACGAAATGAACTGCTTCTTGGTCGGCACCTTTCCTTAGATGAGGTGATCGAGAGTGTAGAAAAGATTTCTCTATCCGATGTAAATCAACTAGCAAGTGAGATCTTTACTTCTCCTAAGTCTCTAGCATTAATTTCTCCTGAGGGGAAAGTGCCAAAAGCATTTCGGGGGAATAACGGATGAACAATGTGGAATTACGTAGACTTCCAGGTAATGAAGATCTTTCTTTGCCGAAACAAATGTCTGCGGGTGCAGCAGGGTTTGATTTGACAGCGGCAGTTCTTCAACCAACTACGATTGAACCGGGAAAATGGAGGCTGATTCCAACAGGTATCTCCATTGCTATGCCTAACGGATTGGAAGCACAAGTACGCCCAAGAAGTGGGCTTGCGCTAAAATATGGGATTACCGTTCTAAATACTCCTGGTACGATTGATGCGGACTATCGTGGGGAGATTGGGGTAATCCTACTAAATTTAGGGGAGCAGGCTTTTGAAGTCCAACGTGGAGAACGAATTGCCCAATTGGTCTTTCAACAAGTTGCCTCAGTGAAGCTTCAAGAGGTAAAGGTACTAGATGATACACAGCGTGGTGCAGGAGGTTTTGGGCATACAGGCAAATCCTAAGAGGGAGTGGAGCATTTGTGAGTACTTCTCTTGCTATGAAGGACGTGCATGTAGAATTGGAGCAACTTCGCAACCATCTTCATCAGTCGATTCAAGGAGAACTTACTCGATTGACCGACCCGTGTGTGTTGCCGATTAGCCAACAATTAGACCTCTTAATCTTGGAAGCTCAACGATCGTTAGCTACGGAATTGAAATAGAGTAAATGGGCTCCTCATCTTAATTGATGGGGAGTTTTTTGTATCCATTAATGAAAGAGAACGAACAATAGATACATATGCAAAAAAATATTGGAAAAAATGAACATGTACATAGAGAAATTTTACAGAAGTTTTCTCATTTATGATGATTGTCTATCGGATTTTGAGAGATTTATATCTGTGTCTCTATAGGGATCTATGAAGGATTTATTAGGTGATAAAAAATGTGGAAATCAATAATAGCCTATCTTCCAAACTGGACTGTTTATATGCAAGCTCTGATTGTACTATGTATTCCTTTGGTTTTATCTAGTTTTTTTAAATGGATTCAAACTTTAGAAGAAGGGAGTGTTCAAAATGAGAGGGCGGTTGATCGGACCAACACAAACTGATAGCACTCTAAGTCAAGAACAAAATAGGAGAATCGCTTCTCCAGATTTAGCTCCCTATTCTAAAGGTCATTTCACAGGTAATTTCACCTCGGACTTGGAAATGATCAGACAAGAAATAGGTCATCACTCGGATGTATATTTTCGCGAGTTTAACATTGGACGCACAGGTATTCGTGCAATGATCATTTTTGTAGGTGGGTTATCTGATAAAGACTTTATTGATCAACATATTATGAGTATTTTAATGCTGGATTTCTCAAAGGAGTATAAACAAGAAGCTTCTTTTATTAAAGAGACCGTCTCCAAAGAGTTTATTCAAAATCAAGTCTTGTCTATTAGCGCGGTACAAGAAGTGCACACCCTAAAAGAGTTAATACCAAAAGTATTGACAGGTTCCACTGCGCTTTTGATCGACGGATCACCAGATGTCCTGATATTCGGAACAGCGAAAGCAAAATCAAGGAGTATTGATGAGCCTATATCAGAACAATTGGTTAGAGGTCCACGGGTCGGTTTCACGGAGCTATTAAGTGATAATACAACTCTTTTACGACAACAGGGTGCAAATAAACACTTAACCTTTGAAAACTTTCAAGTAGGCAATCGTATAAAAAAGCAACTAGTTATCGCCTATATCAAAGAGATTGCAAATCCAGAATTAATAGAAGAAGTTCAGAAAAGAATTCAAAAAATCAATATAGATCATGTACCCGAATCTGGCTATGTAGAGCAACTAATTGAAGATAACTACCTTAGTCCTTTTCCGCAAGTACAAAGTACAGAGCGGCCTGACCGTGTGATGGGGGCACTGATGGAAGGACGTGTGGCCATTTTATTAGATGGAACACCTTTCGCTTTAATCGTGCCTGTATCATTTAGCATGTTGTTACAATCACCCGAAGATTATTATGAACGTTGGATTCCTAGCACGCTTATTCGTATCTTACGTTTTGTGGCAGCCTTTATCGCTCTATTTACTCCTGCATTGTATATCTCCTTTATCTCCTTTCATCCGGGAATGATTCCGACCAAACTAGCCATTTCTATTATCGGCACGAGAGAGGGTGTACCTTTTCCTTCGCTAATCGAAGCCCTAATCATGGAGGTAGCCATTGAAATTTTACGGGAAGCAGGATTGCGATTACCCAAGCCGATTGGTCCGGCGATAGGGATTGTGGGTGGATTAATCATTGGACAAGCTGCTGTAGAAGCAGGGATTGTCAGCCCTGTTATGGTCATTGTAGTCTCGATAACTGCCATTTCTTCTTTTGCGATTCCACAATACAGTGCAGGTTTTACATTACGAGTCCTGCGCTTTGCAATCATGTTTGTGGCTGCAGTGTTTGGTTTGTATGGAATGATCCTATTTTTCCTATTGGTCTACAGTCATTTGGTGAAGCTAAAAAGTTTTGGTTTACCGTATGTAAGTCCAGCTATTTCATATCAATTTAGTGACTGGAAAGATTTCTTAGTTCGTTTACCACTTCAAATGATGAAACGTCGTCCAAAGATACTGCAATCCAAAGATCCGATACGTAAAAGATAGCTTTTGAGGAAAGGAAGTGGACCCGTGACTCAAATTCAAACAAACGACCAAATTGCCACTTCACAAGCAGCTATTGTGATCATCAATTACATACTTGCAGCTGGAATTTTAACAATACCAAGAACCGCTACGGAAAAAGTCCAGACACCAGATAGTTGGATATCTATTATCATAGGTGGTCTCCTTGCGTTGATTGTAGGGATTGTCATAGTGAAATTAAGTCAACAGTTTCCCGAAAAAACATTTTATCAATACAACCAAGAAATTGTTGGGAAATGGCTGGGTGGATTACTTAGTCTGCTTACGATTATTTATTTTTTCGTACTCTCTGCCTTTGAAGTTCGGACAATGGCAGAAGTAACAGAATATTTTTTGTTGGAAGGGACTCCGATTTGGGCGATCATCATGCCATTTATGTGGGTAGGATTTTATCTAATCATAGATGGAATGAACCCGATCGCCCGTTTGTTTGACTTAATTTTCCCGATTACGGTTATCATTTTTTTATTGGTTGCTTTTATGAGTTTTGGAATATTTGAATTAGATAATTTGCGTCCTGTATTAGGTATGGGAGTATCACCTGTACTAAAAGGATTAAAAACTACGGCTCTTGCCTATTTGGGTCCGGAAATAATGTTGCTTCTTGTAGCCTTTATGAAGCAACCAAACAAGGGCATACAAGCTGTTATGATTGGAATTTTTATTCCGATGATTATGTATGTGATAACCATCGTGATGTCTATTGGGGCATTCTCTGTAGACGGGGTAGTCACGAGAACGTGGCCAGCGATAGACCTGATGCGAAGTTTTGAAGTACAAGGTTTGGTATTTGAGAGGTTTGAGTCTTTGTTGTTGGTAATATGGATTATGCAAATATTTTCCACCTTTACGATTACCTACTATGCTGCTTCTCTGGGATTGGCTCAAGTGTTCAAAAGAGACATTCGTCCATTTATATACGGACTGCTTCCAGTTATTTACCTCATAGCAATGATCCCCAAAAATACGAATGATTTATTTAAACTAGGAGATATAGTGGGCAATGGTGCGTTGTATTTGTTTGGTGTCCTACCGTTACTCCTTTTAATAGGAGCAAAATGGAAGGAGAGAAAAAATGGAGCAAAATCCTAATAACAAACGGTTTCTATTAGTATGGTTATGCGTACTGTATGCTTTGTTTCTTACAGGTTGCTGGAGCAGTCGAGAAATTGAAGATTTGAGTTTATTACCAGGGGTGGCAATTGATATAGCTGAGCTATCTGTTGTAGAAAAAGAGCTAACAGAAAGAGGAGGGGGATATCCTAAAAACGACTTAATCACATTAACTTTTCAAGTTATACCACCTCAACTAGCAGGTTCAGGGAAGAAAGAAGGGGCTTCACAACAAAAACCCTATCTTAACATTTCGGAAACAGGGGACTCTATTCATCAATCGATTAGGGAAGTAGCATTGAGAAGTGAACGAGTTGTTTTTAGTCAACACCTAAAAGTAATTGTGTTGGGAGAAGATCTCGTTCGTTCAGTTAGTATGGAGAAAATACTAGATCAGTATTTCCGAGATAATGGTGTTAGACCAAGCTGTTTGGTCTTCATCAGCAAAGGACGAGCTAGCGAAACGTTAGAATCGAAGCAACCAGGAGATATACCAGCATTTCATTTGCTTGGAATCGTCGATAATCGCTTTAGATCATCTAGACTTTTACCACCTATAACACTTGCTAAATTATCAGGCAAGCTTCCAGCAGAGTCTAGTTTTCTTTTGCAAACTGTATTATCGGCTAATGGAGAAGTAAAATTTGCAGGAGCGGCCGTGATCAATGGAAAATCAAAAAAGCTGGGTGGTTTTTTGAATGAATCGGAATTAGAAGGTTTAATTTGGTTAACAGGTGAAGGGAAGGGTGGCGTACTAAAAACCGTTGATCCAAAGACAGGACAACTCATTATGTACGAGATCGAGTCAATGAAGAGCAAAATTATACCTCATGTGAAGGGGGGCAAAATGTCGTTTGATGTGAAAATCGAGTCGGAAGGACGTATATCGGAAAATTGGGCAAATAAGGGGAACCCTACTGATAGTAAATTTGTCAAAATGGTAGAAGAAACTGCTCAAAAAGAAGTGAAGCAATTAGTTACGAATGTATTAGAAAAAATGCAAAAGGAATACCGTACTGATGTTGCTGGATTTGGAACACGTTTGAAAATGGAGAATCCAAAAGTGTGGGAGAAAGTGAAAGAAGATTGGGATGAACAATTTAGTAAAATACCCATCAACCTCGATGCGAAAATCACCATTACCGATTATGGAGCAGCATCAAAGTGAGATTCATCTCTTTTCAAATTTAAAATGAGCTATTTTGAAACAATTTCTGAAATGGTACGAGATGAAAGGAGGGAGAACATGCCAAGTCAGAGCAAGGGACGGTTTCTTTTGATCTTTTTATGGTTCTTTTTGATTCTTCCACTGACAGGGTGCTGGAGCAGTGAAGAAATCGAAGATCAAAGTTTGTCTCCAGGAGTAGCAATGGATATAGGTGTGGAGTCCGAGGTGGAGAGAGAAATTACGGAAAAAGGAGGGGGCTATCCTAGAAGAGACATAATCACTCAAACATTTCAAGTTATTCCATCACAAACAGCAGGGTCAAAAAAAGAAGGTGGATCACAGAAAAAGTCCTATCTCAACATCTTGGAAACAGGAGATTTAGTCCAACAACTTGCCCATGAAGTATCACTGAGAAGTGACCATCCTCTGCTCAGTCAACATTTAAAAGTGATTGTGTTGGGAGAAGATCTGGTACGAACATATAGCATGGAACAAATATTGGATCAGTATTTCCGTGATAATAAAGTAAGACCAAGTTGTCTGGTCTTCATTAGTAAGGGACGAGCTAGCGAAACGTTAATATCGAAGCAACCAGGAGATATACCAGCGTTTCGTTTACTTGGAATCGTTGATAATCGCTTTAGATCGTTACGGATTTTACCCCCCATGTCGCTTGCTAAATTAGCAGGGAAGCTTCCATCAGACTCCAGTTTCCTTTTGCAAAATGTAATAGCAGCGAATGGTGAAGTAAAATTTGCAGGAGCAGCTGTGGTCAATGGAAAATCCAAAAAGCTGAGTGGCTTTTTGAACGAGTCGGAATTAGACGGATTAACATGGCTAACAGGTGAAGGGAAGGGTGGTGTTTTAAAAACCGTTGATCAAAAGACGAGACAGCTCATTATATACGAAATCGAGTCCATGAAGAGCACAATCATTCCTCATGTGAAGGGAGATAAAATATCATTTGATGTGAAGATGGAATCAGAAGGAAGATTATCGGAAAATTGGGTGAATGAGGGAGACCCAACTGATAATAAGTTTCTAAAAATGGTAGAAGAAGCTGCTCAAAAAGAAGTGAAGCGATTAGTTACGAATGTACTAGGAAAAATACAAGCGGAATATCGTGTTGATGTTGCTGGATTCGGAACTCGTTTGAAAATGGAGAATCCGAAAGTATGGGAGAAGGTGAAAAAAGATTGGGATGAACAATTTAGTAAAGTGCCGATCAATCTCGATGTGAAAATCACGATTACCGATTATGGAGCAGCAACAAAATGAATCGGATGTGAAGCTATTGAATGGGAGGGAAAATTTTTACTCATTTTTAGTTTATATTCGTTTGCAAAACTTTCTTATTAATTACTGTTTTTTTGAAAGCCTTTTCTTATATAATAGAGAGGTACAGACCTTCGCTCTCGTCTAGCACATGGAAGAAGCCAGCTAAATTTATTTTGGCTCTTTCATGTGCTAGGCGGGATCAAAAGGGATTCCTTTTGTGTCACTGCCTAGTAAAAAATTAGGAGGTGGCACATATGCCAACACCAATCATGTATGTATTAGTGTCGATCGGAGACTTAGATAAGGCATTAAAGGAACCACGGAACCTATATAGAACGATGCAAGAAGATGCAACAGACACAGAAGAATATGCTCACAGAATGGCAGCAAGACTTTTTCTTAATGTGGTAGATTATATTCGTAATAATCCCCAGATGTATCAACACTTTTTGAATGGATCGGTTGATATTCCATTTCATAAAGTAGACCGATACATCGGACGTCTAAATGATGAAGAAATTGCTGCAATAAATGACAAATATACCCATTTCGGTATTCCATTGGTACTTTGGTATTACTAGGAAGACCTGTACGATACAGAGCGTCGCTTTTGGACTGCTCTGTATTTATTTTTCTTAGATATTGTGTGATTCAATTCGAACCTTGGCCAAGTTATTTTCATATACAAATCGTAAAGCACTCCCTTTGTCCATATAGATAGGAGAAAGGGGGATATGATATGCGCTGGAGTAAGTTTATCGAGAAAGAATGCATTGATATTGAAAATGGACAGAAGTTAGGGGCATTGCATCATGCTGATCTTGAGTTTGATCCTGCTACTGGTCAAATATTATCGCTCTATATCCCGAGTGAGAATTCACTATTTCGCAAAAAAGGGCCTGAGGTAGAAGTCTCTTGGCGTTCGGTACGAAAAGTAGGACCGGAAATGGTAATCTTAGACGCCACTAGTAAAGCGGTCCGTTAAAGCCTATTCCAGATCGCTTTTTCTGAACCAACAATCCATAATTAGAATCTTGCCCTAACCTGTGAAGGTGTTCTAGACTGTTGCATATTATTTTGTGGACTCCCTCTTTAAACAAGAAGGGAGTCTTCCTTTTTCCATGGTCTAGGCACCGAAAAGCAATGCGTGCATAAACTGCAATAAATCAAAAAAATAAGGCACTGTTCGAGGGAAGGAGCAAAATGCGGATGCTGACTGGCAAACACGTTGTCTTCCTCGGCGGAGATGCAAGACAATTAGAAGTGATCAAAAGCTGTTTAGAATGGAATGCGCGAGTAAGCTGTATCGGCTTTGATAATTTACAGACGCCACCTTCAGAAGCTGCGATCCGAGAATTTCGTACGAGTGTGTTGGAAACAGCAGATATTTTGGTATTACCAATTGTAGGTACAGATGATGAGGGGAAAATCAATAGTGTATTTACTTCCAAAAAATTAGTACTTCAAGAAGAGCATCTTAAAGCAGTTCCCAGCCATTGTCTTGTTTTCACAGGAATGGCTCGGCCTTATCTGCGAGATTTATGCAAGCAATTTGATCTTACACTTGTCGAACTGTTGAGTCGTGATGATATTGCCATCTACAACTCGATTCCTACTGTGGAAGGTGCATTGATGATGGCAATTCAACATACAGATATCACGATTCATGGTTCACAGAGTATCGTTCTAGGGCTAGGCAGAGTTGGGTTATCACTTGCTCGTGCACTCGATGCGATTGGTGCTAATGTTCATGTAGGCGTGCTAACTCATGCCCAATATGCTCGTGCGTTTGAAATGGGACTCAATCCTTTTTATAGCAAGGATCTAGTGAAGTATGCGAAAGAGGCTGACTTGATCTTTAATACTGTTCCAGCTCGAATTGTGACAGATCAGATATTACGTCATGTACCTCACGATGTAGTTATTATCGACTTAGCAAGCAAACCTGGTGGAGTCGATTTTGATTATGCAAAGAAGCGTGGAATCAAAGCAATCCTGACTCCAAGTCTTCCCGGAGTGGTCGCTCCTAAAACAGCAGGTCAGATCCTAGCAAAGACGATGGCAGAAGTGATGTTAGATGAATGGGCAAAAGGAGGAGTTTCCTCATGAGTCTAAAAGGAAAGACAATCGGCTTTGGATTGACAGGTTCCCATTGTACCCATGATGAAGTATTGCCGCAGATGCAACGTTTGGTAGATCAAGGTGCACGGGTGATCCCGATTCTCTCCTATACGGTAGCCAATGTAGATAGCAAATTTGGAGATGCAGCTGATTGGAAACAAAAAATCCTGGAAATCACAGGTGAAACTCCGCTTATGACGATTCAGGAAGTGGAACCGATTGGCCCCTCTGGATTATTGGATTGCTATACAATTGCGCCAATGACAGGAAATTCATTGGCACGACTTGCTAACGCACTGACCGATGGCCCCGTTTTAATGGCTGCAAAGGCTATGATGCGCAATCATCGCCCTGTTGTGTTAGCCATCTCCACCAACGATGCTCTAGGTCTAAATGCTCCCAATCTTGCAACCTTACTCGCTGCTAAAGATATTTACTTTGTACCTTTCGGCCAAGATGCACCAGAGAAAAAGCCCAAGTCTATGGTGGCACGTATGGATCTTATCTCCCAAACGATTGAGGCAGCGATAGAAGGAAAACAACTTCAACCCATGTTAGTGGAAAAATATCGTTACCTTTCAACCTAACTTTAGATATCCTCTTCATAAGAAATTGATAGAATGGTATGCTGATTAAATAGAAGTGAAGAATGTTGAAAAATTTTTTGTATAAACGATAGATTGGTAAGACGTTAGCTCCCTTGAATCAGCAAAGGTGGGCTAATGTCTTTTGATACATGACATGAAGGAGGAGCCATAAATGGCAAAACGTGATTTCGTAGTAGCAGTAGTAGGAGCAACAGGAGCAGTAGGCGAAAAGATGCGCAAGTATTTAGAGGAGCGTTCTTTTCCAGTTAAAGAACTTCGTCTATTAGCATCTAAACGTTCAGCAGGACAAACTCTACCGTTTCGTGGAGAAGAAATCGTCATCCAAGAAGCGACTCCAGAAGCCTTTGAGGGGGTAGATATTGCGTTATTTAGTGCAGGTGGAAGTGTTAGTAAACAGCTTGCTCCTGAAGCGGCAAAACGGGGAGCAGTCGTAATTGATAATTCTAGTGCTTTCCGAATGGATGAAAATGTGCCACTCGTGGTTCCAGAAGTGAATCGCCACGTTCTTCCAACGCATAAAGGAATTATCGCCAATCCGAACTGTTCCACGATTCAAATGGTGGTAGCACTAAAACCTCTTTACGATCGATATGGGATTGAACGAGTGATCGTTTCAACCTACCAAGCGGTATCAGGCGCAGGTGCTAAAGCAGTTGAGGATCTATACCAACAGACAGAGGCTTTCATCAAGGGAGAGAAGGTAGAACCGAAAATACTGCCAGTAGGAATCCTACCGAAGAAAACGCAGATCGCTTTTAATGCTATTCCTCAGATTGATGTTGGACAAGAAAATGGCTACACCTTTGAAGAGATGAAAATGGTGATGGAGACCAAGAAAATATTAGAAGATGAACAAGTAGGGGTTACTGCTACTTGTGTTCGCTTACCGATTGTACAGGGGCATAGTGAATCGGTGTACGTTGAGCTTGCAAGTGAATATAATTTAGAAGAAGTTCGTGCACTTTTGGCTGACTCGCCAGGATTAATTGTACAAGATGATATCACAAATCAAGTTTATCCAACTCCACTAGAGACAGCCAATACACCAGATACCTATGTAGGTCGTATTCGCCGTGATCTAACACATCCAAATGGTCTGAACTTATGGGTAGTTTCGGATAATCTCCTCAAGGGAGCAGCAACCAATGCGATTCAGATCGCAGAAGCACTGGTGGAAGACGAGATTGTGAAGTAAGAAGGGATTCTAATGAAAATATTAGTTCAAAAATATGGTGGGACTTCCGTTGCAACAGTGGAAACGAGGCAACGTGTCCTTCATCATATTCGACATGCATTATCAGAAGGATATGGATTAGTAGTTGTTGTTTCAGCTATGGGGCGTAAAGGAGAACCGTATGCTACAGACACACTCCTACATTTGATTCAACAAGAGGGAGCTCCTCTTACTCCGAGGGAACAAGACTTGCTCTTACATTGCGGAGAGCTGATCTCTGCTTCGGTTTTAAGTAGTCTTTTGACCGAGAATCAGATTGCCAATTGTGTGTTGACAGGTGGACAAGCGGGCATTATAACCAATCAGGAATTTAATAACGCACAGATTCTGAACATTAATCCAAAGCGGATCCACCATGAGTTGGAACATGGTCGAGTAGTAATCGTCGCTGGTTTTCAAGGAATGACTCCTGAAGGGGAGATTACAACACTGGGACGTGGAGGAAGTGACACGTCTGCTACGGCACTTGGAGTAGCGCTAGATGCCGAGTATGTTGATATTTTCACCGATGTGGAGGGAGTTCTTACGGCAGATCCTCGGATTGTGGAAGATGCTGCATTTTTACGCACCGTAACGTATACAGAGATGTGTAACTTGGCTTTCCAAGGAGCAAAAGTAGTTCACCCTCGAGCAGTAGAGATTGCAATGCAGACAAATGTTCCGATTCGCGTTCGCTCTACCATGAGTGACCATCCCGGCACATTAGTGATGAGTCGATCGGAGCTAGGAACAAAAATCGCCGAATTGCAAGATCGAGTGATTACTGGGATTACCCAAATGGCGAATGTAACTCAGATCAAGATTGCTTCGAACAAAGACGATTTTGATCTCCAATTCCGTGTCTTTCAAGCGATGGCAGATCATGGAATCAGTGTCGACTTTGTTAATGTAAACCCTAGCGGGATTGCCTATACAGTTCAAGATCACCTCGCTGATAAAGCAGAACAGATTCTTCAGTCTATGGGATTCTCACCAGAACTTCTTCATAACTGTGCGAAGGTATCTACGGTGGGTGCTGGTATGACTGGGATTCCAGGGGTGATGGCGAAAATAATGGAAGCCCTAACGGAAGAAGATATACAAGTCCTCCAATCGGCTGATTCACATACCACCATATGGGTATTAGTTCGTGGGGATGAGATGTCACGCGCAGTTCGGGCGTTACATCGTAAATTTGAACTTCATTTAGTGTAAGGCAGAAAAAAGAATATACTGGAATTAAGTTTTGAAAGATGAGGAGGAGCTTGTATGAGTTTTGGAAGACTAGTTACTGCGATGTGTACCCCTTTTACACCAGACTATCAGATTGATTGGAATAGCTTAGCCAAACTGATAGATCACCTAATTGAGACCGGTACTGATACGATTGTTGTGGCTGGAACTACTGCGGAATCTCCTACACTCAGTAAAGAAGAAAAGTTGGAGCTATTCCGTTTTACAGTGAAACAAGTAGGCGGTCGTGGCAAAGTAATAGCAGGTACAGGAAGTAATAATACTGCAGAAACCGTTGAGTTTACAAAAAAAGCAGAAACAACTGGTGTAGATGGAGTTATGGTCGTAGCTCCTTACTACAATAAACCTTCTCAAGAAGGTCTTTATCAGCATTTCCGTACAGTTGCCGAAGCGACAACACTTCCCGTGATGGTCTATAATGTACCAGGACGTACTGGCTGTAACCTACTTCCAGCTACTGCTGCTCGACTAGCCCAGATTCCAAATGTGGTAGCTTTTAAAGAAGCCAGCGGAAATCTCTCTCAAATCAGTGAGTTAATAGGGCTAATAGATTCTGAGATTGCTGTATACAGTGGGGATGATAGCCTCACTTTACCGATTTTAGCTGTTGGTGGAGCTGGAGTCGTAAGTGTCGCTTCTCATGTGATCGGGAATCAACTAGAGGAGATGATGGATGCTTTCTTTGCCGGAGAAGTGAAGGAAGCAGCAGAACTACATCGTAAATATCAGCCAGTAATGGAAGGGTTGTTTATGACCTCTAGTCCAGTGCCATTGAAATATGCACTTTCCCATATGGAGCTTACCCCAACTACTGTTCGACTGCCGTTGGTAGAGATGTCTGAAGAAGAAAAAGAAAAAGCTCAAAGTTGGCTTATATTGATTGAAAAATAGAGTAGAAAGACTCAGATGCTTTCTTATCGGTCAATAGTAATGTAGTGCAATAGGAAACGCTTGGAAAGAGATCCAAGCGTTTTTCTATTGACTTAATCTTTCTATGTATTCTTGTTTTTAATAGGCACAAATAAATCTACTTTGCATTTTCCTTCAGGGTCTTCTGCTGGGTTAATTAGATTAAATTCAAGAGTATGGCGATCATAATCTGGATCAAAGTCACTATTAGGAAGCCACTGACCAAACATATATTGATAAGCAGCATTCAATTTTTCAGGAGTGTCGTAAAATGGATATACAGTATACAGTCCACCATCTAAGTTTTTAAATTGCACATCATGGTGTTTTTCTTTTTCAAAACCTTTAGGAAGGGTAACACAAGCATCGTGGCGGCAAAGATTGTTTTCTACCAAGTCAGGATTATCTAGTGATATTCCTATGAAAGACTGATGAGGTGGATAAAGCCCATTTTGAACTGCCCATTGTGTTAATTTTATCCAATGTACTTGAGGTTCAAAATAACTACCAGTGCGTCTCATAAATGCTACTTCAATCTCTGGTAGCTCCTTAATCACTATCTTCATTTATTCAACTCCTTAATGGAATGGCAATCTTGTTATAACTACGGGATTTCTTGATTAAATTCCTACTTAGTATAAAGTATTCTTTTTTTGTCTTAAAATCGGTTGAGATACGTTTTACATAATCAGGAATATTTAGATGAAACAATTTGTTTTTGGATAATGTAATTGGAGCAATATTAGGAGCTTTTTTTCTTTGGTTACAAATGTTCGCTCCTTGCATATCCAAATTTTGATCGTATATAATGAGAACAAGTGTGATATGAGCGGTTTAGGGTGAAACGAGTAGACGAGCTATTTATTTTTAGGAGGTAACAATTTGTCAAGAAACCAACGAGCCAAATTATCAATTTTTGCGCTCGGTGGGTTGGCTGAAATCGGAAAAAACATGTATGCAGTCCAATATGGGGACGACATTGTTGTAATTGACTCTGGTCTTATGTTCCCTGAGGAGGATATGTTGGGAATCGATATCGTGATTCCGGATATATCGTATTTACTTGAGAATCAACACAAAGTGCGTGGACTGATCATCACTCACGGACATGAGGACCATATCGGAGGACTTCCCTATATCTTAAAACAATTGAAGGTACCGATCTTTGCTACCAGATTGACAATGGGACTTATTGAGCATAAGCTTCGGGAAGCTCACATCAATGATATTAAAAAGGTTTTAATCTCCAGCAAATCGGAGATCAAACTAGGATCGATGAAAGCGACTTTCTTTAATACCAATCACAGTATCCCAGATTCGGTGGGAGTCTGCCTCGACACTCCAGAAGGTGCTGTAGTACATACAGGGGATTTTAAGTTTGATATGACTCCTGTCAACGATCAGCACGCAGATTTTCATCGTATGGCAGAACTCGGGAATCGTGGAGTCCTCGCTTTGCTGTCAGATAGTACCAATGCGGAACGGGCAGGTTTTACTGGATCGGAAAAGACAGTAGGCGAAGGAATCAAAGAAATTTTTCGTACTGCAAAACAACGGGTAATTGTCGCAACGTTTGCTTCCAATATTCACCGGATTCAACAGGTTATTGATGCTTGTGAAGCCTATGATCGTAAACTGGCAGTTATTGGACGTAGTATGGTAAACGTGGTGAATATTGCAGGAGACCTGGGTTATCTCAAAATCCCACCAGGTATGATTATTGATCCAGATGAGATCAATCGTTTGCCTGCACATCGTGTGGCCGTAATCTCGACAGGTAGCCAAGGAGAGCCAATGTCTGCTCTGACTCGAATGGCGAATTCCTCTCATCGGAAGATGGAAGTATTACCTGGTGATACAGTCATTATTGCGGCAACCCCGATCCCTGGTAACGAAAAAGCGATTGGGAAGACGATTGATCAACTCTTCCGGATCGGCGCCCATGTGGTGTATAGTACTACCTCCCATGTCCATGTATCTGGACACGGTTCTCAAGAAGACCTCAAGTTAATGCTTACATTAATGAAACCAAAATATTTTATTCCGATTCATGGTGAGTATCGTATGTTGCGTGCTCACGCTCAACTAGCCGAGTTGGTCGGTGTACGACCAGATAATATCTTTATCTGTGATAACGGAGATACAGTAGAGGTTGTAAATGGAAAAGCAAAATATGGACCCAAAATTCCTACTGGAAAGGTGCTTATTGATGGCCTAGGAGTAGGAGATGTTGGGAACATCGTTCTACGTGATCGCAAACTACTCTCACAAGATGGAATTCTCGTCGTCGTGCTCACCCTAAGTAAAGCAAACGGAGCCATCTTAGCAGGTCCAGATATCATTTCACGCGGTTTCGTCTATGTTCGGGAATCTGAGAAACTGCTGGAAGAAGCGAACCAAGTCGTGAACCAGACGATGGAACGCTGCATGAGAGAACAAGTGAGTGAATGGGCATCGCTCAAAACAAGCATCCGTGACTCACTCAGCAAATTTCTATATGAACGAACACGCCGCCGTCCAATGATTCTTCCAATTATTATGGAAGTGTAATTACCGTATACCCTAAAACGCTAAAAAAGTCGGGTTCCTCTAAGGAACTCGGCTTTTTTGAGTGGGCTTTTTGATATAGTGACCACATTGATAAAATGTGTGGATTATAGAGATGGTTTCTTTTGCTTATGTTGGAGATTCATGGCCTGATCAAATTTATTCGCAAGATCTCGTTTGCAAAAGATAGTAAGGGTAAAAAAATATGGCAGGGAAAGGATAAAAAGCTAAAACTAACAAACCTAAAACCAAACCAACAAGTAAATTTAACCTTATCATCTTATGACGAGAATGATAAACTCTTAAATCAAACTCGTATTAAAGCGGTTACGAAATTAGGAGAGGCAGAGTTAAAGGAACTAGAAAAAGACAATAAGAAAGCTCAAAAAGATCCTAACAAAAATTCTACTAATATCACTCTAACTCTAGGAAATGCCAATGCTCGAGCATTAATAAATGAAGACACAATAAAATTAGAGTGGTCTGACTTGCCTGATGAAGATAAAGTATATGAAATTTATCGAGATGATAAAAAGTATACAACTGTAAGTGGGTTAAGTTTTACAGACACCAAAGTCGAAAAAGGAAAACTGATGATAGACTAAAAAGTAGACAAGACGAGCTGAGAATGACAAAATAAAACCAAATCATTCGAGGTGATCGTGATGTCAAAGTATGACAAGGAGTTTAAAACCCAAACAGTTCAGCTAGTATTGGAGCAGGGGACACCTGTTGCTCAAACTGCAAAGGATTTAGGTGTTTCTATTCAAACTTTGTATCGCTGGATTGAGCAATACAAAATGCATAAAGATCACGCTTTCCGCGGAAGCGGAAACCTGAAGCCTGAAGATAAGGCTTTACGAGACTTACAAAAACGTATCCGTGACCTAGAAGAGGAAAATGCTATTTTAAAAAAGGCGATGCACATCTTCGCAAAAGACCGGGGCTAACTTTTGAGTTCATATATGAACACCGCTTCGAGTTCCGTGTACAGAAGATGTGTCAGGTAATGGGAGTTTCTAGAAGCGGTTTTTACAAATGGCTGAACCGTCCCGAAAGCGAGCAGAAGAAGCGCAGAAAAAAGTTAGTGAAGCAAATCCACCATCTGTTTCTTGATTCCAGAAGGCTGTATGGTAGCCCTAAAATTACTCGACAGCTAAAAACAAAAGGGATTTGCGTATCTCAAAAGACAGTTGCCAGGATTATGAGAGAGCATGAACTGGTTTCTCGTACAGTTAAGAAGTACAAAGCGACTACCAACTCTCGTCATTCCCTACCTGTTCATGAAAATACGCTAAACCAGCGGTTTAGCACAGAAAAACCTAATCAAGTATGGGTAGCAGATATTACCTATGTTCCTACTCAGGAAGGCTGGGTGTATGTTGCAAGTGTGATGGTTTTCTACTCTCGTAAAATTATTGGCTGGCATGCTGACAACCGAATGACTAAAGAGCTTGTTTTGACTGCTTCAGATCGTGCGTACAAACAACAGAAGCCAAAAAACTCAGTACTTCATCATTCTGATCGTGGAAGTCAATATGCTTCGCATAAATACCAAAAAAGACTGAAACAGTATGGATTGGAAGGAAGTATGAGTCGTAAAGGAAACTGCTATGACAATGCGTGCATTGAATCCTTTCACAGTATATTGAAGAAAGAACTGGTGTATCTTTCCCGCTTCCTGTCTAGAAAACAAGCGAAACAATATATATTTNTCCAATTTTTCTACAACCGTAAAAGAATTCACTCATCCATTGACTACGAACGTATGTACTTCAAGAAATACAGCTCTGCTGCATAACAAAACTCGTTTTTTTCTGTCTACTTTCTTGACCTAATACCATTTTCACTAGTTGTTAAGTTATTATCCAAATAAGGTAAGAACTAGTTTCGTTAATGGCAAGTAACACGTGGTGAATATTAAAGTATTGGGTAGAAGAAGGAAAGAGGATCTGAGAAGTAAACTTTTTAAAAGCTTATTAAGCTCTTATGGTTTATTTAGGTTGGCGTATTTATAAATAACTTAGAAATATTGGACAGTAGTATGAGAAAAAACTCATGTATGATTAAATTAAGGGGATTTAGACTTAAAACATCAAATTAGTAACATTAGATATTATTTACTTTTCTCTTTAATTCCACCATATATATATAATTCATTCCAAAAAGGAATAGAGATGCAATACTGATATAAATCCATAATAAAGCCTCTAATCCAAGCTCTCCAATAACAATATAGATAATGGAACAGATACACATTACAAGTGGGAGAAAAACAGGAATGTAACGAAACCTTGTTTGTGGATTAATATTATAAATCAATCTTAATACGCTGGACAATGTAAAAGCACTCCCAAAAAAATTAGTAAACATAAGAGAAAAATTAGATCCTGTAAAATACAACATTGTTAAGAAAATGATAAATACATAACCAAGAATGACTGGAAATGAATATAATGATTTTGTAATATAACTAACCAGGAAGACTAATAAGGTGAATAATATTATTACTATTGGAAAAAGTTCAAAAAGTTCTTTCATTGTGTTCCCTCCTATAAAATTAATTCTAATTTTTTAATTATAATTGAATAGTGCCGAAATTGGCAATGTAGTTAGTTTTTCTATGTGTATCTACATTGTAGAGTAAAATAACAAATCTAACCCATGTTTGGGCGTAAGGAATTGGATTACCATTGTCTACAGGTAGCCAAGATTTGAGTAAATTGAGATAACGAAAGTGAAATGGTAGAGATCTTTTTCTGATATTTCATTATCACAGTGATGGTAAATTGATTTGGGTTTATAAAATTATTAGATGTTGAAAATCCAATTTGTATTTAGCATTGAATAATTTTTCCGTCATATTGGCATACCTATAACAAAGTAAATTATTACAATTTTCACAACCATAATACATAATAGAATGAAAGGATAACAATATGAGGTGAAGAGTTATGAGTAATTCATGTATGCTGTTAATAGAAAAAAGAATAGATAATAAATCTATAGAAGAAATCATTTTTGAACTCGGATTTGAAAGCGATGATCTAGAAGATAGATATTTTTATTTTAATGAATGTTTATCAATAAGAGGTTGTTGGTTTAGTTTAAGGTTAGATTATTTTCCAAATAAAACATTATGTGTTGCTACTACTTTTCCAGATAGTAGCTACCATGATGTTGAAATGCAAATAACAGTCTTAAAAAGCATTAAAAATAGATATGGAGGAAAAATCCTGGATTCTAAATCGGAAAAACAAATAATCCCCAAAAATGGGGTTCCACAATTATCTGAATTCGAAATAGCCATAAAGAGAACATATTTGTATTTTCTTGACAATATCCAAAGGGTTGAAATGTTGATAGAAGAAGTTGATGAGAAAACATTTGATATAGAAAAGCGTTCAAGGATACAGATTACGAATCCTTCGATAATTCACCACAATACACTAGTTCCTTTTTGAGTTTCCATTCTCGAAGATTTTCTAAGGACTATTTTTAAACAATATTTATTATTTAATGAGGAGAAAATGTATCTTTACTTCGATGGAAGGAAAGGTGAAATGTCTTATTCAAGTGTAAAAGCTCTATTTACGGGTGAAGAAAAACTAATAAATAAGATATTGGAAGATTATAGTTTTCAAAATTTTAATTCAACAAACAAAGCATTTAACAAATACATGAATATAGAGTTATTTGATATTTTAAGAACTGAAATATTACTAGTGGGGAAGCAAATTAATCTATTGTCTATTTTACGAGAATTAATTGAAAGGCGACACAAAATAATCCATGAAGCTGCTCTTTATGGAAAGTTAGGTACTAAAACTATGAATGTATACTGCCGTTCTCTAAAGAGATTTGCACTTGAGTTTATTCGAGTATTTGAAGAGAAAAATGGTATTAAGTTATTAAAAAAGAATAAAATGATCTCTAACAGCTAGTATAGTAGCCACTTATGGTTAGGTGGCTGTTGTCGCTAATAGATTTGCAAACGAAGTAGAGTGAAATATATTTTCTCTTGTTATACTCTATTACACAATATTGCTGTAGTAAGAGTAAAATCTAATTAAACATGTATCTAGCAGTGGTGGAATCATAAGATACAAATGGCCTCCTCGAATCCTCTTTTTATTGGAGCGCCGGATATTGATGTTGTTTATTCTGGGTCTGTTGATGATAGTGGTAATTTTTCTTTTAACTACAAACATTATGCTGCACCATCTCACGAAATGTATGTTTACAATTATCCTGGAGATATGTGTTGGACTTTATTTAGACATCCATTAAAATCCTTTAATCACTTATTTCCTTGGATGCCTGGTATGAAGGGTGTGATTATACTGATAATTCTAAATATCGTGGTCTTTAATATGAAAGGATTGGGGATCTTTCGTATGTAGTAAAAGTGAGGTGAATGAGATGAAAAAATTTTGGCTTTCACTAGGTGCAGTTATTCTTTTAGCATTTTTACTCATGCCCTTAGCACCGTTAATAATTATTAAGATAACGGATGCTAGACCTCCCAGTGTATATTTAATACCAAATGGCTATAAAGGTTGGTTCTACATTGTATATGATGTGCCAAACACTCCTGAATTGCCCAAATTGGATGATAAGCTAGAGTTCGAAATCCCAAGCAATGGAATACTTAAAACATCGACTAAACACACAGAGTATGGTTGGGCAAAAGATGAGTATTATTATGTAGAAAATGGGAAACGAATAAAAATACCAGAAGAGAAGATGATTCATGGTGGTGGAACTTCTGGTACTGACTATAAAGGCAAATCATATGAATATCAAATGTTTTTTGTAAGTAACCAAAAGGAATTGGAACTCCAATCTGTGGATCTAATGAACTCTGAGTTACGAGAATCTTTGTTTGAAAATAACTGAGATCAAACATATGAATTTGATTGTAGACAAAAAGCCTGTGAAAGAAGCAGGCTTTTTGTGTTTTTATGGTTTTTATGCTAATAAACCCAATTACGAACCAATATGCTCAATTGGTAGTCATACTATTGAATACTCGTTTTTTTATAATTCATCATTATCTCTATGGGTATTATTTGAGTAATTCAGTTCTATTAGATCGTCCTTATGATCCACATTAAATAGGTTGGAGAAAGAATTGCACAGAATTATTTATTCAGTTTGAACTACTTGTTCTTATCTGCATATAAACGTAATAGTTTTTCGGTTGAGGGAAATGCAAGCTCATCCCAAGGAATTTCATCAAAATAGAAAAAACAACCTTTTTGGCTTTCAATGTTCACGATAACTTCTTCATGGTCAGCAATCGCTTCGTAGGTCAATTGGATCAGTCCATCTTCAGTAGAAGAGAATGTATTAATAATGTCATTAACCTCCACAGAAAGACCTGTTTCTTCTTTTACCTCATTTATTATTGTTTCAAAAAGATCATGTCCACGTTCCACATGCCCTCCTGGAAATGCCCATAAGCCCTTTCCGGGCTCTTCATCTCTTTGAAGAAGTAATACTTTGTTTTTATCTCTATTTAGAACCACTGCCACTACTACCAGCTTGGGATCTAAGTAGAAGACAAATTGACAATGATGACATAGTAGTTGAGGTTGGTTGGGAATATGTAAGTCTTCTAATGAAAAATGGTGCCCACAACGTGGACAAAATTTTAAGTCCTTTTTTTTATATCTCCACTGATATTGAAAGTAAAGCTCTTTGTTCATTGTTAAATCTCCTTAATATAAGTCTTTATCTTGAGGCGAGAAATCAGTTTTTTGATAAGGTTTTCAAATTTTAATCATCAATGAACGCTAATTGTTCCTTTTTCTTCTCAAGTGATACAATTGTTTGTAATTTGAGTAGAAAGGTTTGATCCGATGAGTACAAATTTGTATCTTGTAAGGCATGGACAAACAAAGTGGAATGTAGAAGGGCGGCTACAAGGAAGATTGGACTCTCCTTTAACAGAGATAGGTATTGAACAGGCCAAGCAATTAGGGAAACAGTTGAGTGACATTCCTTTCCAGTGTATCTATTCGAGTTCAACGAACCGAGCAGTGGAAACAGCTTCTTATTTAAAAGGGGAGCGTACAATAGATTTAGTGAAAAAAGATTCATTGATGGAGATGAGCTTTTCTAAATGGGAAGGTAGAAAATGGTCAGAGATTCAAGAACTGTTCCCTAAAGAGTTAGACGAAATTAATAATAGCCCTGAAAATTATGACGCAAAAGAATCTCAAGGTGAAACATTATTAGATGTTCAAGAAAGGTCAGTTCCTTTTATTCAAGATATTTTGGAACGACATGTTGGAGAAAATATTTTGGTAGTCACTCACTCCATTGTAATAAAGGTATTAGTTAATTATTTTCGTGGAGGGAGTATAAAATCCGTTTGGGAAGGACCTGATACTGGTTGGGCAAGTGCATTCAAGTTATGTTTTACAAAAGATGGAGTTAAAATATTTTATGAAGGTAATGAGATTTCTTAATTATCAATCAGCCGTAAAAGAAGGACTTGCTATTTCATAGATATGAATTTCATCCATATTATGTAGGTATTTATTTACTTTGAAGAACTCAATACTTATTGAATTAAACTCTGAATGATTTCCTATTTTTGGATAGGTTACAGTTTATTGGACAGAAAAAATAAGGTCAATTACACTTGTTTCAATGGGACATGAAACGAGGAGAATTGATTATGACAAGAAGAAAAAGACGTACTTTTACCGAGGAGTTTAAACACCAAATTGTTCAATTGCATCAAAGTGGGAAACCAAGATGTGAAATTATCAAAGAGTATGATCTTACTCCATCTGCTGTAGATAAGTGGATCAGGCAGAGTCAGAACAGTGGCTCCTTTAAAGAAAAGGACAATCGAACATCCGAAGAAGCTGAATTAATTCAGCTTCGGAAAGAGCTTCAACGTTTACGAATAGAAAATGATATTTTAAAGCAAGCCGCACTGATCATGGGACGAAAGTAAATGTGATCCGAAATAATCGTCACAAATACTCGGTATCAGCAATGTGCGAAGTTCTACAACTTCCTAGAAGCACTTACTATTATGAAAAAAAGAATAGAAAATCCTTGAAGGATACGATCACATCCGTGATCGTGGACATCTTTCAAAAAAGCCGTCAAACCTATGGTACACGAAAAATTAAAGTGGAATTAAAAAAACGGGGATGGATCATTTCTAGAAAACGGATCGGACGAATCATGAACCAACAAGGGCTTATTTCAAAGTACACCATCGCTCAGTTCAAAAAGAGCCGAAGTACCTGTAACGAGTCAAATCATGCAAATTTGTTGGATCGAAAGTTTCAGCAAGATGAAGCATTAAAAGTGATTGTAAGCGATTTAACATATGTACGCATGAAGCAAACATGGCATTATATCTGTGTTTTTGTTGATCTTTTCAATCGGGAGATTATTGGATATAGTGCTGGTCCTAAGAAAGACGCACAGCTAGTGTATCGTGCTCTTTCTTCTATTAAACAAGACCTGCGAAAAATCCAACTTTTTCATACTGATAGAGGAAATGAGTTTAAAAACAAATTAATGGATAAAGCACTCAAAACCTTCCAGATTCAACGCTTGTTGAGCCTAAAAGGATCACCATATGACAATGCAGTAGCAGAAGCTATGTTTAAGATAATGAAAACAGAGTTTGTTAAGAATGCTCGTTTTGAAAGCCTAGAACAACTAGAGTTAGAATTATTTGACTACGTAAACTGGTTTAACAATGTTCGTATTCACAGTACCTTAGACTATCTAACCCCTATGGAGTACAAGTTGAGACACCTTAAAAAAACTGTCTAGTTTACTGTTGACAGTCCATAAACATCCTATATTAAAATGGAAGTGTAATTACCGTATACCCTAAAACGCTAAAAAAGTCGGGTTCCTCTAAGGAACTCGGCTTTTTTGAGTGGAGCTTTATAGTGGCTATATTTTTAAATATTAATCTGGGGTAACTTAGATGAAAAGGATCTAGAGAAGAAGTAGTAAAAAAGATCTAGCATCAATTAGAGATACTTGCTGTAGATGGGATAGTTGGTCCTCTTGAATAAAAGCTAGGTCCTGCAACAACAGTATTTTCTGGGACATTCTTAGTGACAACTGCTCCTGACGCAACAATAGAGTTGTCCCCAATCATTTGTTCTTTCTATCAGTTATTCACTTTTCTTTTGGATATACATAAAAGCAAGTGCACTGACTAAGATCGTTCCCTTCACAATATCTTGCGCATAATAGGGGACATTTAACATAGTTAAGCCGTTGAGAAGTATGCCAATTAAGACAGCTCCGAAAAAAGTGCCAATCACATTGGGTTTTCCAGCACCAAATACGGAAAATCCAATCAAAGAAGCAGCTACTCCATCCATTAAGAGAGGAGCACCAGCGGATACTTGGCCTGTTCCGATTCGAGAGGCAAGAACGATCCCTGCAATGGATGCAAATAGAGCACTTAACAGATAGGCATAAGTTTTATAACGGCTAACTGGAACGCCAGAAAGACGGGCTGCTTCTTCATTTCCCCCTGTAACATAAAGCAAGCGGCCAAAGCGAGTGTAGTTCAGGATGATATGCACGAGAATGACGAAAAGTAACATCAAGATCACAGGGAAAGGAACAGAAAATAATTCACCTTGCCCGACGAATAAAAAGGAAGGCAAGATTTTCCCAGGGGCTATACTTCCATCACTCATCGGCATGTTGTTGTAAATGGAATATCCTTTCGTAATAGTGAGATGGAATCCATTGATAATATACATTACGCCAAGTGTAGCCAGAAGATCAGGTATGCCAATTTTTACTACAAATAAAGAATTAATAAGTCCAACAATCAATCCGAAAGCAATTGGAATAAGCAGTGCGACTAGCGTTTCCTGACGATACCATACCATAGCAGCAGCACAAGTGATGGTAGCCAGGCTTGCTGTAGAGCCGACCGATAGATCAAATCCTCCCACGATCAGGGAAATGGTTACTCCGATCGCTAGTAATGTGATAATGGAGATAGATGTTAAGATGTCTGTGAAATTTTGATAGGTAAGAAATTGCTCTGTCGATAAACTAAAGATCACGACAGTAAGTAAAATCACGAGCAAGGTTCCATGTTTATATAGAAAGGAAAGCAGAATATCTTTCCATGTTTTGGTCTTAGCCTGTGTGCTAGATTGATTGAGTATTTGATCCATGATACCCTCCAGTTGCCGCTTGCATGATTTTTTCTAAGGTCGCTTCGCGCCTGAAAAGTTCGCGAACAATCATCCCATCGACCATCACTAAGATTCGATCTGCCAGAGTAAGCAACTCCGAAAATTCACTGGTAAAGTAGAGAATTCCCTTTCCCTGTTCAGCAAGGGAGCGAATGAGAGAAAATACATCTTCTTTCGCACCGATATCGATTCCTTTAGTGGGTTCGTCCAAGAGAAAGAGATCTGCATTTGTTTCCAACCATTTGCCGATGGAAACCTTTTGTTGATTGCCACCACTTAGTTGCCGTAAGGAATGGGTTAGGGAGGGGGTTTTTACTCTCAGTCGGTTTACTAACTGTTCTGCGAATTGATTTTCGCTTCGTTTTTTTAGCCAACCCCATCTAGTAAATCGCTTCAGACTGGGTAATGAGAGATTGTGTGTAAGAGGGAAATCAACGAGTAGTCCTTCTTTTCGTCGCTCTTCGGGGACAAGGGTGATTCCTGCTTGAATCGCTTTTTGCGGACTAGTAAGTGAAATTTCTCTGCCTTTGACGATTATATTTTTACTACTTTTGTCTCTTCCGAACAGAGCTCGTGCCGTTTCCGTTTTTCCGGCACCAACAAGCCCAGCTATTCCTAAGACTTCCCCTTTATACAGAGTAAAAGAAAGTGCTTGTCCTGTTTTTGCTACATAAAACTGGTTTAGTTCTAGTAACGGTTTTCCGATTGGTTTATTTTCTTTAATACTGATAGCTGAAATGGTTTTCCCCAACATATAACGAATTAATTCGTCTGTTGTTACTTCTTTGGTCTTCTGTACTGTAACAACTTGTCCATCGCGGAGAACAGTGATCCGGTCGGAGATTTCTTTGACCTCTGGTAACCGGTGTGAAATATAGATAATGCCAACTCCCTTTTCTTGCAAGCGGCGAATGACGGAAAAAAGAATGTTTGTTTCCCGTTCGCTAAGGGGGGCAGTGGGTTCATCTAAAATGAGAAATTTTACGTCACTGGCGATGGTGCGGGCGATTAGGATCATTTGCTTTTCGGCGAGAGTACAAGAGGAGATCAGTTTGTCTACTGGAATTTCGATTCCTACTTCTTGTAATAGCTCTTTCGCTCGCTGTTTTCGTTTCTTCCAACTGACAAGAGCAGAGCCTCTTAACAACTCATCAAGGGTCAAATTTTCTACTACACTAAGTTCAGGAATGAGAGCGGTGTCCACCTCTTGTACGACTATACCGATCCCTTCTTGAATCGCTTGGGCAGGCGAAGAAAGTTGAAGGATATGTTCACCCATGTGCATCTCCCCAACGTCTTGTTTTACTTGTCCAGATAAGATTTTCATTAGCGTGCTTTTTCCAGCTCCATTCACCCCGATGAGGGCATGGACTTCTCCGGGTTTAACGGAGAAATCCACTTTTTTGACAACTTGATGGGAGGCATAAGATTTTTCGATTTGCGTCATAGTTAGGTTCATTTTTTCTTCACCTCCTCAGCTAATGTTTTCATCCATGGAGTATAAGCTACATTTGATTTGCCCCAACCTTCAATGTGTTGATCGAGCTGGTTCATCGATACTTGTTTGTTAGGAATTGTCTGTTTTTCCACAAGATGAGGCTGTATGCTATAGATTTGGGGCGTTGGTTCGCCAGCGATTTTCTGATAGAGGAAACGAACTTGAATTTTCCCTACTTCTGCTGGATCGGTGGCGGTAGTTGCTACCCAAGGACTATTTTTTTGTTGCATGAGTTGTAGATCTTCATCACTTAAATCAATGCCATATACTTTAATCTCGGTTCGACCTGCTTGTTGAATGGCGCGTGTCGCTCCTTTAGCAAACTCATCCCACGGTGCAAATACGGCGTCTATATCCCCTTTATTAGGATATTTCGCAAGGATTGCCTCCATCTGTGCCTGTGTATCTAAAGCAGTGTTAGAGGTGGCATTTCCGAATTTAGCAATCTCCTTCATATTGGGATAACGTTGTTTAAATGCTTCATATATTACGTTGCGCCGCTCCATTGGCGTGAAACCACCTACCCAGATATAAACGATATTTCCTTTCCCATTAAGATCTTGGGCAAGAGTTCGTAAGGTATTCCAGGCAAGACTGTAGTCATCCTGGTCGATGACGGTTACCCCAGGGATATTTAGGTCGCTATCAAAAGCAACGACGGGAATTCCAGCAGCAACTGCTTTTTTTACACTAGGGGTGAGGGCATCAGCACGTCCGTGATCTAAGAGAATTCCATCTACTTTTTGGCTGACAGCTGTATCAATGTAGGAAGCCATTTTACTTAGATCATTATCTGCGTTGTAGACTTGTACTTCTCCACCAAACTCTTTTACTTGTGATTGAACACCAGAAATATATTGACTGGAGAAAGTACCGATTGACAGCTGAGTAATTACGGCGATTTTGATGGGTTTTTTTAGTTTAGCGGGAATTTCCTTTGAACCTGTTTGGTTTCCGAGTGGTTCAGTAGAGGTTTCTGTTGTTTGGTTTCCTTTATTTTGTGATATCAGATCTTGTTCACTGGTACATGCGGCTAACAGAAGTATGGCAACTAGTATAAAAATAGTAAGTTTGTTTACTGCTTTCACTTGTTATTCTCCTTTGCCTTCCATTGTGCAAGTTCTTCTTGATAGTTCCCATAAGCAATCCCTGCATCGGTGATAATGGCTGTGATATATTCATGTGGTGTTACATCAAAGGCTGGATTGTATACTTTGGTTCCCTGAGGAGCAATCGATTGTCCCGAAATCTGTGTGATTTCTTCTGCCTGGCGTTCTTCAATCGGAATTTCTTCTCCAGTTGCTGTTGTTAAGTCAATCGTGGACAGTGGTGAAGCGACATAAAAAGGAATTCCTAAGGATTTGGCTTGTATGGCTAGACCCAATGTACCGATTTTGTTAGCCACATCTCCATTCGCCGCTATGCGATCACATCCGACGATGATGGCAGAGATCCTTTTGGTTTTGATTGTATGTGCTGCCATATTGTCCGTGATTAAGGTAACATCAATGTCAGCTTGTTGTAGTTCCCATGTAGTTAGTCGCGCGCCTTGTAAAACAGGTCGAGTTTCACAAGCATAAATATGTAAATCCCATCCTCTTTCTTTGGCAAGGTAAAAAGGAGCTAACGCGGTTCCATATCTAGCTGTAGCGATTCCACCTGCATTACAGTGCGTGAGAATCCGATCCCCATTACGAAACAAGATCAGGGCATGTTCGCCGATTTTTCGACAGATGGTTTCATCTTCTTGTTGGATACGAAGTGCCTCTTGTTGGATATTGGCGATGGCTTCTTTCACACTGGTAGCTGTTTTCGCTTTTTCGACTACTCGCTCCAACGCCCAAAATAAATTAACTGCAGTAGGACGGGAGGTAGCGAGTAACTCCTTGTTTCGCTGCAATTCTTTTAGAAACTCGGATAAATCCAGTGCTTGCCATTTGTTCGCCCATATAGCCAATCCAAAGGCTGCCGTCATTCCAATTGCAGGTGCTCCTCGTACTTTTAATGTGTAAATCGCATCCCACACGTCTTCAATGCTGGAGATGGTAAGATAAACAGTACGATGGGGAAGTTGTTGTTGATCTAAAATCAATAGATAATCTTGTTTGTACTCTACCGATGAAATCCAAGTTTTTTTGATAGCAACTGTCATTTAGATCCCTCCTGTACCAAACGAAGAAGTAGATCTGGATGATCTAGTTGTTTGTGCTTTTTAATTAATTTTGTTCCAAGTCGTAACGCTTTTTGCTTTATCGTGTATTGAATTTTCAAATCTTGAATCGAATTTAAATCTTCGACTTGTGCTAAACCAATGGTGCGGCGAATCACTTCACATCCAGCGAATCCAATCGTGTCAACCCAAACTTTATCGAGGAAAAGTTCGACTGAGCCATCTATTTTGGTAAAGACATCATTTCCTTTGCTACTCCATAATTCTCTAAATTGCCTTGTAAAATGGTTCCAAGTATCTTTTATTACGTCCAGTAAATAAGTCCGATAGGATGGACAGTCTACTTCATCACGGAACGTTGCTTCTTGTGAAAGATAGTTTAGCAGGAGATTGGCGAAAAATTGTCCCAGATCAAATCCGATTGGACCAACGAAAGCAAACTCAGGATCAATTACTTTCGTAGATTCTTCCGTTACAAAAATGCTTCCCGAGTGAAGATCACCGTGTAAAAGTGCTTCCGCTTCAGTCAAAAACTGAAATTTTAACTTGGCTACTTCACGTTTTAACTCTTGATCATCCCATAGTTCTTTTACTATTGGGTGCAGAACCTTCGGAATTTCATTGGTCTCATGATCGAAAAAGGGATCAGTCAACACTAGATCTTCTGTTATCTTGCATAATTCTGGATTTAAAAACTCCTTGACTAGTTCTTTTTTGGCAAAGGGATGCAGGAAGAAATCGCTTGTGTGAAACAAGGTTTGCGCAGTATAGGTACCGATGTGCTCTGCTAGTTTAGGATAACGTTTTCCAGCGATTAGCCCTTTACGTAGAATGGTATGAGAAGATAAATCCTCCATCACCGTAAGGGCAAGCGTATGATCCGTATAAAGAACTTGTGGTACCAGTTCTGGAACCAATTCAGCCGCCTTTTTAAGTGATTCGCTTTCTATCCGTGCACGGTCCAGCGTGAGTGGCCAACTTTCTCCAACCACTTTGGCATAAGGAAGGGCTTGTTTCACAATTAACGATTTACTTGTAGCTGGTTCTACCAGGTGGAAAATATAGTTTAAGTTTCCATCACCAATTTCGTTAATCTCTAATTGATCGACTTGATCAAAATAGTGTAGCGGTTCGACCACACTCTTCACTGTTTCTACAGTAAGTGGCTGATAGTTTTTGGCAACAGTTGCTGTCATAGTGATTTCTTCCTCGCTTTTGTTTTTTGATATCAAAAAAGCCCCTTTCGCAAAGAAAGAGGCTTGGGATTCTTGTTCCGTCACCTCTTATCTTGCAAAACATTCGTTTTGCTGGAATTAGCACCGTGCCTTCGTGGTTGTTCCACGGCCCCTTACAGGGCCCCATCTCGCGATGGAATTACGGTCGGTTGCTGGGCTTCATCGGGCCATTTCCCTCCACCTGCTCTTGATAAGAGACCAAACATATTTAATTTTGTTTAAGCATCAATTTGTCGAAAAAGTGATTTGTTGATTAGTCCGAATACTAAACCTTAAGCAGTTTGTTTGTCAATACTCCAAATGACAAAAGCTTGAAAATAATTTACAAAAACAAAAAAAGAAAGACATGTTTTTTTCTTTGTATAAGTGAAAAATCACCATAACCAATAACATTTTTTACGTTGTTTAGATCTCTTTTTGAATATCCTGGCGATACATGAGAGGATCATTTCTAAGAAAAAAGTTTTTGACAGATGTTTTCTTACGTTGTAACATAAGTCACTAAAACGAGAAGTGAAGGCAAAATGAAAAAATTCCAACAAGCAGATGTACTTAATTTTCTTCCTGAACAATTTTTTGCGAAACTTGTAAAAAAAGTAAATTATTTTACAGAACAAGGGATCGATGTCATTAATTTGGGTCAAGGAAATCCAGATTTACCAACCCCACCACATATCGTGGAGTCATTACAACAGGCAGCGGCAAATCCGCAATTTCATAAATATTCCCCGTTTCGTGGCTATGATTTTTTAAAACAGGCGATTGCCAATTTTTACAAACGGGAGTATGGAGTAAATCTTGACCCTGAGAAGGAAGTAGCAGTTCTCTTTGGTGGAAAAGTAGGCTTGGTAGAAATTTCGCAATGCTTTTTAAACCCGGGGGATGTGGCGTTAGTTCCTGATCCTGGATATCCCGACTATTGGTCGGGGATTGCTATGGCACAGGCGCAGATGGTTAAAATGCCTCTTCTGGCAGAGAATGATTTTTTACCTGATTACTCCAAGATCGCGGATGAAGTTTACCACCAAGCGAAATTGATGTTTTTAAATTATCCCAATAACCCCACCGCTGGAGTTGCTACATCAGAGTTTTTCCAGCAAACTGTAAACCAAGCAGAACAACATAATCTTCTGGTTGTTCACGATTTTGCTTATGGTGCGATCGGTTTTGATGGGCAAAAACCACTTAGTTTTTTACAAACTCCTGGTGCCAAAGAGGTGGGGGTGGAAATCTATACCATGAGCAAAACTTATAACATGGCTGGATGGCGTGTTGGTTTTGCATTGGGCAATGAATCTGTGATCGAAAAGATCAACTTGCTTCAAGATCACTTCTATGTCAGTTTGTTTGGTGCGGTTCAACGAGCAGCGGCTACAGCACTTCTTAGTTCTCAAGATTGTGTGAAAAAATTAGTTGCTACTTATGAACAGCGGAGAAATGTATTTATTTCTGGACTGAATGATATAGGTTGGGAAGTACAAGCGCCAAAAGGTTCCTTTTTCTGTTGGTTACCAGTACCAGAAGGGTATACTTCAGAAACGTTTGCGGATGCACTATTGGAGCAAGCACATGTCGCCGTTGCACCTGGGATTGGTTTTGGTAAAGAAGGGGATGGATTTGTGCGTGTTGGTTTGTTAACTGATGAAGTAAGATTGCTGGAAACAGTAGAGCGGATCAAGCGTTGTCACTTTTTTTCAAAAAAAAAATTGACAAAAGAAAAATAATCAATCACAATCACAAGTAATTTCATAGTGATTCGAACAGTTAGTTTTTCTCTTATCAAGAGCAGGTGGAGGGACGAGCCCGATGAAACCCGGCAACCGATTTACCCTGATGGGTAAAAACGGTGCTAATTCTTGCAGCTAGGAAGCTGAGAGATAAGAGGAAGCGGTGTTAAATATATTTTCACCTCTTCCTCTTTTGGAAGAGGTTTTTTATTTATACAAAGGAGTGAAGACCGTGAGCAATGTAATTGCAACCTATCTTGTCCACGACCCCAAAGGAAATCTTGCGAAAAAAGCAGAAGGAATCGCACTTGGACTTACGATTGGCTCATGGACGGATTTACCTGAACTTGAGAAAGAACAGCTAAAAAAACATAAAGGTACAGTTATAGAAATCAAAGAATTACCTGAATTGGAATCAGTTAACCAATATCTTGGTGGGAAACGGAGCAGAGGCTTAATTAAAATTTCTTATCCAGCCGCCAACTTCAGCCCTGATCTACCAGCTATTTTGACTACTGTATTTGGAAAGTTGTCTTTGGATGGAGAAGTAAAGCTAATCGACCTTGATTTTTCCCCTGATTTAGCAGGTAATTTTCCAGGCCCGAAATATGGTGTAGAAGGTGTTCGCCGTTTACTTAGCGTGTACGACCGGCCACTTTTAATGAGTATTTTTAAAAGTGTGATCGGTCGCGATCTTCTCTATTTTGAAAAACAGTTGCGAGAGCAAGCATTGGGTGGAATTGATCTTATCAAAGATGATGAAATCTTATTTGATAATCCACTTACTCCTTTTGTTGAACGCATTCGCCTAGCGAAAAAAATACTTCAGGAGACAGAACAAGAAACAGGCGAAAAGACATTGTATGCTGTTAACCTATCGGGACGTACGTTTGAGCTAAAGGAAAAAGCAAAACGAGCTGTTGAACTGGGAGCAGATGTATTGTTGTTTAACGTCTTCACCTATGGATTGGATATCCTTCAGGAATTGACGGAAGATGCAGAAATTGCCATCCCGATTCTAGCTCATGCCGCATTTTCTGGTGCGGTTACTTCTTCCAAATTGTATGGAGTAAGTGCCTCCCTATTCTTAGGTAAATTTTTACGAGCTGTGGGAACAGACCTAGCCATTTTCCCATCCCCTTATGGCAGCGTCGCACTGGAAAAAGAATCAGCTCTGGGCATTGCTTTTGAACTTTCACGACAAGATGTCGGTTGGAAACCTGCTTTTCCTGTACCATCAGCAGGGATTCATCCAGCATTGGTCCCGCAATTGGTAGGTGATTTTGGCGTTGATAGTGTGATTAATGCTGGTGGAGGCGTACATGGTCATCCGCAGGGAGCAACTGCAGGCGGAAAAGCTTTCCGACAAGCAATTCACGCAGTCCAAACAGAACATACACTGGAAGAAGCAGCGCAGGAACAAAAAGAGTTAGCCGATGCACTGGCATTATGGGGAGGAACCGTCAAAGTATGAGCAAACAGCCAATCATATTCTGTGACTTTGATGGCACGATTACCGAATCAGATAACATTATTGCGATTATGAAGCAGTTTGCACCAATCGGTTGGGAAGTGCTAAAAGATCAAGTACTGGCACAGGAGATTTCCATCCGTGAGGGTGTGGGCAAGATGTTTTCTCTTTTGCCGAGTACCCTAAAAGAAGAGATCATACAGTTTGTCATGGAAAATGCCAGAATGCGCGAAGGATTTCCTGAGTTCATCGCTTATGCCAAGCGGGAGGATATCCCTTTCTATATTGTAAGTGGTGGAATTGACTTTTTTGTAAATCCAATGTTAGAAGGAATTGTAAAAAAAGAGAAAATTTACTGCAATGGTAGCGACTTCTCGAATGAAACGATTCAAATTTTATGGCCTTATGAGTGCGATCTTCACTGTACAAATGATTGCGGATGTTGCAAACCATCGATTCTTCGTCAGTTTGACGACCAGCGTTACCACAAAATTGTAATTGGTGACTCGATTACTGACTTGCAAGCTGCAAAACTAGCAGACCAAGTATTTGCTCGTGACTTTTTGATTGAAAAATGCGTGGAAAATGAGATTCCCTACACTCCTTTTCAAAACTTTTATGATATTATTCACCATCTTAAAAGAGAGGAGATTCAAGTATGAGCTTAGTGGAGGAACGCTGGGTGGAACTAGCGGAGATCAAAGACGACCTAGCGAGACGACACTGGTTTCCAGGTACGAGTGGCAATTTGTCGATCAAAGTAAGTGATGACCCGCTTACCTTTTTGGTAACGGCGAGCGGAAGAGAGAAAACCAAACGTACTCCAGATGATTTTCTCTTAGTCGATAGAGTGGGGCAACCGCTTGAGTCAACCCATCTCAAAGCATCAGCTGAAACAGGAATTCACTGTGAAGTATACCGTTTGAGCGATGCTGGATGTTGTCTCCATGTCCATACGATCGACAATAACGTAATCTCTGAACTGTATGCTGAGCAAGGCTTTATCACCTTTCAAGGACAAGAATTAATTAAGGCATTTGGAATATGGGAGCAGGATGGGACAATAACTGTTCCTATTGTTGAAAATTATGCCGACTTACATCATCTCACCCAAGAAGTTGCGAAGGTGATTACTTCTAAATCAAAGGCTGTACTCATCAGAAATCATGGAATTACTGTTTGGGGAAAAAATGCCTTTGAAGCAAAAAAGCATCTGGAGGCGTTTGAGTTTCTCTTTTCTTATCATGTCAAGATGAGACTTTTGTCTCCATTACCAGTTCTAGCAACAAGACAAAAAGTAACTATTTAGGAGGAAATCAAAATGGCACAACTACGTTTTCATGATACCAACGAAAGAATAGAAAACATGGAAGAAGTAAGCGTTTATCTAAATAACCAAGGAGTCATCTATGAAAGATGGGATATCTCCAAACTTCCTAGTCACCTACAAGAAAAATATGATCTAACAGATGAAGACAAAGCAGAGATCGTTCAAACATTTCGCAAAGAAATGGATGATCTATCCGCACGCCGCGGTTATGTAACAGAAGATGTCATTTCTCTTTCTTCTGCTACTCCGAACTTAGAAGAACTACTAAAAAACTTTTTACAAGAACATCATCATACTGACGATGAAGTACGATTTATCGTCAGTGGTCATGGGATCTTTGCTATTCAAGGAACCGATGGTCGTTTCTATGATGTAGAGCTAGAAGCAGGTGATTTAATCTCTGTACCAGAAAACTACCGTCACTATTTTACTTTGATGGAAGACCGTCAGGTAGTTGCCATTCGAATCTTTAAAACCAAAGAAGGATGGGTTCCTATTTATGAAAAAGAAGAAGTGGCGAAATAATACGGATAAAATGTCAAAGGAAAAGATAAAAAAGGAATTATATTTTATCAAAAAATAAAAAAAGAGTCAGCTTTTCTACCATTTGGTATTATTCCCTTCAAGTCGGGTTCCCCTAGAGGAACTCGACTTTTTGAGTGAATTTTTTGATATAGTGACCACATTGATAAATGTGTGAATCATAGAGACAGTTTTTTTGTTTTTGTCGGGGGCTCATGGCCTGATAACCATTCGCGATGTTCTTTAATCAAATTAGACGAGAATTCACTTATTTAATCGAGTTTAAGTCTAGCTTATTTTTCTTTCGTAATACACTAAATATATAGCCGCCTACTCCTCCTAAAATAGCTGGAAGTAACCAGCCTAACCCTACGTTATACATGGGAAGAAACTGAGTGAAAAATTGATTCATTGCTTCCATTTTTATTCCAGCAACATTCAAGCCATCAAATAGGCTCATGAAAAATGTCAATATCAAACTACCTTGATACACTTCCGCCATTCCTTTAAATACGGAATGAAAAAACGTTAAGAATATTAAAGAAATGGCAATAGGATACAAAGTCATTAATACAGGCATGGAAACCTTAATTAGCTGTGTTAATCCTATATTTGCTACAAGGGTACTAAACATAGATAAAATGACAGCAATTCTTGTATAGGAGATGTTTGGAAATAATACATGGAAAAATGAAGAGCAAGCAGTGATCAGTCCTACACTCGTAGTTAAACATGCTACCGTAATCATTAAACCCAATAAAATGGAGCCATAAGATCCAAAATAATAGGATGAAACCTTAGCTAAAATCTCAGCTCCATTTCCTAAAAGACCTAGTTTTTCAACGCTAGAAGCGCCCATATTGGAAAGGGTAGTATAGACAAGAGCTAAGAGTGTAGCAGCAATAGCCGTTGCTTTTGCACAAACACTCATAAGCTGTTTTTTAGTGGTAACTCCTTTTTCTCTCATTGCATTCACAATCATAATTCCAAAAACAAAAGCTACAAGAGCATCCAGTGTTAGATAACCTTCTTGAAAGCCTTTAAAAAATACATGTGATGTATATTCTTCAGAAGGCGCTTGAAATCTTCCGATTGGATGGACAATGGCTACAACTACGAGTAATCCGATAAATGTCAATTTGATAGGAGTCAAAAATTTTCCAACTATATCAATGATTTTTGTAGGATTAAGTGATAACAAGCATGCAACTGTGAAAAATAAGATTGTAAATATAATTAATGAAACAGGGCCTGCATTTGATAAAAAAGGTTTAACTCCAATTTCAAACGATACATTTCCAGATCTAGGGATAGCGAAAAAAGGACCAATTGCTAGATAAAGAACAGTCGTAAATACCATACCAAACAACGGATGAACACGACTAGCTAAAGATTGTAAATCATTTTTACCTGAGAAAACAAATGCTGTAATCGCTAGTAATGGTAAGCCAACTCCGGTAACTAAGAAACCTGCATTGGCGATCCATACATTCTTTCCTGCCATTTGACCCAACATAGGTGGAAAAATTAAATTTCCGGCTCCAAAAAACAATGCAAATAGCATGAATCCTATAACTATAATAAAGGAAGAAGAAACTTTTTTGACATAATAAATCCTCCGATTACTGTAAGGAATAAGCTTTTAGTATTACAGCGTTAAAATAGTAGGTGCAAGCGTAATAAGAACTTCCAGTTTTTTTAGAATATATGGTCCTAGGAGAATTCCTAAAAAACCAGCAAACATTATAAATACTACAGTAATAGATGCTATTCCACCTATAGTAGTTGTTTCCAATTATGTCATATATATAGCTACTGCAAATCAGCCAAAGTGGATGTTTTACTTTCTAATGGTGAAAGAAAATTACTAGATTTTATTAAGAGCGGAAGAATACTAGTAGGCGGTGGGGGAACTAGTCATTATAGTAAACCACATCTTGCTATAACTATTTAACTAAGTATGAATTTATTTTACCAACCAGAACTCTCGATGATTCGAGGGTTTTAGTTTTTCTTAGAATTAGAGTTGGACTGGAAAAGGTTGTACACTTAAGGAAAGTAGCAAACACTAGAGTGACAAAGGGCGCTAGATAATTCTAGGTAGTATATTACCATTGCTTTTAACAAGACTCTCTTATACATAAATCACCTTTAAATTTTTTCACCATACGTTTTACCTTCTGATTGTTGACGAGACATTCGACCATACTGGTTGCTGTCTCGAACCCTACTTGCATAATAGGAATATCGATAGTGGTAATAGTAGGAGTCGTCACTTCACAGATCCTCTGATTATCAAAACCGATAATAGCCAAATCACTAGGTATGGCATAGCCATTGTTTGTAGCAGCTTTAATCATACCAGCAGCTACTTGGTCATTCCCTGTAAAAATTGCTGTAGGGCGATTTTCTAAAGAGACCAATTGCTGAAAGATTCGAAAGCCATCTTCAATACTTATGGCTCCTTGAAATATCCATTCTTTTCTTATAGGAAGTTGAGCTTTTCGAAGAGCATCAGTATATCCTTTTCTACGTAATTTTTGAGCCTTACTATGACTAACATCAAAACAAAATCCAATCTTTTGGTAACCTTGGTTTATTAAATAACTGGTAGCTTTAAAAGCCACATCATATTCGTCATAGCAAAAAATTGGGATTGGAGCTTTTTCCTCGTACTCGTTACAAAGAATAATGGGACCAAAATTTAAAAAGGGTTCTATCTGTACCCATTGATTTTCTAACGAAGTAAGAATAATCCCATCTATCTCTTTACTCTTTAAGAGTTGGAACGTATCGAGTTCAATATCTTTTTGATAGAAGGTTTGAATAATGGAGGCTTTATACCCTTTTTCCATTAATGTTTGCGAAATACTTCGGATTAATTGGCTAAAAAAAGGATGATGTGCATGAGGTACTAAAATCGCTACAGTCCTAGTGGATTTGGATCTTAACTGTCTTGCTATGGAATTCGGTATGTAATTTATCTCTTGTATCGCTTGTAAGACAGCTAATCGTTTGGTTTCGGATACATAAGGATGATGGTTTAATACTCGAGAAACGGTAGAGCGAGAAACTCCGCTTTTTTTGGCGATTTCATTTATTGTTGGCATTTTCTTTCTCCTCTTCTTATGAAAAAGGCTTTGACATGGGATCGATTTCATCTTTTATTATAATCCGTGATGAGCATGCTTTATCTCAAAGGAGGATATGTAATGTCATTTGTTCTGTTGCCGAATGAAAAAGAAACGTCATTTATCGTATTTTGTGACTTTGATGAAACATATTATCCCCATCATGCAGATCAAGAAATAAAAACAAATATATATAATCTGGAGGAATATATACGGCAACAGAGTCAGGAAAAAGGATTGAAGTTAGGATGGGTTACTGGTAGTAGCTTAGATTCTGTATTCTACAAAATGAAAAAAGTGGGTATGCGATATTTACCGCATTTTATTGCTAGTGATCTAGGTACCGAAATTACTTACTTTCATCATGATGGTACAACACATACCGATCAAGAATGGTTAAAAAGAATAAAAGGTGATCAATTCAACGAGAAAAAAATTTATGCCATTCTTTCCGCTTTAAAAGAGGACTATGACATTGTGTTAGAGTCTCAAACACAGATGGGGATATCCAAGTATAAATATAATTACTATTACTACCAACAAAATGATCAAAGGGATGATCAAGCACTCGAAATCATTCGAAGGCTGGCGAAGCAACATCAAGTAGGGATCAATATAAATCGATGCAATCCTTTGGCTGGGGATCCTGAAAAAGCCTATGATATTGACTTTATTCCTTTAGGGACGGGTAAAGGTGAGATTGTGGGCTATATGTTACAAAAACACAACTTATTTATACATCAAGCAGCTGCATTTGGAGATAGTGGAAATGATTTGAATATGCTAAGAAGCGTAGAACACGGATATTTGCTTGCAAATGCAACAGAAGAAGCAAAAGCACAACATACTAAAATTACAGATGATAGTTACGCAAAAGGTATTTTAATCACTTTAAAGAATATTTTGAAGGGATATTCTCATTAGAAATAATATAGTCTTTTTTCTTCACCCTGTATTTTCAGAAATATATAATCGGGAAAATACACGAATTAAAAGGCTCTGAAGGAACACATGCCTCAGATCATCTTACGTACTAGAGAAGTAACGCCTTGACTGAAAGTGAATTCGAAAGACTCATGAGGATACCACTTCCTAAGCTATCATCAGGGATGGAAAGCAAAGCTACCAGAAATGATGATCGGGGTGTACGTTATATTCTGCTGAGTTATTTGAACATATTGTTCATTATTTTGAGCCAGAACAAAAAATAATAGATTTAGTTATAACTAAAACGCTAAAAAAGTCGGGTTCCTCAAAAGAACTCGGCTTTTTTGAGTGGTTTTTTTGATATAGTAACCACATTGATAAAATGAGTGGATCATAAAGGGTATCATTTATTTTGATTGATACAAGAGAGGAGTGTAATCTTATGGATATTGAAATAAAAGAAATACTTGCTAAGAAAATCCTTACGGAATCAAAGGGCTATTTAGATGTAGGATTTACCCATTCGCTGAATCCATATAGTGGTTGTGCATTTTCTTGCCGGTACTGTTATGTAAGAGAAATGCCGATTCAAAAATTTAAAGAAATACCATGGGGAGAATGGTTGGACATCAAAACAAACGCAGCAGAAAATTACCGAAATGAAATAATCAAACTCCGTAAGAAAAACAAACCGGTGAAAATTTTTATGTCGTCTGCAACCGATCCCTATCAACCAATAGAACGGAAAGTAGGCATTACACGGGGAATACTAGAGGAAATGATAGAAAATCCCCCTGACTTTCTTCAAATCCAAACACGAGGTCCACTCATCACAAGAGACATTGATTTGTTAGGTAAATTAAAAGAGAAATGTGAAGTCCTTGTATCTATGACGATTGAAACAGATCGAGAAGATATAAAGCAAATATTTGCTCCATATGCACCGGGCATGAAATTAAGGTTAAAAACCTTAAAAGAAGTTCATGATGCGGGAATACGTACACAAGCTTCGATCTCCCCTGTTTTGCCATTTACCCCTGACTTTCCAAAAGTATTGGATGGAATCGTAGATCGTATTTGGATCGATACGCTAAGCATTGGGGATGGTTCGATGGGGAAACGTTCAGAGAGACTAGGGATGGCAACATTATTTGAAGAACATGGATTATCGAAGTGGTATCAAAAAGATTTGCATGTAAGGGTAAAAAAATATTTTCATAAATACCTTCCTAGTGAAATGATCCATGTTTCGAAACTAGAAGCTTTCCCAAAATCAAAAGCTTGAAAAGAGAATCAAGCTTTTTTTATTTTTTCGTACTGATCATCCCTATCCCTTACCTTTAATAAGTTGGGGAGGAATCAGTGTGTCAGACGTGCGAGGAGTTTTCTCTCTTTCAAAATCCGGTACTCCTGAAGTAGATATCAAAACTTAAAAAAACTAGTCGTTGGTTTAGTTAATCTATGACATATTCCGTAAGGATAAGGTGTTTAAAATTTGCCCGATTACGTCCCTCTTCTTTCTTTGGTCTATAAATATATCTTTTGGAATAAGTAAGTAGGTGAACTACATCGCCATTGAAATGGCGAGCTTCTCGATTCATTGAATCGACCAACGTCGCATTCTCCACGAAGGCACGTTCCATGCCTATATTAGGTTTAGTTCTAACCGTCCGCATTTTAGCGTTGGAACATGTCCAACTGCTTTATGTAGTATGTTTCTTGCCGCATTTACATCTCTATCTTCTGTATAACCGCAAGAGCAACTATGGACTCTATCTTTTAATTCTTTTTTTACGATCTGACCACATTTTGAGCAAGCCTGAGACGTGTTGTATGGGTCCACTTGTATTACTTGCTTACCAGCATATTCTGCTTTGTAGGAAGTGAACTGTACAAGTTGATTCCATCCAGCATCCACAATACTTTTGGCTAATTTGTGATTCAAGACCATTCCTTTGATATTCAGATCTTCAAAGGCAATTAGATCATAGCGATCTACTAGATACCTACTAATTTTATGGGCAATGTCTTTTCTTTGATTTGCTATGTACTCATGTAGCTTTGCAAGCAAAGCTACAGCCTTTCTACGACGATTGGAACCTTTCTTACGTTTAGATACTATGCGCTGAAGTCGTTTTAGTTTGCGTTCTGACTTTCTAAAATACTTAGGGTGTTCGAAAAATTCGCCATCAGATGTAATAGCAAGATGTCTAACACCAAGATCAACACCGACTTGTTTCCCTGTCGAGTGTGTTATGGTTTCGATTTCACAGGAAAAACAAGCATAGTACTTTCCGTTTTTTCGGATGATGGTACAGGTCTTGATCTTTCCTTCTACTTGTCTGTGGCATTTGATGCGAACATTACCGATCTTAGACAGTTTCAGATATTTCCCATCAAGAGAAAACCCACTTTGTGGGTATGTGAAGCTATCATAACGGTTTTTACCTTGAAAGCGTGGGTATCCTGCTTTCTCTCCCGCTTTGATTCTACGAAAAAACCCTTTAAATGCTTTATCTAAACGACGTAGAATGTCCTGTAACACTTGCGATTGTACCTGTTTGAACTCTGGAAACTCTTTCTTTAGTCGTGGTAATTCATTCTGTTGCATGTTGTAATTAACGGAAATACCACGTTTTTCATAAGAAAACTTTCGTTGTTCCAAAGCTGTATTGTATAGCCAGCGACACAAATTCAAGGTAGTTTCGATTCGTTCCATTTGTACCCGATTAGGTTCTATCTTGAATTTGTACGACTTCATCATTTGATTTTCCCCCTTTCTTTTTCTGATTTTCCATGTACTTACGAATCGTTTCTTCCGAAATAGAGCCAATGGTTTCCATGTAGAAGCTGCTATTCCAAAGATGACCATCCCATAACTTATTTCTTAGCCTCGGGAACTTTAGAAATAACTTCCTAGCGGAAATACCTTTCAACATTTTCACAATGTATGATGGAGCTACTTTAGGATGAGCAGAAGCAAAGGCATGGACGTGGTCTTGCTCTCCCACCTCCATCATAGCTACTTCAAACCCTTTCTCCTCCGCAATCTCCTGAAAAATAACTTTTAGATACGTTTCAATCTCTTGATCCAGTACGGCTCTACGATACTTCACCGACCATACCATGTGGTAGTTGACATTATACACGCAAGTCCTAGCGTGTTTTACAGTATTTTTACTCATACATATAGTATGACAAAAATAGTGTAAATATAGTAACATATTTTTCTTGAAAAGCTCCTTCAATTAAGGAAAATTATATTACATATAGTATGAGGAAAGTGCAAAAAATAAATTGCTCTAAGCATCCCCACAAGGGGGATACCGAGCAATGCTCACTTTCATCTACCCCATTGAAATGGGGTAGATGAAAGTGAGCAAATCTTAAACAAAGACATATTTAGTCAAATATTCGTTCAAACTATTCCGAGGACCAAAAAATGACGTTTTCTGAGAGATGAGAGGGAGGACTGAAATGGTTAGCATTTGTAGTCTCGTTGTCTGGCTGACTAGTATGTTGCTACTATATTATTGCTACCAGAAGGAGAAATCTTTTGACATCATGGAAGCTATGATGGTGACAATGGGGGCTTCCATGATATCAAGCTTACTTATTGGCACCATTGTAGGACTACATAGCAATGGCAAGATGCTGATCCCTACCATATTGGCTACTCTTATTGGTTTGGGAGTTAGTTTCTTATTTGGAAGAAAGCACTCCTTGGCACTGTTAGATGGAGTGATGGCTGCAGTGATGAGTGGGATGATGGGAGCTATGTTGGGAGTGATGATGGCGAGTGAAGGAGTTTTGCAAACATTAGTATTGCTCAACTCGTTATATTGGATTGTTTGGTTCTTGTTACTGTACATTGTGAGAAAAACCGTCTTTATTCATCGAAAACATCTTACAGCCGCTTTATCCGTTGCAATGCTATTAATGGGATCGATGGCTTATCCAATACTATTTCCTAATGCGAGTAATGCCGAAAAACCAGCTCCTATTGTTGATCCGAACTCACAACAAGAAGTGATGATTCAGGTAACGGCAAACGGGTATATACCAAATCGAGTGCAACTGCAAAAAGGGGTACCTACTACCATATATTTTCTACGAGATAAAGAAGTTGGTTGTCTCTCCACTGTGGTAATCAAGGATTTTGAAATTGTCCAGGAACTACACGAGGGAATGAATAAAGTGATCTTTACACCAACACAAGAAGGATCCATTACGTTTGCTTGTGGAATGAACATGTACCATGGAACATTACAGATAAAATAAAAAAAGGAACCTTATCAAACTTATTTACATAGGGTAGGGGGGTATGGTAAATTGGATTTATGGAAAGGAGATTGGTCCATTTGGATTTGGAAAATAGCACAGAAGAACAACATTGTTCGACAGATCGAAAAGCACACCATTCTGACAAGACCAAAAAAAATCTGACTACACGTCTGAATCGAATTGAGGGCCAAGTCCGGGGCATCAAAAATTTGATCGACAAAGATGCTTATTGTGACGATGTCTTAAATCAGATTTCGGCAATCCAATCCGCTCTCAATGGTGTAAGTCGCATTCTTTTAGAAGAACATATGAAAAGTTGTGTGATTGATCGTCTTCAAGAGGGAGATTTGGACGTGATCCAAGAGCTCTCCGAGACGATGAAAAAAATGATGAAATAAAATTTAGGAGGAATGTAATATGAGTAAATTTGTCTTGAAAGTAGAAGGAATGTCTTGTGGTCACTGTGTTCGTGCGATTGAAGGAGCTTTTCAAGAAAAAGCAGTAAAAGCAAAAGTGGATCTAGATGCTAAAACGGTAACGATAGATGGAAATGTTTCTACTGACACTGCAAAACAAATTATTGAAGATGCTGGTTATCAAGTTGTCGAATAAGGGATAGGTCCTCTTTAGGGCCTACCTCCCACTTAATAACGAAAAGAGGAATTCCGAATGGGAGAGAAAAAAGTAGAGTTCCTGATTACAGGGATGACCTGTGCAGCTTGTGCGAATCGCATTGAAAAAGGGATTCAAAAGGTAGAGGGGGTACAGGAGGCAACTGTCAATTTAGCACTAGAAAAAGCTAGTGTCTCCTTTGATCCAGAGAAAACATCCCTCCAGCAGATTGAGGAAAAAGTAGAAGATCTAGGATATGGGGTAGCCAAAGAAAGCGTGGAGTTTACCTTAGAGGGGATGACTTGTGCAGCTTGTGCCAATCGTATCGAAAAAGGATTAAATTCCATTCCAGGAGTATCTAAAGCAACGGTCAACTTTACAGTAGAGACGGCACATGTTGAATTTAATAGCAGTGAAGTATCTGTGTCGGACATGATTCAAAAGGTAGAGAAACTTGGATATCAAGCAAAGGTGAAAGAAGACCAAGTAGATCCTTCTGATCATCGACAACGAGAAATAACGAAGCAGAAGCGTAAGTTTATTGCCGCAGCAATCCTTTCCTTTCCGCTTTTGTGGGCGATGGTCGGGCACTTTTCCTTTACCTCTTTTATCTGGTCTCCTGATATCTTTATGAATCCTTGGTTCCAACTGGTTCTTGCCACTCCTGTGCAATTTATCATTGGTCGTCATTTTTATGTAGGAGCATATAAAGCACTACGCAATAAGAGCGCCAATATGGATGTGCTAGTTGCACTTGGAACGTCGGCAGCCTATTTTTATAGTTTGTATCTTACCATCGCATCGATAGGTCAGGCTCCTCATCATCAAGTAGAACTATATTTTGAAACGAGTGCTATCTTAATTACGTTAATTGTCCTTGGAAAACTATTTGAGGCACAAGCCAAAGGGCGCTCTTCCGAAGCGATTAAAAAACTGATGGGATTACAAGCAAAGACAGCCTTAGTGATTCGAGATGGAGAAGAAGTATCCATTGCAATGGAAGAAGTAGTCTCGGGTGACACGTTAGTAGTAAAGCCAGGGGAGAAAATTCCTGTCGATGGGATCGTGGTAAACGGAACTTCTTCTGTTGATGAATCTATGCTGACAGGAGAAAGCATACCGGTTGAGAAGCAAACTGGTGACACTTTAATCGGGGCTACACTAAACAAAAATGGTCGACTGATCATGCAGGCAACCAAGGTTGGAAAAGAGACAGCACTAGCACAAATTATCCGAGTTGTGGAAGAGGCCCAAGGTTCAAAAGCGCCAATTCAACGGATCGCAGACAAAATTTCGGGAATTTTCGTTCCGATTGTAGTGGGAATTGCCGTCCTAACCTTCCTGATTTGGTTCTTGACGGTAGAACCAAACGAGTTTGCGAGTGCGCTCGAAAAAGCTATTGCTGTTTTGGTTATCGCTTGCCCTTGTGCTTTAGGCCTAGCTACACCGACCTCCATTATGGCAGGCTCTGGTCGTGCAGCGGAATGGGGTATTCTCTTTAAAGGTGGAGAGCATTTAGAAGCGACACATCAATTAGACACGATTGTATTAGATAAGACAGGAACCATTACCAATGGAATGCCAGAATTAACTGATGTCATTTCGTTGGAATTAGATCCAGACGATTTTCTACGATTAGTAGCGGGAGCTGAATCTGCTTCGGAGCATCCTTTGGCAGAAGCAATTGTAGAAGGAGCCAAAGCAAAAGAAATACAGCCTGTAAGTCCAGAAGAATTCGAAGCAATTCCGGGATATGGAATCCGTGCGAAAGTAGATGGAAGAGAGCTACTTGTTGGAACCCGTAAACTGCTGACAAAATCAGAGATTTTGATTGAATCTATCCTATCTCAAATGAACACCCTCGAAGAAGAAGGAAAAACCGCCATGTTGGTGGCGATCGATGGCAGATTAGCAGGTATGGTCGCTGTAGCCGACACGGTAAAAGATACTTCAAAAGAAGCAATTGCCCGTTTAAAAACACTGGGACTGGAAGTCATTATGATTACGGGGGATAACCAACGAACCGCCCAAGCGATTGGCGTGGAAGTTGCAGTGGATCGTGTACTAGCAGAAGTACTTCCAGACGAGAAAGCGGCAGAAGTACAGAAACTTCAAGCACAAGGGAAAAAAGTAGCGATGGTAGGAGATGGAATCAACGATGCTCCTGCACTTGCGACAGCCAATATTGGGATGGCGATTGGAACAGGAACTGATATTGCCATGGAAGCTGCAGATATTACCCTAATTAGGGGAGATCTAAGTAGTATTGCAGATGCGATCTATATCAGTAAGAAGACGATGAGAAACATTAAGCAAAACCTTTTCTGGGCGCTTGCTTACAACGTAATCGGTATTCCTGTGGCTGCTGCTGGTTTTCTTGCACCTTGGTTGGCTGGAGCGGCAATGGCACTTAGTTCAGTTTCGGTTGTATTAAATGCTCTACGACTCCAACGTCTAAAACAGAATGGTGGAAGAGCATGAAGAACCTAAACATTACCATCTATACCATTCCTACTTGCTCTGATTGCCATGATGCGAAACGTTACTTTCAAGAACAGGGATTGGAATATATGGAAAAAGATTGTACAACAGATCCGCGATACCCCCAAGAGGTATGGGATCTGACGAAAAAACAAGTAGTTCCCACGATTGTGATCAATGATGAGGTTTGGGTGGGATTTGGAGAACATTATGAGCAAATTGATCACTATATACAAGAGAAAAAACGGATGGATTGAGGTAGATAGGAAGAGCATAGCTATAGATTACTATTTTTTATGCGATCTATCGCTATGTTTCTTTTCCTTTCGGTCTTCTTCCGGTATACTACGTTTGTGTAGTATATAAGAAGGCTGATAGGAGGATATTATGAAACTAAAAAAAGCTGATATTTTCTTCTGGGGAATCTTCGTTGTAATACTTGGATTCTTTCTATATCTTTGGTATGAGAATCGTACTGAAGATCCAAACGCACAAGCAGAGAAAGTAGATAGTATTCAACACCATTTACATGGTCTGTTTTATGATCAAGAGAAAGGTTTAGTTGCTGCTACACATGCAGGAATTATGCAATATGACAAGGATGGCTGGGTAAAAATATCTCCAGAAAGAGATTATATGGGATTTGCGATAACCGACCGAACCTGGTACAGTAGCGGTCACCCTCCTGCTTCCTCTAATGAGCCAAATCCGCTTGGACTCATACAATCGACCGATAAAGGAAAAACTTGGAGTACGATTGATTTTGCAGGAGAGTCTGATTTTCATCATCTTGCGGCAAGTCACCGGACTGGAACCCTATATGTGTATAACCAACAACCCAATCAAAAGATGCAGGTAGGGTTGTACTACTCGACGGATCAAGGGAAAAATTGGACAAAATCAACACTTTCCGGAGTAGAAGCGACTGAAGTTTGGATGGTAAAGGCAGATCCTAATAAATCCAATACGGTTGCACTGTTGGCAAAAGAAGGATTGTACTTATCAAACGATACTGGAAATACGTTTTGGAAAGTGCCAGTCTCTGCATTTATTTCTGCAATGGATATTTCGTTTGCCGGTTCACTTTGGGCTGCTACATATGAGGAATCGCCAAGATTGCTCAAGTTAGAATCGAATGGAGAAATAAAGAAGGAGATCCCACTTTCGTACTCTTCCAAAGAAGATCCGATCCAATATATTACCGTTCATCCTCAAAATGAAAACGATATTTCGTTTGCAACTGCCTCCACCAAAATATATCAAACGAAAGATGGAGGAAAGACTTGGACGGAGCTTTCCGAGGGTTGAATAGTGTGGAAAATTATTTATGAGATATTATATACTACAAATACGTAGTAAATAATATCTTCTACTTGAAAGGGCGAAAACGTATATGCGAAAAGTTAGCCTCCTGATAGGGATCGTCAGTATTTCTTTGATTACAGCGGCTTGTTCCAATGCAATGGATCATGAGCAAATGGGACATTCCAATGGAAATCAAAATCCGAAAGCAACAGAAAATCGTCTTACTTTCCAAACGAAAAACGTGACACGAGTGAATCAGGATGACCCGATTTTGACAGCTGTAGAAACATCTCAAATGGTTTGGCCTGCAACGGATGATGGAAATCGACCAAATACTGTTTTGCTCGGGCTAGTAGGGGATTGGAAAGTCAACATGCCCGCAGTCAAAATGGTTCATCATCCTAATAATGGTCCGCTCCTCTATGCACAAAAAGACTCAATACCTACTCCGACGTTACAAGAGATTAAGCGTCTAAGTCCCAAAGGAAGCGCTCAAAATCAAGGGATACAAGTGATTTTAGTAGGGGATTTTTCTGAGAAAGTCCGTACTACATTAGAAAAAGAAGGATTCAAGGTTGATCAAATCAAGGGCAAGGACCCAGCTGTTATGGCAAAGGAAGTAGATAGCTACTATGCCAAAGCAAGTGGAAATCAATATCCGAGTGGAGTTGTCATCGGATCAATTGACTCTCCTGATTACACTTTACCAGCGGCGAATTGGATTGCGCACATGCCAGAAGCCCTTCTGTATGTGACAAAAGACGCGATACCAGAGGCGACTAAACAAGCGTTACAAACTCGTGGTAATAAGGCGAATATCTATGTCCTTGGCCCAGAAAACGTCATTTCTCCAGAAGTAGAAAAACAGCTTGCAACATATGGGAAAGTGACCCGCATTAGTGGAAAAACTCCTGAGGAGAATGCGATCACTTTTGCGAAGTTTAAAGATCAAGCGACGGGATTTGGCTGGGGGGTTACGAAACCTGGGCATGGTTTGACATTCGTTCGTACCAATCAGCTAGATTCTGCAATCTCTAGTGCACCTTTTGCTCATTTAGGAAAACATGCTCCGATGCTGGTTCTAAGTGGTAGTGACTTAACTCCCGCAATGCACGAATATTTAGGGAGTCTGCAACCAAAATTCCAAAAAGAACCTACAGAAGGTCCATATAACCATGCTTTTGTGATTGGAACGGAAAAATCAATTCCCTTCACTGTCCAAGGAATGATTGATCAGATGTTGGAGATTGTATCAGCAACTGGTGAGGATCATGGAAGTCATGGAAATACGAAATCAGAATCAACTCCTCCAGAAAACCAAGCACCCACTTCTCCACATTCTGGTCATTAATAAATACGTAAAAGATCCAGTTATGCTGGATCTTTCTCTTTTGTTTGAAACAAATTTATAATATAGCTTGTTACATAATTAGACCTAAGCTAGAGGTTTTCTCCTTTTGAGATGCGACTATGAGCGATAGGGAGCCAGCAGATCCCTCAGGACAGGCAGGGCAGGCAAAAGAGGAAAAACCAGCGTCGTGCCTAGGTTTAACTGAAATTACTGCAACAAGCTATATATATAATAGATGAAAAGAGAGAGGAGCTTATACGAAAATGGTTCCAGAAAATCATCGAGATATTTTAGCAAAAATCTTAGGTCCCCTCGAACTAGAAGTAATGCAGATTCTTTGGAAAAAAGGAACGGCAACAGTACAAGAGGTGGTGGATATCCTTAATCAACAGGAAAAACCATATGCTTATACAACCATTATGACGATCATGTCGCGTTTGGTGGAAAAAGCGATATTAGAGAGAGAGAAGAAAGGAAAGACTTATTTGTATTCTGCTAAATTACCTGTAGATCAATTTATTAAGCAAAAATCTTCTCAATCGATCCAACATCTCTTAAAAGATTATGGAGAAATAGCCATCTCTCAATTTGTAGATGCTATAGGTCATTCACCAGACCGTCTCGAAAAGTTGAAGCAATATCTAAATGAGTTGGAAAAGGATGAATCTAAGTGAATCGAGCTTATCAAACTTTGCGAATGGTTCTCCTTCTTATCTCAATTGTTCTCTATTTACCATGGATCGTCTCTACAGATGCTGCGTTAAAGCATTTAGTAGAGTGGATTCATAAATGTTGCGGTTGGATTTTTGTGAATCATGAGATACCAACGCTTTACTATCCATTTTCCTTATTTATTTTGCTTATTTCAGGTCTTATTGGTTACCAGGCAACACGCATTTTCCGAAATACCCGAAAGTATATCCAATTACTTATGCAATACGAGGTTGAAATGGTAGATACGATCATTCAACGCTTTACTAAGAAGTATAGGATAAAAGTGTTACTAGTAGATCAGGCAGAACCAATTGTTTTTACTTTTGGGTTTCGAAAACCTCAAATTTTGATCAGTACGGGAATGCTCCAGACAGTAGCAGAAGAAGAATTGATCGCGATCTTAGAACATGAGCGGTGGCACTGCAAACAGGGAGATCCTTGGAAAGGATTTATTACCTCAACATTTGCTAATAGCTTATTTTTCTTTCCGATCATTGGGAAATTACGGGATCTCTATTTCTTAGAAAAAGAGATTCTGGCAGATCAATTTGCCATCCAAAAAAGTAGCAAGAAAGTATTAGTATCTGCTCTTATCAAACTAGCAAGTAGTTCTTCCCACCAAACTGCCAGGGCAATAACTCCCTTTGTGGACGGTTCTCTTCAAGACTATCGGATTGACGCCATTGTCTCATCTGATGGAAAGATGCCGCGTATGAACGGGAGAGAATGGCTGTTATCAGGATCAGCTTTACTTGTACTTCTTATCATTGTATTCTTTCTATTTCAAAGTCTAGTACCGCAACACTTTATGTGGATACAATGGCTTCCAGAGCATATACGTACTATTTGTGGTTGGTAAGATTAGGAGTAAAGGGAAAATGGGAAAAGACTTGAGAACCACCTTAGAAAAGGGAGGCTCAAGTCTTTTTATGTTAGTGAGCTGTATGGAGCAGAACTACTTTGTCAAATCCTTTGAAGGGATTGAATTTAACAACAAGTTAAAGGAGAACGAATATTATATTCCAAATATATAAATATGATTCAAATCAAAGGGAATCGAATACTATTTTTAGAATATATAGAATATGTTTCAAATCGCTAAAGGAGGAAGTAAATTTTGAAAAAATTTCTATCTTTCTTTTTTTTAACCAGTCTCATAGTAAGTGTTTGTAGTGGTTTTACCTATCAATCTATCGATGTGAAACCTAAGTTTCATTATGAGAATCTAGAAAACTATTTTACGGGTTATGATGGTACCTTTTTGTTATATGACCTAAAGAATGATAAGTACACCATATATAACAAAGAAAAAAGCGAAAAAAAAGTAGCGCCGAACTCTACATTTAAGATTCCTCATGCTTTATTTGGTTTAGATCATGGTGTGCTTCAGGATGAGAATACGCTATTTCAATGGGATGGTACTATGTACCCCATTCCAGCTTGGAATCAGGATCAGACCTTGAGTATGGCCATCCCAAATTCAACCATTTGGTATTTTCAAGAAGTAGCTGATCAAATCGGAGAGGCTAATGAGCAAAGGTATCTAGATGCAATTGCTTATGGGAATCAAGATATCTCTGGAGGATTGAGGAACTTTTGGTTACAGTCGTCCTTAAAAATTTCTCCTCTGGAGCAGTTAAAGTTTTTAAAGAAGTTCTACACATACAATCTTCCATTTTCTACTGACCATATCAATATAGTAAAAAATATTTTGATTCAAGATCAAAGAGATTATGCTGTGTTATCTGGGAAGACAGGAACTGGTTGGCAAAATAATGAGATAAATGGAGTTCCGATTAATGGTTGGTATGTGGGGTATGTTGAAAAAGAAAATAATGTCTATCTTTTTGTAACCAACATAGAAGCAGATCAAGATGCAAGTGGTTCCAGAGCAAAACAAATAACGTTGGAGATTTTACGGGATAAAGGAATTTTTCAGTAGAGAAATACTCTTTATAAGGGGATTCCGATGGAAGGAGTCTTTTTTTTTTAGGATTTATAGTTTGGAAGTGAGGCATGTCTATGAACTTAGAAATGACTTATCAAGTGTATAAACCAATGCTATTATCCATTGGTTATAGCTTATTGGGTACTATTTCGGAAGCAGAAGACATAGTGCAAGAAGTGTTTTTAAATCTCCAATCAATAGATTTGGACCATATCGATAATTTGAAAGCTTTTTTATGTAAATCAGTCACCAATCGGTGTTTTAATTTACTTCAATCAGCAAATAAAAAAAAGGTCATATATCCTGGAACTTGGCTTCCAGAACCGATGCCTTCTATGACTATGGATGAGGCATTCAGTCGTATAGAACGTAAAGAAGATCTTTCGTATGCTTATATGGTAATGTTAGAAAGTTTATCACCGATGGAAAGAGTCGTATTTGTATTAAAAGATTTGTATGATTATCCATATCGTAAAATCGCAGAGATGATGCAAAAGTCAGAGGATAATTGCCGTAAGATATGTAGCCGTGCTCGTCAAAAGTTAAAAGAATATCGTCCTGATCATTGTCGACATGAGAATCATAGTATGGTCGTTACAAAATTTATTAACGCAATAAACAATGATCAAGTGGAAGAGGTTATCAAACTTCTTGGTGAACAAGTCATTTTTATTTCAGATGCTGGTGGGAAAGTCAGAGCCGCAGTCCGACCGATTACGGGAATAGAACGAGTTACAGCATTTTTTAAAGGAATTGCTACGAAAGGATCCTTTTCAAAAGCAGCTTCTTCTATTTCCATAAACGGCGAAACGGCTATGAAACTAATTCGGGAAGGGTTGCCTTCGATATGGAGTTTTGAACTGGAACCGGAATCTGGGCGTATTTCATATATTTATGCAGTTTTTAATCCGGATAAGTTAAAACCATTTATAGATTAATAAGGAGTAACGATCAAACATCAGAGGAAATTCTTTCCCTGATGTTTTTTTGGTATTTACAAGCAACTTCCTTTAAGAAATCAAAAAAATCCTGTTGAAGATGTCACAAAACTACCTGGTCCATTGTCTTATAAGTGATTGAATATCTAAACTGCAAAAGGAGGAAGTAGAAATGAAAACAAGATTTAATATGGGAAAGGTAAATCCAGAAGGTTATCAAGCAATGATTGCGCTTGAAACGTATATACAAAGAACGGGAATTGATAAAAAACTAAAAGAGCTTATCAAGATCCGTGCCTCCCAAATGAATGGTTGTCTTTTTTGTATTGACATGCATACGAAAGAAGCACGTAAGATGGGAGAAACAGAGCAACGTATCTATGGATTGAATGCTTGGCGGGAAGCTCCTTTCTACTCCCCAGAAGAGCGGGCAGTGTTAGCACTGACGGAAGCAATTACAATGGTTGCAGAAACGCATGTTCCAGACGATGTGTTTGAGGAAGTAAATCAATACTTTGATGAGAAGGAAATTGCGGAAATCATCATGCAGATCGTCACGATCAATGCATGGAATCGGATTGGAGTTTCCATACGATTAGTACCCACCATAGATAGTAACTAACCTTGATGGGGATTTTGTATAAAAAAGCCAATCTCTTCTACAGAATAGAAGGATTGGCTTTTTTGTTGTTAGATGTCTATTACATTTTGTTATATTAGTTACATAGTTAATGGGACATCATTTTAAGAAGTATCGATCGAGCCATAGGTAACGTAAAGCTATTCTTTCTCTGGTTTATTTTTACGTTATACCACTTTTATGGAAACATCAATATTTCCACGTGTTGCTTTGGAATAAGGACATACATGATGGGCTTGCTCTGCTAATTTTTTAGTCGTTTCATGATCTAGTTCTGGGATCGATATTTCTAGAGAAACGGATAACTTAAATCCACCATCTGTATCTTTTCCGATGGATACATCTGCTGTAACTTTGGTTTCTTTTACTCGTATTTTACTTTGTCGAGCTACTAGATTCAGCGCACTGTCAAAGCAGGAAGCATATCCAGCAGCGAAAAGTTGTTCTGGATTAGTACCTTCTCCACCAGATCCTCCTAGTTCTTTTGGCATAGCAAGATTCAAGTCAAGAACACCATCTGAAGAAGCAACATGTCCTGTTCGACCACCTTTTGTTACCGTTGCGGAAGCTGTATACATTGGATTCATTTAAAATGTCCCCTTTAATTTTGATTGTGCACAATTAAATTTTGTACAATATAATAATACCCCGTTTATATAGTATTGGAAACTTCTATTTTAGGGAGATTATCTCCTATTATTTCCAAAGGAGTAGATTCACATCATGGAGAATGAGAACCTTCGTCTAGATAACCATCTTTGTTTCACAATTTATGCTTGTTCTAGAGAAATCACAAAGCTTTATCGACCATTGCTTGCCGAATTAGGAATAACATATCCTCAGTATTTGGTATTGCAAGTTCTCTTTGAACATGGGGAATGTACAGTAAAAGAACTTGGTCAGATTCTGTATCTGGATTCTGGAACGTTGACCCCATTATTAAAACGAATGGAAGAGATGAACTTAGTGAAACGGAACCGTAGGAAAGAGGATGAGAGGGTGGTAAGCATTCAACTAAGTGATTCAGGTGTAGATGTTCATAAGAAAGCTTGTAAGGTGCCAATGAATCTTTTCAATAAAAGTGGTGTGGAGCCAGAGGAGTTTACCAAACTATTAGCACAAATGAAGAAATTACTTCAATCGGTGCATGATGCAAATCAGGGGACATGATGTTTTTACTCAATTGATTCAAAAGTTAACCAGGATGGATGAAGAGCAGTGGAGAAATCTCCTTGGAATATCTGGTCAGCAATTTTAGAGCGTTATCGTTCGTATTTTCCAAGTTATGTTGATCTAACAAGAGATGATCTACCATTTTAAAACGAGGATTATCTCTGTTATCATTTAATGAAATCAGAAAGGTGGAGAGCACCATAGACAATTTTCAATCATTTGCTATTATTTCTGATATTCACGGAAATTCATGGGCGTTAGATGCCGTGTTGGAAGATATCGAGCAAAGAGGGATACTCGATATTATAAATTTAGGTGATAGTTTATTTGGGCCTCTTGACCCTGCTGGTACAGCTAAGAGACTAACCTCAAAAAAGATTATCTCTATCAAAGGGAACCAAGACCGGATACTAGTATCTCCCACTAAGGAAGCATTACAGGCAAAAACATTTGTATATGTGAAAGAACAGCTAGATTCCAACACTCTACATTGGCTTGAGGATCTGCCCAGTACGCTTCGTTATGGACAGGAAGTTTATTTATGCCATGGGACTCCTGTTTCCGATGAAACGTGCTTATTAGAGGAAGTTACGCCTAACGGAGTCTTTCTTAGATCCTCTGAACTGATTCATCAAGATCTAAAGGATGTAAACGAGCAGATTGTTTTATGTGCTCATAGCCATATTCCAAGAACCGTTTACCTATCCTCTGGTCAGATCGTGATAAACCCAGGTAGCGTGGGGCTTCCTGCTTATACAGATGAATTGCCTTTTCCACACAAGATGGAATCTGGTTCTCCTCATGCTAAATATACAATTTTGTCAAAGCGACACGATCAATGGTTAGTAGAGCATATTTTAGTGCCTTACGATTGGGAATCCGCTTCCAAAAAAGCCTTAGAGAACGGTCGGGATGATTGGGCAAGATGGATATTGTATGGTCGTGATTGAAATGATACCCTTTTACTATAATATATCTTAATTCTAGCAACCTCGGTTTTATCACGAGGTTTTTCTTATTGGGGCAAACAATGATTGGTTTTGTGTTTGTTTTATAGAGCAGCCAAGATAATTATTTCTCGTATTACATTCTGTTTTTATGCACTAAAAATAAACTTTTATTTAAATATAAAATAAAATGGAAACGATTCCATTGACAAATAGCATAGATGATCGTTACTATAAAGACATAGCACAACTGGTAGTGACAACATGACAACACTACCTCATCTTTCGAACAGGAGGAAGAAGCCTGAAAATAGATAAGTCAAGTCGACTCCCACTTTATGTGCAGGTGATCGAAAATATTTTGAAGATGATTTCGTCTGGACAGGTGAAGGAGCATGATAAGCTACCGTCCGAACGGGAACTGTGCGATATTTATGGAATTAGTCGAACCACTCTTCGTCAAGCGATGGTGGAGTTAGAAAACAAAGGATATATCTACAAGGAGCATGGAAAAGGTAGTTTTGTCGCTCCTGCTACTTTTAAACAGAGTTTAACCAATATTTATAGTTTTTCCGAAGAGATGAAGAGACTGGGAAAAAAGACAAGTACAGATATTCTTTCATTTCAAATTATGAAAGCGCCTTCACGTATTGCGAAGGTTTTGCAGATCGAGGAAGAGGCAGAGGTAATCGAGTTGATCCGTCTGCGTTATGCAGACCAGGAACCGATTGTTCACGAGACCTGTTATCTGCCACGTGCATGGTTTGCTGATTTGACTCAAGCCGATTTAGAAGGTAGATCACTTTATGATGTTCTCCGAGAAAAGTACCAGATCACGATCAACCGGGCTTTTGAATCGATTCAAGCGATTGGAATAAAAAAGCCAGAATCGACGCTTCTCCATGAGTCTGAAGGAGCACCAGGACTTCGAAATGAGCGAATTGGTTACGCAGGTGAACAGATCGTAGAGTGTACCATCGCTATTTCTCCAGGAGACAAATTTACGTACACTGTAGAACTAACATAATGAGGTGAGAAAGTAGTGTTCTTATTTCAGTCAGAAGCCAAGAGCAAAGAAATGGGCGCGATTCATACAGAACGAGAGATTGCTCAGCAACCGGATCTATGGCTCCAAACATACCAAAACATGGTTTCCGAGCGTGAGAGAATCCAAACGTTCTTGGGTACTATTTTGAATCGACACTCTCATGTAAAGGTGATCTTAGCTGGCGCAGGAACTTCTGCTTTTGTAGGAGATACGATTCAACCTTATCTGCAAAAAGTAAGCGGTTCCAATAAATTGGAATTTCATTCCATTCCTACAACAAACATCGTGTCCAATCCAAGCGAGTATCTCCATGCCGACATGCCAACGATCATGATCTCCTTTGCTCGTTCAGGCAATAGCCCTGAGAGTGTTGCTTCAGTAGAAATTGGAGAGAAGTTAGTTCAGGACTTTTATCAAGTTCAGATTACTTGCAATCCAGATGGATATCTTGCCAAGAAATCGACCGATCAAGAGAAATCGCTCTTGTTGTTGATGCCAAAAGAGAGCAATGATCAAGGATTTGCGATGACTAGTAGTTTCACTTGCATGATGTTAAGTGCAATGCTTCTATTCCAAACGGATCGTTTGGAGCAATATGAAAGCGTTATCCAACACATCAGCCGGATCGGAAGTCACTTCTTGAAAAATGGGACGAAGCGCTTAGCTACCTTAGCAGAAAAGCCATTCTCCAATATTGTTTATCTGGGATCCGGATCATTACTGGGACTTGCTCATGAGTCATCACTCAAAATGTTAGAGCTAGTCAACGGAGATATTTTCACTTTGTATGATTCACCACTTGGCTTTCGGCACGGTCCCAAAACAATCCTTAACGATAAGTCACTCGTTGTCTTGATGATTAGCAATAATGTTTATACACGTAAATACGATCTGGATCTATTAAAAGAAATTTATCGTGAAAAAGAGATTTGCTCAGCTCACGTACTTGCAATCTCTGATGATTTTATCGAAGAAGTGAGAGAAAATAGTGACTATTATTTGTATACCGAACTGCCAGAAGGAAGTAATGATTCACTTCAAGGGATAGAAGATGCTTGGTTGGCATTTCCATTCATCTTATATGGACAAGTTTTTGCACTCCACAAATCGTTACAACTAGGCTTTCAACCAGATAATCCATGTCCAAGTGGTAGTGTAAATCGCATTGTACAAGGTGTGACGATTCATCCGTATTCATCATAAACCTCTAAATGAAAGCGATCTCACTGGATCGAATTTGTAAAAAAGAAAGGGGAGAAACAAACATGGGTACACCTAATATTTTGCTTACTCGTATTGATAATCGTTTGGTGCATGGACAAGTAGGCGTAATTTGGACAAGTACACTGGGAGCAAATTTACTTGTCGTAGTCGATGATCAGACTGCTAATGAACCACTACAGCAGCAATTGATGGAAGCGACTGCAAAATCATCAGGAGCGGGAATCCGGTTCTTTACCGTTCAAAAAACGATTGATGTCATTCATAAAGCTGCAGCCCGTCAAAAAATGTTCATTATCTGTAAGACACCAGAGACCGTACGACGCCTCATCGATGGAGGAGTGCCGATCCAAGAGGTAAACGTCGGAAACATGCACTATTCTGCTGGTAAGAAAGAACTAACGAAAAAGGTCTATGTGGATGAAAAAGATTTAGAGGATCTGCACTATCTTCAGTCAAAAGGGGTTGAAGTCTACATACAAGACACTCCTGGAGATACCAAACATTCCATCAAGTAGAGGGGGAGCACCATGGATATTACATTAACACAGGGGATCTTACTAGCAGTTCTAGCAATTATCGCTGGTTTCGATTTTTGGTTAGAGGGTTTTTATATTTTCCGACCTATGATCGTTTGTACCCTTACTGGTTTGATCCTAGGTGATCTATCATTAGGGATCGTGGCAGCAGGCCTAACCGAGCTTGCATTTGCAGGACTGACTCCAGCAGGTGGTACACAGCCTCCTAACCCAATTTTGGCTGGGGTGATGACAGTAGTAATCGCTCATACCACAGGAGTGAACCCAGCTGCCGCAATTGGACTCGCTTTGCCATTTAGCTTCTTGATGCAGTATATCATTCTATTCTATTACTCGATCTTCTCTGTCTTTATGGGAAGAGCAGACAAATATGCAGAAGATGCAAATACGAGAGCTTTCTCTGTACTGAACTGGGTTCCCATCATCATCGTTTCGCTCACATATGGAATTGTTGTATTTCTCTCCGGATATATCGCACAAGAACCAATGAAGGCATTGGTACAAGCTATGCCAGAATGGTTGAGCCATGGTTTTGAGATTGCCGGAGGGATCTTACCAGCAGTAGGATTTGGTCTCCTGTTAAAAGTGATGCTAAAGCCAAAGTTTATTCCTTACTTATTAATTGGTTTCTTCGTCGCTTCGTTCTTGGATTTTGGCAACTTACTACCTGTAGCGGTAATTGGTCTAGCAGCAGCTCTCTATGCATTCTTCCAGGATAAAGAGAAAGAAGAACTCGAGAAACGATTAGCAGATAGCCTACCGGCTGGAGGTGACTACGAAGATGGAATCTAAAACACCTGAAACAAATGAACCAAAACGCCTTTTATCAAAACGAGATATTACCAAATTAGGATTTAGATCGATCTTCTTACAAGCTAGTTTTAACTACCAGCGAATGCAAGCGGGAGGATGGTTGTATTCCATCTTACCGTTCCTCAAAAAGATATACCGTGACGATAAAAAAGGTTTGTCTGAGTCGATGAAAGATAACTTGGAATTTATCAATACCAGTCCACCGCTTGTATCGCTTCTCATGGGACTATTGCTCTCGTTAGAAGAGAACAAAGAAGACAGAAACACGATCAAAGGTCTAAAGGTAGCACTCTTTGGACCACTCGCCGGGATTGGCGATGCGATTTTCTGGTTTACGATTTTGCCGATCGTTGCTGGGATTACTGCTTCTTTTGCAGCAGACGGAAGTATCCTTGGCCCTATTATTTTTGCTTTAGTCTATCTCGGGATTTTCTTTATGCGGGTTTTTTGGGCTCATACAGGATATACGTTGGGTGTAAAATCGATCGCTAAAATCAAAGAGAACTCCGAGATTTTATCCAAAGCAGCTACGATCTTGGGTGTTACGGTGATCGGTGGTTTGATTGCTTCTTATGTAAATATTGAACTTGCGACTACTTTGCAGATCAATGCAGAGAAAAGTGTTTCTTTACAAAAAGATTTCTTAGATAAAATTTTTCCAAATCTATTACCACTTGGATATACCTTTTTGATGTACTACTTCTTGAAGAATAAGAAAATGAATCCAGTACTGTTGATCCTCATCACCTTTGTATTGGCGATTCTACTATCCTATCTTGGTATTTTATAAAGTCGAATTCCCATGAACGAGGGGCTTTTATCCCTCGTTCATGGTTAGTTGAATGATTCAAGCTTTACTACCTATTCACTTAGGATAGAGAGGAGCGTTTTGAAATGAATGGAATAATTGTAACCGGGCACGGTCATTTTGCTACTGGATTGGGCTCATCTCTTAAATTGATTGCAGGAGAACAATTGAATATAAAGTTTGTAGATTTTGTAGCAGAAGATTCAACAGAACAATTACGAGAAAAGATCTTACAGGAACGATTGGCACTTAAAGATTGTGATGGTGTACTAGTCCTCTGCGACTTGGTTGGAGGGTCTCCGTTTCAGACAGCTGTCCTTCTATCTAACGAAGATCCAAAGATAAAAGTAGTGGGGGGAACAAATCTAGCGATGTTAGTAGAGTTGGCTCTATGGAAAGAGACCAAAACTCTCGAGGAGCTAACTAGTCTAGCAGTCTCAATAGGAAAAGATGCTGTCCAAGCTTTTGAATTGCAAGATAGAGTATTAACCGAACCAGAAGAAGATGGGATCTAAGTGAGTCATAGTAGGAGGGGTAATTTTCATGGAGATTGTAGTTGTAGCAGATTTTGAAGAAATGTCAGAACGAGCAGCAGCAGATATCATTACGCTACTTAATGAAAAACCAGATTCTCTTATCAGCTTAGCAGCGGGCTCTACCCCGACAGGGACCTTGAAACGATTAGTAGAAGCTCAATCACAAGGAAAAGTTGATTTTTCTCAAGCTATTTTTGTGGGATTAGACGAGTGGGTAGGAATGGACCGCACGGATGAGGGAAGTACACAACATTATCTCTATGATACCTTTTTCCGTCCCGCACAGATTCGAGAAGATCAAATTTTCTTCTTCGATGCCAAAGCAGCAGATTTGGAACAAGAGTGTCAGAAGATTGATAGACTCATTGAAAAATATGGAGGGCTCGATCTCGTATTGTTAGGAATAGGGGTAAATGGACACTTAGGCCTCAATGAACCAGGAGTCTCTCTGGAGTTAACGAGTCATGTAATGGATCTTAGTGAAACTACTAAACAAGTAGGGCAAAAATACTTTGCACAAGAAACAAAATTGGTACATGGAATTACGCTAGGATGTCAGCATTTTGTAGAGGCAGATAAGGTGATCCTTATTGCCAATGGAGAAGCAAAAGCAAATGCTGTAGCAGGTATGGTACAAGGAGAAATCACCTCAGATCTTCCAGCTTCTGTCTTGCAAAAGCATATGAATGCTATTGCTTATCTGGACAAGGCGGCAGCAGCACTATTAAAGACAGATCAATAAAAAAAGATGAAAGAAATAAAATGAATGTAGGTGCCTTTTGACACTATGCAAAAGGCATCTTTTTTATCATTGTTATTGTGATGAGATATTGTTGAGGAAACGTTAATCAAATTCAAGAGGTGAAGACATATTAAGATTTTATTTATTTGTAGCAGGAACAAATGGCGTAGTCTAACTGCAGAAAAGATTTTTCATAGATTCAATAACTATGATGTAAGGTCTGTTGGTACAGAGGATGGTGCTAGAATAAAGGTTACAAGTGGACACATTGGTTGGGCTGACCTTATTTTTGTAATGGAAAAGAAACATCTTATACGACTTCAAGATAAGTTTGGTCCTATGCTCTCTAATAAAAAGATTAGAACTCTGGACATACCTGATGATTATGGTTTTATGGACGAAGAATTGATCGAAATACTTAAATCTAGAGTTTCCGAACATATAGATGTACCAGATTAACATTAGATTCTCTAGCTACAAATAAATTTAGTTTGTGGGAAGAAGGTTATGCGTTGAACCATACAAACTACTTGGAAATATCTTTACTAAATAAAGAGAAAAAGGAGCTTTTAGATTTTGAAAGAATTTAATAGGTAAGTATCCAGTTGAAGATAGGGAAGACCATATAAGTTTAAAAGTTGTTGCAGATAGGGTTAATATATTTAGATAATTTTGTATGTTTATATTTATTTTACTAATGATCGTGAAGTTGTAACACTAACAAAACGAGGAGGTTGAGAGATGAAAATTGCAGCACTTTATGATATTCATGGAAATCTACCATCGTTGAACGCATTACTCGAAGAACTCAAAGAGGTGCAACCAGATTTAATCTTGGTGGGAGGAGATATCGTTTCTGGACCCATGCCTAGGCAAACGTTAGAACGTCTCTGTCAGCTTGGTGATCAGGTTGGCTTTATTCGTGGCAATGGGGATCGGGAAGTTGTCATGGCTTATGATGGTCAGCCTCTTTCCCCTAATATGTCAGAGAAAGGGCGTGAAAAGACACGCTGGGTTGCTGAACAATTAACACGTTCCCAACGTGATTTTTTGGCTCAGTTACCAGACAAGATTACACTTCATGTTAAGGGACTGGGTGATGTCTTATTTTGTCATGCCACACCACGTAGTGACGAAGAGATTTTTACACCGATTACCTCACAGGAGCGACTATCTAGCATCTTTAAAGGTATTGAGCATCCGATTGTTGTGTGTGGACATACCCATATACAGTTTAAGCTGCAAGTAGGAGATGTGTGTATTTTGAATGCTGGGAGCGTAGGAATGCCCTATGCTGATCGACCAGGTGCGTACTGGCTACTACTAAGCCCAGAAGGATATGAGTTCCGTAGGACGATGTACGATGTCGAGTCGGCTGCGCAAGAGATAAAAGATAGTGGGGATCCACAAGCACAGGATTTCGCTGAACAAAATGTACTCACTATACCGACTGCTATTGAGGCAATGGAAGTCTTAGAAAGCATGGCAAAGCATCAAGGATCGCACGAATGAGAGAAGTGCTAAGTAATTTCTTTATGAGCGAGGAGATATAACCCCATAGCTTCAAGCACCTGTTTTGCAAAGCATTTTAATGCCACAGCCTTCTCGATCAAGCAGCGGCATCACTACTGTAATCAGCTCTATAAATAGATAGGTAATTATATTGATTGGAGATGCATATATAGAAGTTCTGTACAAAGGCCTCTTTCTTTACAGAAAAAAAGCCACTGGCGATCTGTTGGTCATTTTAGACTGGGAACAGATCGTGGTGGCTTTCTTCCTTTATCTTATGCTTCTTTTTTGATTCCCGTGTTGGCTTGGACTAATATCTCATCAAACTTCTTGTCGTCCGTTTCTTTGGAAGTCAAAATTGTTCCGAGATATGCAGCCAAGAAGCCGAGTGGAATGGAGATAATTCCAGGGTTGGTAAGAGAAATGAGTGGCTCTCCAACTAAAATTGCTTTTCCAGGAGTAGGATCCCAAATATTAGGGCTAATCGCTACTAGGATCAGAGAGCTAAAGAGACCAACTAGCATTCCTGAAATAGCTCCAGTTGTATTAAATCTACGCCAGAAGATCGTGTACAAGATGACAGGAAGGTTGGCACTAGCCGCGACGGCAAAGGCGAGTCCAACGAGAAATGCCACATTCAACTTTTGGGCAAACAGGGCGAGGAGAATCGAGATGACCGCCACACCTACCGAAGCCCATTTTGCGGCTAACATTTGCTCTTTTTCGGAAGCAGTTCCCCCACGAAGTATATGATTATAAAAATCGTGAGCAAAGGCAGAGGCAGCAGATAAAACAAGACCTGCAACGACAGCTAAGATGGTGGCAAAAGCAACAGCAGAAACAAAGGCAAACAGGAAATCTCCACCCAGAGCCTTCGCCAACAGTGGGGCTGCCATATTTCCAGCTGCATTGGCTTCGATAATTACATCATGTCCCACAAACGCAGCAGCACCAAATCCAAGGAAGATGGTCAAGACATAAAAGATCCCAATGATCCATGTTGCGTTTACGACAGAACTACGCGCGGTAGGGGCGTCTTTGACAGTGAAGAACCGGATCAAAATATGAGGAAGGCCTGCAGTTCCCAATACGAGACCTAAATTGAGTGAGAGAGTGTCCAAACCATCTTTAAACTTATTTCCTGGATTTAGGAATGCTTCTCCAAGTGGAGTAGCAGTTCGCATCTCATCAAACATCTTAAATAAGTTGAAATCAAATTTAGCTAGTACCATGATCGAGATCAGAAAGGTACCTGTCATCAATAGAACTGCTTTGACGATCTGAACCCAGCTTGTCGCAATCATCCCTCCAAATACGACATAGATGGTCATCAAAGTTCCTACGATGAGAACGGAAGTCACATAGTCTAAACCGAGTAGTAATTTAATGAGGGCGCCAGCCCCCACCAACTGAGCAATCATATAGAAGATGGAGATAGCAACGGAGTTGAGTGCAGCTACCCCACGAATATTTTTTTGGTCAAATCGAGCTGCAATCATATCAGCCATTGTGTACTTTCCAAGATTACGAAGTGGTTCTGCGACAAGATAGAGAACAACGAGATAGGCTACTAGAAAGCCAATACTATAGAAGAATCCATCAAAACCTGAAAGCGCTATCATACCAGCGATCCCTAAAAAGGAAGCAGCAGACATATAGTCTCCAGCGATCGCCAATCCATTTTGCCATCCAGTTAATCCTCCGCCAGCTGTATAAAATTCACTCGTGGTATTAGTACGTTTTGCAGCGAAATAGGTGATCAAGAGAGTTCCCATGACGATGAGCAAAAAGAGCCAGAATGCAGTGGTATTCATGCTACTTCTCCTTCCTTTTGGTGGTTCTCTTTGATCTGGTCTACTATTTGGTCAAACTCTTTTGCTTTGCGGTTATACACGATACAACAAGCCCAAGTCATGATGAATTGCAAAAAGGCAAACACCCACGCCCAACTAATGGAACCGATAGCAGGTTTGTTTAAAAAGGTGAAATAAGAGGTAAAAATGGGAAGTGCAAAATAGAAGAGAAAAAAGAAAATCGACATCGGAACGATAAAGGCTTTTTTCTTTTTCAGAAGCAGTTGGAAGTCAGATGATTTTGCAATTTTTTCCATGAAGGTCACCTCTTGAAAATAGGTTTTTTGTTCTACTTTAAAATATAGTTAATTCACATAATTGTCTATAAATATTTGCTATTTCGTTAAATTTTCCGAGAGGTTTGTGCTTGAGAAATTGGCAAAAGTATATGTTTGATAATATATACTATTTGGGAAATAGAGTGAGAAGGGGTGGATATAGTGAATCAAAATGAATATGAATGGGTAAAACAGACTCGTGAAGTACTTCTAAACTTTTGTAGTGAATTAGATCAAAATGACTTTACTCGCCAAATGGATGGGTTCGGTTTTCAAAGTGTGCGGGAGGCACTGGTACACATAGCAGACTGTTATAATGGTTGGCTTGGCTCATTTATCTTATTAAAAACAAAGAATCCAAAAACTTCAAAAGAGGACTTGCTACAACTCGGTTTAGATGACATAAAGGTACGATTTGAATATGTAGATTCTTTAGTAAATGAGGTATTTGAAGTATTCACAGATCACATGAATGAGCCGGTTCAGAAGAAAATTCCTTGGAGACAAGAAGGGGAGATGGTATCCCTCACCCCTGGTAAATTGCTAACGCATACGATTACTCACGAATTCCATCATAAAGGGCAGATTGTAGCTATGTTACGCCAGATGGGGTATGAACCTCCAAATACAGATGTGTTAGGAACTAAGGATTAGAAAGAGAGTACATGTGGTATTTTTGTTTGGTAGAAGAAACTCAGCAGTCAGGATAATCTTATATCCGTTCAAAGCGAGAAGGCAGCAAACTCCAAAATATGGATGCTGCTTTTTGTTGTTGTCTGAAAAGCATCACTGCATTTTATACCTAAATTCTGAGAATTGTTTCCTTATATATAGGGGAGCGTATGCCTGTTATCAAGCAGAAAAGGTTTTGAGAAATACGGATTTTAAATAAATTACAAAGAAGCACATGGAAATGAATACTATCATTATACGTTACACATTTTATAGGAGATCGAGGGAGGGATCTTTAGTTGGTGTGGATTCTTTGGCTCTACATAATAAATTCACTATTGATATTAATCATAGCAATTCGCGAAGCACGCAGGCCAGCTAAGGCTTTGAATTGGGTAGCCATTTGTCTTGTTTTGCCTGTCATCGGTTTTGGACTCTATCTTAGCACCTCAAACCCCGTGCGTATTCGTCGAGAAAGATTGACTTCTCCTAATAACGAGTCAGACACGTTGCCTGATTCATTTAGCCGTTCTGCATCGATTATTGCTCATACTTTACGCAATTTGACCGTAAATGGCCTTCGGACTGGCCGAGTTCAGGTGCTCACGAACGGTATGGAAACATATGAGAAACTCATTGAAGCGCTACAGAACGCACAAAATACGATTAATCTGGAATATTTCATATACCGGGATGACCAAATTGGTAGAAGAATCACGGATCTGCTAATTGAACGATCCACAGCTGGTGTACAGGTTCGCTTTATAAGAGACGGTTGGGGGAGTCGAAAATTTCCACAGCAGCAGATCAATCGGATGATGGGTGCTGGGATTGAATGCCGTATATTTTTTCCAATGCGCTTCCCGTGGGTATTGTCCAATTGGAATTATCGGGATCATTGCAAAATCGTTGTAATAGACGGAAAGGAATCTTTTACAGGTGGTATCAATGTTGGGGATGAATACACCGGTTTAAAGCCGAATGTCGGATTTTGGCGCGACACCCACGTGCGAATTGTAGGGGAAGTTGCAGACGATTTGCAGGCTATTTTTGACGCACATTGGAAGATCGTTTCGCCGGAACGGATGAAGATGAGGACACATCCGAACAGAAAAACGGAGGATACGCAAGAAACCATTCAGCGTTCAAAGCATATATCGCAGAACATCGCTCCATATAGCAAATCTGCTCGTTTAGGATTGCCAACAGAATTTGGCACTGAGTTGGGCACCATGAATCGCAACGATATAGATAACGACCCGAGCACAAAGGCGTTACAGCAAGCGTATGTGCAGACCTTGGAAGGTAATCCTGGAATTCCTACTCAAATTATTCGGCAGGCTTACTTCATTTGCCTGACACAAGCGACCCAGTCTATTGACATCACTACCCCCTACTTTGTGCCCGATGCAGATATCATTATGGCGATCAAAACAGCCGTAGCACGAGGTGTGCGTGTAAGATTATTGGTTCCTCACCAAGTAGTTCCCAAAATCGTGGGCCCTGCAAGTCGGACCTACTACGGAGAATTGTTGGAAGCTGGGGTTGAAATCTATCAGTACAGCAAAGGCATGTTGCACGCAAAAGTGATGATCATCGATGAGGAGATTGCTGAAGTAGGTGCGGCAAACTATGACATGAGAAGCTTTCGCCTAGATTATGAGGTTTGCGAAGTCTTGTATAGTGCTCATGTGGCACAGGAACTTACCAAGCAATTCGAGCGTGATCTCACTAATTCCATACCGTTGAGAATGGATGATTTGCTACATCGTCCCCTTTCACAGCGTATGATGGACCAAGTTGCTCGCTTGTTATCTCCGTTGTTATAACGAAGCAGTCTTGAATTCAAAATAAGATGCCTCTTTTTCGTTAGAGGCATCTTGTATGAAAAATTTTTCCTAAATTATTTGATTTGCCAAATTTCTTACACCAACCCTGTTATGAGAGTGAATGCGATCAAGAGTGGTACTACCAACGTTTTGATCACGGTGATCGCAAAGATATCTCCATACGATTGACGGTGTGTTAGACCACAGATAGCAAGTAATGTGATAACCGCTCCGTTGTGTGGTAAAGTATCCATGCCTCCAGCAGACATCGAGGCGATCCGATGGAGCAATTCGGGACTAATACCGGCAGCATTTGCCCACTCTAGATATTTGGCACCCATCGTATCTAGGGCAATACTCATTCCACCAGAAGCAGAACCGGTAATCCCTGCTAAAATGTTGATAGATAGTGCTTCGGAAATGAGTGGATTTGTTTTCATCGATAACAGGAAATCGGAGACGGTTTGGAAACCAGGTAGGCTGGAGATTACATTACCAAAGCCAACCTCTGATGCCGTATTCATAATGGCAAGTAAGGAACCTACTGCACCTGCAGTCAGAGTATTTGCTAATCCAAACCCTTTATTTTCTTTACCATTTTCCCCATTACGCTTATATTTCCATTGGATAAAAATAGTGAAGAGAACCCCTATAGTTAGAGCAACGATCAGAGACCATACTCCTAGGACGCTTTCTACTTTTAGCCCAGGATAATTGGCAATGATAGAAGCTGGATACCAATCACTTAGAATATATTTGGTTAAGATAAAATTTCCACCAAGTACTAATATTAGCGGAACAAGAGCCAATCCAAAAGGAGGTAACTTTTCATCGGAACTAATTTCGGGTTCATTGAGTGTATGAGACCCGTATCCTTCTCCTGCGGCTACCAATTTATTTTTTCTACGATTGAGCCACCATAACCCAGCGCCTGCTACAATGATCGCACCCAGAGTTCCCGTGATGGGAGCTGCTAGAGATGTCGTGTTAAAATACGTTGTTGGAATGGTGTTTTGGACTTGTGGAGTACCGGGAAGTGCATCCATTGTAAATGTAAAAGCCCCTAAAGCGATCGTAGCTGGGATAAGACGTTTGGGAATATTGGCTTCACGGAATACAGCTGCAGCAAACGGATAAACCGCAAATGCTACTACAAAGAGGCTAACTCCTCCATAGGTAAGAACTGCACAAGTAAGGACAACGGATAGGATTGCCTGATTTTTTCCTAGCTTTTGGATTAGGGTGCGGGCAATCGAGCGAGCAGCACCACTGTCGTCCATCACTTTTCCAAAGATAGCACCCAAAAGGAAAATCGGGAAGTATAACTTGATATAGTTTACTGCTTTCACCATAAAGACTTCCGTAAAGGTAGGAAGGAGCGGGAGACCAGAGAGAACCGCAGCGAGTAACGCAAAGATCGGTGCAAATAAAATGACCGGGTAACCACGGTATGCAACGAAAATGAGGAGTCCTAGCGCTAGAAAAATTCCTAAAACTGCCAATGAAAAGCCTCCTTTGTTGTAAGCCCTTACATAAAAAATGTGAAAAAAGTGTGTCTGTATAAATATTATATAATAGATAATATTCTTGCAATATATTATATTAAAAATATAGCCTTCTATTTTAAGAATGAATTAGTTAAGGAGGAGAATTCAGATGGTGGAACAAAAAGTGGTCTATCTAACAGGAGCAGCTCAAGGGATTGGTTTTGAGATTGCCAAGAAGTTTGCTACTAACCATGCCAAAGTGGTATTAACTGATATGAACAAAGTAGGAGTCGAGAAGGCGGTTGCATCTCTTCGTGAGGAAGGATATGAGGCAATTGGATTGGAAGTAGATGTGACTAATGAAGAAGCGATCATCTCCTCTATTGAAAAAACGGTTGAGACCTTTGGTCAACTGGACATTTTGATTAACAACGCTGGTTTACAGCATGTTTCTCCCATCGAAGAATTTCCAACAGATCGTTTTCAATTACTAATTCAGGTCATGCTTGTTGCTCCGTTTTTGACTACAAAACATGTGATGCCAATTATGAAAAAACAAGGTTACGGCAGAATCTTGAATATGGCATCGATCAATGGTCTGATCGGATTTGCGGGGAAAGCTGCATATAATAGTGCCAAACATGGTGTGATTGGTTTGACGAAGGTGACAGCATTGGAAGGAGCCAAGTATGGTATTACCGCTAATGCGATTTGTCCGGGTTATGTAGATACTCCACTTGTACGAAATCAGCTACAAGATTTAGCTAAAACACGAAATGTACCATTAGAGCGAGTGTTAGAAGAAGTGATCTATCCTTTGGTTCCACAACAACGTTTGTTAGATGTAGAAGAAATAGGAGAGTATGCACTATTTTTAGCTAGTGTAAAAGCAAAGGGTGTTACAGGACAAGCTGTTGTGATCGATGGGGGTTATACTGCACAATAATATCGAGCGGCTTTTTTTGGAATCGCTTTCTTCTATTTGCTTGTTTACTCTCATAGATTAAGAGGAAAAGGAAAAAAGAAGGAGGGGAAAAGTTTGGCACCACAATCTTTCTCGTTGGATCCAGAATTAGTAGGATATCTATCTCAAATGGCTAATAATGAACAACTTCAGCAAAAACACCTTCTTTTAGGAGAAGGGCTTAGTGGTAAGGTATGGGAAGTCGAAGGTTATGCCATCAAGGTATATAAAGAGAACTACAGTGAAAAAGATGACTTTCGAATGTTGCAACGATTGGACGGGCATGCTGCTTTCCCTAAGTTGTTTTATGCGGATCAACATATGATGGTAACAGAGAAGGTAGATGGGGTCACGCTTGCTCAGATACGACAATCTGGAGAGAAGCTTGGAATGGATATATATCAGCAGATGGAACGAAATGTCGAAGATTGTTATCGTCAAGGTATTATTGCAGATGACTTACATCTCAACAATCTCATGCTTGACCGACAGAACAAAGTGAGAATCGTGGATGTAGGACGATTTGAGGTTACTTCTGTTCCGCAATACTATCGAGATCAGTTGATCGAAGACTTAGATGGTTTGAAGTATCATGCGGGATTGTTTAGTTTTTCTTCTAAGCGCAAAAAGCACCGGAGACATCGGAGACATTCTTCATCTAGTTCTCGCAAACGCTATTACTCTTCCAGTTCTCGTCGTAGACATTATTCTTCTTCATCTGATCACCATCGTCGACGTAGAAGAAGACATCGTCGCTCATATTCCTCATCTTAAGAGGTATTGATAGATAAATTAACAAGCACTGGGCTTATTACCCCAGTGTTTGTTTTGTTGGGTTGGCATTCTCCTAAAATGTTACTGAAATAAAACTGTTCATTGTACTCTATACTTTCGCGCGTAAATGGAGTAGAGTGAAACCAATTAAACTTTCGAGTAACGAATTAAATGAGGAGAATAAAATGAAGAAGAAACATTTTTTGCTTCTTATGCTGTTAGCTATTTTATGGGGTGCATCCTTTTTATGGATTCGTGTTGCTGCTCCAAGTTTTGGTCCATTTGTTTTAATGGATTTACGGGTATTAGTCGCAGCTGGAGTTTTAGGGATTTATGCTTGGATACGAAAAAAGAAGATCGATCTTTACGCCAACTGGAAAGATTTCCTTATATTAGGTGCGATCAATGCAGCGATTCCTTTTACTTTGATTGCATACTCAGAGCTGGTAGTCTCTTCTTCTCTTGCCTCCATTTTGAATGCTCTTACCCCACTTTGCACTGCTGTGGTGGCTTGGATGTGGGTAAAAGATCCTCTCAGGTGGAAAAAAATAACAGGACTTCTGGTAGGGGTAGCAGGTGTGATGGTATTAGTTGGATTGGATTTAGGTCAAGAAGTAGATTCAAAAGTCTTTTATTTAGCAGTTGTTTGCTCCCTCGTTGCAACCATCTCTTATGCTTTTGGTGGTGTCTATATTTCCAAGTATCTAAAAAAAGTAGATACTCTCTCTTTCTCAATTGGACAACAAGTTAGTGCAGGGATTTGGTTGCTCCCGTTTGCCCTGACGCATCTTCCCACTACAATGCCTACTTGGCAAGCATGGGCAAGTCTAGCAATGCTGGCTATTGTTTCGACTGCAATCGCCTATTTAATCTACTTCTCCTTGATTCAAAGTATCGGATCTATCCGTACTCTTATGGTCACTTTCTTAAACCCGATATTTGGCACGATTTTTGGGGCTATTTTATTACATGAACCGGTATCTTCTAATTTATTTATAGGACTAATCCTAATTTTATTTAGCATTTTTCTTGTTTCCAATCTTTCAGAGAAAAAAGAAGAAGTTCCTGTTTCGGATCTCGCCAAGAAGACAGCCTCTTAAAAAAGGCTGTTTTTCTATTCGGACTTGTGAAGGTAAAAGGTATGTTGCCAAATTTTTATATTTTTTTAACAAATTTAAAACTCCATTGAACAGACTATTTAGATCAGGTAATCTTAAGATGACTTACTCTTTAGATTAACGGAAGCAATCAGACAGAAGAGCAGAAAGGGGATCCTGCGTGAGTAAACCAACAAGTAGTTTGAATAATAGTATGCAACAATTTCAAATGGTTATGGAATTGGAAAGTTTACGTACAGAAGTTCCGACGATATCCTACTCTAAAGAGAGAGCAGCCCATATAACTGGCGGCACTTCCAAAATGGTATCTAAAGCAGCATTGTTTACCTTGGCATTATCTACAGGTGTGATGATGTATGGTACCGATGCAAGTGCAGCAGCAAAAGATACCGAGAAATCGGATAAGAAAACAAATATAACACAAGAAAAATCAACGAAGAAAACAGCTACTAAACAAACGAAATCTTCTACGAAGAAAAAGACGGAAACAAAAAAGAAGATCGAGGTCAACGTAAAATCGTCTTCGAAATTGAAGAAGACCAGTTCTGTTGAAAAAGATCTGAAGAAAACAACAAAATCTACTAACACGACCAAGTCAACTCAATCGCAAGCAGAGACTAAAAAGACAAAAACAACAAAGGTTCAAGAGAAAAAGCAGGTTACAAAACCTACTGATTCAGCTCAACCGAAAGCAGAGACTAAAAAGACAGAGACAAAAAAGGTAGCGACTAAGAAAACAGAGGCAACGAAAGTAGTAGTACGAGACGGTGCCAAAACGATCACAACGAAACAATCTACTCCAAAGGCAACGACAAAAGAAACAGCTACTAAGGAAACTCCAGCAAAGGTAGTTACAAAAGAAGTGATCATCCCGGCTGATGGACAGATCAATCTAGATGAGCTCCGTGCTAACTTGCGTAAAGAGCTTAAGTTACAAGAAAAAGATAAACTAGAATTAATCGTGAAGCAGCAACCTGCTGTTCAGACACCAGTGCCTGTGGTGGAGGTTGAACCAGTGAAACAAGAGCAACCACCAGTTCAAGTGGAGGTTGAACCTGTTAAGAAAGAAGAAACACCAGCACCATCTTATCAACAAGAGGCACCTAAGAAAAAAGCCGATAAACCTGTGAAGAAAAAGAAATGGACTTATAAAAAGAATACTTCCAATACACAAAAAGAAGAATCTGCACCAGTTCAGGTAGATATACCAGAAGTCCCTACAACTCCAATTATGGTAACTCCATTGCCAGAAAATATGGAGAGTAGAGACAATCAGGAGAGCGGAGATCATCAGGTTACCCTAAGTAGTATTTTTACTTCGTTATTTGAGACACCAGTTAACAAAAACACAGGAACCATGACATTCTCCTTACTTAGTCTCGAATCAAACAAACAAGATAATCCAGGGAACCAATCGGAAAATGAGGGCCGCTCAGAAGGATCAGAGAACAAGCCATCTCCTGAGGTAGTAGAAGAACAACCAAGCATGCCGGAATTGTTTGGAGAGACTCGTGACATCTTAGCGTTGGAAAAATCAATATTAGAAAGCGAAACGCCAACTGTAAGTAACGAAACTCCATCTGTAAGTACAGATATTCCTGCTATAACCGAACCTACTAATGAAAATGTTCCATCATCTGATATGACTGTCCCATCTCCAGATCAAAAGGATTCGTTGATCGTTCAGGGACCTTCTAACAATACTGGTAACAATAATACTGTAATAGGAGGACAAGATGTTGTAACCAATCAAAGTGGGAAAACATCTACCTCTCAAGACAAAATCGGTCCAGATGCTCCTAAGACAATAGATGGCGGAGAGCTTCCAGATACTGCAAGTAATGATCTAGGTACTGCAGTATTGGGTGGTACCGCAGCTTTGGCTGGAGCAATTTATCTTACAAGACGCCAAAGAACCAAAACGGAATAAGTTACCGACAAAAGATCCTTCTGTATACTCAGAGGGATCTTTTATGCTTAAATCATAAAAATAAAAGACCAATCTAGCGAAGAGCCAGATTGGTTATGCACAACTATTGTAGTATATCGTTGATTGTATCTGGAACGTAAAATCCATTATATCGCTTCCAGAATAAGAGATCTTTGTCTTCGGACTTTTGACAAATATCTGTGAAGAGCAATTGCCATTCTTTTGATGTTTCACAAGGAATATCCTTGTCTGAAATAAATTGATCTAATACTGTTGCGATTGATACACGAGCAGCGTAATACTCACTCCAGTGCATCTCTAGATAATTTTCTCTAGCGAGTTTTGTCACGTGTGTAAGATAGGAAGCGATTAGTTCCTTCATTTCTGACTGATTGATCCATTTGTTTTCCATAGATAGTTCCTCCTTATAATAAATAGGTTTTATTCAAGGAGGGACATAGAGTCCACACCTTGAATCCATATCACGGCTGTACCATCAGATGGATTCAAGGTGTGGAGTTGTGCTCGCTTAGATTAACATAATTCAGAAGATAATTTCAATAACTTTCTATTGAACAAGTTCAAATTATCACTTGAAGAAACCTCATACCCTCATATTCAAAAGTTGGAGGTATTTGGTATATAATGAAAACTTCGAAAGGATGTGAGCGGAATGAAAGATCAAGAATTGGAACATGCAAAGTTGTCAGAAACGGTCCATTATATGAAGGAACAATTGTCGATCAAACAACAAATTCCTCGGTATACTGGTAAAGAACTGGTCGAGCAGGCATTAGATGATCAACGTCAACTACAGATTCAGGCGTTAAAACGAGCTTTGCCCTCTCCATATTTTGGACGGATTGATTTTCAAGAACAAGGAAAAGAAGGCTTTTTACCATACTACATAGGAAAACATGGCGTAGAAGGGGAGAATCAACAGATCCTAGTTGTGGATTGGCGTGCACCACTTGCTAGTATGTTCTATTCTTTTTCAGGGGCTAGTAGTCAAGCTGAATATGTAGCTCCTGAGGGGTTAATAGAAGGTGAAATTGCACTAAAACGCCATTTACATATACGAGAACAAGAACTAGAGAGGCTCGTCGATAGTTATATAAAAGGGGAAGAAGGAAGTGGAGGGGGAGACGAATATCTACTTTCTTTGCTAGAAGAAAAGAAAGACAGCAAATTACGAGATATTGTCTCCACCATTCAACAAGAACAAGATCAAATGATTCGAACGGAAAAAGATCAAGCAGTAGTTATTCAAGGGGTTCCTGGGTCGGGAAAAACAACGGTTGCCCTTCACCGGCTGGCATTTCTGCTTTATCAGTATCAAGAACAGCTAAAACCAGAGAAAATGATCATCTTTGCCCCAAACCGGATGTTTCTCGATTATATTTCGGATGTATTACCTGAGTTAGGCGTGGGCGGGGTTCAGCAGACTACTTTTTGGGAGTGGGCACAATCTATTTTAGAGGAACCGTTCACTTTTGGAGGAGACAGTGAAAAGACACAAGTGAAAGGTTCATTGGCATATAAGGAAGCCTTAGAAAAGTGGTTCCAATCTTGGACCCAGACCCGTCTTCCTAAAAAGTCGATTCCCTTATGGAGAAATAAAGAAATATCATTAGATTTATTAGAAAAATGGTTCACACAAGAATATCGCCATGAGCCTTTTGCCAAACGGATCGAGCGGATTGCGGCCAGATTGGAACGGCAAGTGGAGATGGAACATCGGGATATTCGGGGGATAGATCCTCGTGGTCAGTGGAAAAAAGAAGCAATGAAACTGATTCGCTCCACAGTGAAGAGTTGGAAAGTGCCGAAGGTGACTGAGTTGTATCGTCAATTTCATAAGGGATATTGGAATGAAAAGTCAAAAACATCATGGGAATGGAGCGATTTGGCTCCCTTGCTATTTCTTCATCACCAACTATATGGTGTTCCAAGTGAGTGGCAATACCAGCACGTGGTCGTAGATGAAGCGCAGGACTATTCTCCGTTTCAAATGGAAGTATTGAAGCAGCATGCAAGAGGAAGTTCATTTACCATTTTAGGGGATTTGCTCCAAACGATTTATCCAGAAAGAGGAATTCATCATTGGGAACAGTTTTTGTCTCTATTTCCATCTAATCGGTTCATTCTATTTCGCTTAACCCGTAGTTATCGTTCTACTCAAGAGATTATTCAATTTGCCAATAAGATTATTGCACCTTTTGTCGATCAGGAGCTATTAGCGGAGGCTGTCTCCCGTACGGGTGAATTGGTGACTTGTACCAAAGGATCCAAACAAGTTGTTCAGGTTGCGTTAACAGGCAAATTGGAAGAATTGAAGAGAAAAGGTCATAAAACAATTGCGATTATCGTTCGGAATGAAGAAGCGGCAAATGATTGGTCTAGGTGGTTGCAAATTCAAAAAATATCAGTTCAACAGCTTAGTTCTCACCAAGATCAGTATATGGGTGGGATTTCTATTGTGCCCATTCCGCTTAGTAAAGGGATGGAATTCGATGCGGTTCTGTTAGTAGATGTAACCAAGGAGAATTATCCGCTAGAAGAACACCATGCCAAACTACTCTTTGTAGGATGCACGAGAGCACTTCATGAATTGCACCTATTTACAGTAGGTGAGTTTAGTTCATTGATTCCTTTGAAAACTGACTAATTTTTATAGGAAGAGGTCAAACTAAGGTTATCATTTCCGGAAAATAGGTGACCAATATGACCAATGAACAAAATCCTGATTTCACACCAGATTCACCCAATATGCCGCCTGCAAAACCAGCAGAGGACGATTCCAACCGCCGCAAAAATAGCGTAATTAATGCCATTCAATCACTGGGACAGACGAATGTTCCGCAATTAGAATCTAACATTCACTGTCTGTCTGTAATTGGACAGATTGAAGGACATCTAGTGATGCCACCACAAAACAAAACTACAAAGTATGAACATGTAATTCCGCAAATTGTTGCCGCTGAGCAAAACCCAAAGATAGACGGTATGATTATCCTCTTAAATACAGTGGGAGGAGATGTAGAAGCTGGGCTTGCGATTGCAGAAATGATCGCAACGATGAGTAAACCTACCGTCTCGATTGTATTAGGGGGAGGTCACAGTATTGGGGTACCGATTGCAGTGGCAGCACAGCGTTCTTTTATAGCGGAAACAGCTACCATGACCATCCATCCTGTTCGGTTAACTGGATTGGTGATCGGAGTTCCTCAAACATTTGAGTACTTAGAGCGGATGCAGGAACGTGTTACCAAGTTTGTTTCCTCCCATTCACATATTACAGAAGAAAAGTTCAAAGAGCTGATGTTCCGGACAGGCGATCTTGCACGTGATATCGGAACCAATGTGATTGGTGCTGATGCGGTAGAGTATGGACTGATTGATCAAGTTGGTGGAATCTCCTCTGCGATCAAAGAACTAAATGCCATGATTGAGGCTCGTAAACAGGAGATTTTGCAATGATCCATTGGACTATTTATCCAACAGAGTATGTAGCTAGCCAATTTACTCCGGAAACATCTCTTCACATCGAAGAAGTCATGATACAGGGGATCTCGGTACAAATACTTGTCCAAGAAAATGGGGAAGCTCAAATCTTTCGAGTGTTAAGTAGTGATCCACAAGATTATTTACGTGCTGAGTTACAACCTGGCACTGCTGTCACGTTAGGTGTCAACTAAATAATTAGGACAAATAAAAGCACATGTTAGCTTTATTTGTCCTTTTTCTTTTCGTACACTTTTGGATAAAAAATGGAAGAGTGAATATCCGTTGCGACTTCCAAAAAATTCCGCCTATCCTACCAGTTGGTCATCTTTTCCTGCTATAATAGGGAATGGACTGGCATGATGTTGAGGTGGAATTATGGGAAGAAAGAGAAAAACACTAGAACAAGAAGTCTCAAAAAAAGAAAAATTGAAACAGGAACTGATATTTGAGATATATGGGATTGCCATTTTAGCAGTATCTATCATCACAATGGCTAGTTTTGGAGCCATCGGCCGAAATTTAACCTATTTATCTCGATTTATCGTCGGCAATTGGGATTTTCTTATCCCACTACTTGGGGTAGGTGTCGCTTTTTATGTAATGATCCGTCGTCGTTGGCCGAAAGAGTGGTCTCCTCGCTTGACTGGAATTTTAATCGTACTCCTCTCACTTTTGGCCCTCAATCATTTTCATACTTTTCAAGTCTATCAAGAACAGGGTTTTAATGGGAGTATCATGGATAAGACTTGGAATCTGTTATTAGAGGAACGTAATCATATGGAAAATCCGTCAGATGTAGGCGGAGGTATGGTAGGTGCTGTTCTTTACACCGTTTCCTACTTCTTGTTTGATGAGGTAGGAACAGTAATTGTGATAGGGGCCTTTATCTCAGTAGGAATTTTACTAAGCACTGGTTTTTCTTATGTCAAATTTCTCACGAATCTGCGAGAAAACTGGAAATTGAAAAAGGGGAACTGGAAAGAGCAACTGGCCAGTTTGCTATTAAACAAAAAAAGAACTAAAAAGCGTCGAAGATCGAAGCAAATTGTGCGGAATCACGAGAAAGAAGATTATTTATTAGAAGTAGATGGATTGGAAGAGCATGAAGTGGGAGAAGCACGAAAAGAATTAGCGCCGATCCCAATCTCGGACTTTGAGGATCACCCTATTGAACCCCTTCCTTTTAATAGGAAAGCTGAGCAGATGAGACTACCGTTAGAGCAAAGCATCCCAAGTCCTGAAAATACACCGGATGCTGTACGAGTCAACGTAAAAACCAAAAATCAAGAGCCACCTCTTTCTGAGGACAGTGTGGAAGTAACCTTCACGACAAAACCAGAAGAGGTTTTGCATTATGAAATACCACCATTTGATTTAATTCAAAAACCTGATAAAGCTCCTAGTGTCAATCGTAATGAACTAAGTACCAATGGAAAGAAACTGGCATCCACACTCCAGAGTTTTGGAGTTCAGGTGAAGGTAGTACATATCCATCGTGGTCCTGCAGTAACACGATACGAGTTACAACCAGAAGTAGGGGTGAAAGTGAGTCGTGTCGTAAGTCTAGCAGATGATATTGCCCTAGCTCTCGCAGCCAAAGGGATTCGTATCGAGGCACCCATTCCGGGTAAATCGGCTATTGGAATCGAGGTACCTAACTCTGAGATTTCGATGGTGGGACTTCGTGATATTTTAGAAGCGAATGCGTATCAGAAAGAAAAATCCAAACTGGCAATGGCATTAGGACGTGATATTGCAGGAGAGCCAGTTGTAGGAAATTTGGCGAAGATGCCACATCTTCTGATTGCAGGAGCAACAGGGGCCGGAAAAAGTGTCTGTATTAATGCGATTTTAATTAGCCTACTCTATAAGGCGAAACCAGATGAAGTGAAATTAATGATGATTGACCCCAAAATGGTAGAGCTAAACGTCTACAATGGGATACCTCATTTATTAGCACCTGTAGTGACAGATCCACGAAAAGCAGCAATCGCACTCAAAAAAGTGGTTCAAGAGATGGAAAAACGCTATGAACGATTTGCCAAAAACGGTGCTCGAGACATTGAGCGATACAATCAGATTGCACAAGAGAACCCAGAGCTAGAACGGCTCCCGTATATTGTCGTGGTAGTAGATGAGTTAGCAGACCTGATGATGGTAGCTCCAGCGGATGTAGAAGATGCAATCTGTCGCTTAGCTCAAATGGCCCGTGCGGCTGGAATCCATTTAATAATTGCGACTCAGCGTCCATCGGTAGATGTCATTACCGGGGTCATAAAAGCCAATATTCCATCCAGGATCGCTTTTGCGGTCTCTTCTTCAGCAGATTCACGAACGATTTTGGACATGGGTGGGGCAGAAAAACTTCTTGGACGTGGAGATATGCTCTATCTTCCAATTGGAGCATCCAAACCGACACGTGTTCAAGGAACATATTTATCTGATGAGGAAGTAGAGGCAGTAGTTCAGTTTGTTCAGAATCAGCAGAAGCCAGATTATCAAGAAGAGATGATCCCAACTACTCAAGATGTAAAAAATACAGATGATTTTCAAGATGAATTATTTGAACAGGCGATCGAACTAGTTATCGATTCCAAGACAGCCTCTGTTTCCATGCTACAACGACGTTTTCGGATTGGTTATTCCCGTGCAGCTAGATTGATTGATATGTTGGAGGCACGTGGAGTAGTAGGACCATATGAGGGAAGTAAACCACGTGAGGTACTATGGACAAGAGAGCAGCTTCTTCAAGAAAAGCAGACATCTTAAGTCATAGAAATGAGACAATTACACATGCTAAAGTCAAGGTGCTAGCGGTACCCCCGCTAGCTTTTTTATTTCCTCAAGGGAGGAATTGTATGTGAATGTGGTAGAAATGCGAAATATAACAAAACGTTTTGGTAAGTTTACTGCCAACGATCAAATCAATCTGGCAGTAAAGCAAGGAGAGATTCATGCGCTGCTTGGAGAAAACGGAGCAGGAAAATCGACTCTGATGAACATTCTTTTTGGGTTATACCAGGCAGATGAAGGAGAGGTTTGGATCAAAGAGCAGAAGGTAGAAATCGACGATCCAACTATAGCAAATCGTTTAGGGATTGGCATGGTTCATCAGCACTTTATGTTGGTGGAGCCGTTTACTGTTACAGAGAACATCATTTTGGGCGACGAACGAACTTCAGGAAAAATTGATTTTAGGCAAGCAGAGAAGCGAATACAAGAGCTGTCTGATCGTTACAAATTACGAGTTGATCCCAGGGCAAAAGTAGCAGACATCTCAGTTGGAATGCAACAACGTGTCGAAATCCTAAAGACACTTTATCGTGGAGCCGATACGTTGATCTTTGATGAACCTACTGCTGTGCTCACCCCACAGGAGATCGAAGAATTAACAGAGATCATGCGTGGGTTAGTTCGTGAAGAGAAGACCATTATATTTATAACTCATAAATTGAAAGAGATTATGCGAACAGCGGATCGTTGTACTGTAATACGGCGTGGCAAAGTAATGGATACCGTCAACATACACGAAACAGATGAGAAAAAGTTAGCTGCCCTTATGGTAGGGCGCGAAGTCTCGTTTGATCTGTCCAAACAAAAGGCACAACCTGGAAAGTCAGTGCTCCAGATAGATCAATTAGTCGTGAAAGGCACAGATAATAGTAATGTGGTAGATGGACTATCACTGGATGTGAAAGCTGGCGAGATTGTAGGAATAGCTGGGGTAGATGGGAATGGACAAAGTGAATTGATTGAGGCGTTGGCGCGTTTTCGTGCAATAGAGTCTGGAACGATTCGAGTGAAAGATCAAGTGATTAATTCGTTCAAACCTCGTAAAATGACCGGACTTGGATTTGGTCATATTCCAGAAGACAGGCAAAAACGTGGCTTGGTTTTGGACTTTACAGTAAGTGAGAATATGATTTTGCAAACTTACTATCTCCCACCATTTAAAAAGGGGCTCTCCATTCAGTATGCTAAAGCGGACCAGTTTGCCCGTGATCTTATTTCGGAATATGATGTGCGCACCCAAGATGAACATACTCTTGCCCGCTCTCTGTCTGGTGGGAATCAACAAAAAGTAATTATCGCTAGAGAGCTATCCCGCGAACCTGAACTACTTATCGCCGCACAGCCGACTCGTGGAATGGATGTTGGTGCGATTGAGTTTATCCATCGTCGAATTATAGATCATCGAGATAAGGGAGGCGCTGTCCTTCTCTTTTCTTTAGAGTTAGATGAGGTGCTAAAGCTAAGTGATCGATTAGCTGTTATATATGAAGGTAAAATCCAAGGTTGGGTGAATCCGCAGACGGTAACCGAAGAGGAATTAGGGTACCTGATGGCAGGTGGACAAAATGTGGTAGCAAAGGAGGAGACAGAGAGTGAAAATCCTATCTAAGTTGAATCGCCAATCTAGTTTTTGGACCTCTCTTCTCTCTGTTTTTATTGGCTTAATAATTGGTGCCATAGCCATGATCGCTTCTGGTTATGATCCTCTAGATGCTTATGGAGCTTTGTTTGGGAGTTCCTTATTACAACGATACGATCTAGGAGAGACAATCCGAACGATTTCGCCTCTTATTTTTACTGGTTTGGCAGTCGCAGTCGCCTTTCGGACCGGACTGTTTAATATTGGGGTGGAAGGGCAATTTTTAGTAGGTCAATTGACCGCAGTTATCATTGGATTACTGATCCCATTGCCTCCTGTAGCTCATGCGATTATCTCTCTTATTGTAGGAGCTTTGGCTGGTGCTCTATGGGCGTCTATTCCCGGTGTTTTAAAGGCAACAAGAGGTGTACATGAGGTAATTATTAGTATCATGATGAACTTTATTGCACTATATCTCTCCAATGTATTGGTTCGCCAAGTGTTAGCTCCAGGTAGAGACTCTACTGATCGTATTTTGGATACTGCATCGATACGCTCTCCTGGTTTGTCGGAACTATTTGAGGGTGCTAGATTACATTTTGGAATCTTACTTGCACTGCTCGCTACAATCTTGGTTAGTTGGCTTCTCTTTAAAAGTGCACTTGGTTTTCAATTACGAGCAGTAGGCTACAATCCGCTGGCAGCCGAGTATGCAGGGATAAAGGTGAAAAAAAATATCGTAGCTTCGATGATGATTAGTGGGTCACTCGCTGGTTTAGCTGGTGCCACTGAATTACTCGGAACTAGTGAGTATCTTGCGATTCAAGATGCCTTTACTGGTATCGGCTTCGACGGAATTGCTGTCTCTTTACTTGGTGGAAATACACCGATCGGAGTGGTGCTGGCTTCCATACTATTTGGGGTTTTGACTTATGGTGGAGGCAACATGCAATTTGTCGCAGGAGTGCCGTTTGAAGTGATTCGTATTGTCTTTGCTGCCATTATTTTATTAGTTGCTGCCAATATATCAGGAAAACTATTCCGTGCTTTCCGCAAAAAAAGGGGGGAGGCCAATGCTTGATACGATTACCAGCATTTTGTCAACTACTATCTTGTACGCTACTCCTCTCTTATTAGCGGGATTAGGTGGGCTTTACTCTGAACGATCTGGAGTGGTCAATATTGGTTTGGAAGGATTAATGACCATAGGAGCTTTTACTGCTGCTCAGATGACGATCGTGACGGGAAGCGCATGGTTGGGACTGTTATCTGCTATAATCGCTGGGATCTTGTTGGCTCTCCTTCACGCAGTAGCGACCATCACGTTTCAAGCGGATCAAGTGGTAACAGGAGTAGCGATCAATTTTCTTGCCGTTGGTCTATCCGTCTACTTAGTGAAACGTATCTATGAAGGAGCAGGTCAGACACCTGTTGTTCCTGTAAAGCTAGAGCCACTCTACATCCCTTTTCTTAGTGATATTCCAATAATAGGACCTGCTCTCTTTCGCGCATATCCAACCACTTATATTGCCTTATTGGCGGTCCTATTCACTTCGTGGCTTCTCTATCAAACTCCTTTTGGCTTACGCCTAAGAGCAATTGGTGAGCATCCCCATGCCGCAGAAACAGCAGGAGTTTCCGTAATTTCCCGTCGATATGTGGCTGTCATGATCAGTGGGGCACTTGCAGCTATTGGTGGAGCTGGTCTCTCTATTGCGATTGGCAGTGAATTCAGTCTAGTGACCGTAGCAGGCCAAGGTTTTATCGCACTCGCAGCACTTATATTTGGAAAATGGCGTCCTTTTGGCTTATTGGGAGCTGGTTTGTTCTTTGGTTTTGCAGTAGCGTTAGCATTAATCGGGCAAATCTTTGGTTTGACTGCTTATGTACCAAGTGAAGTATTGAATATGATTCCCTATCTCTTTACCATCTTGGCACTCGCTGGTTTTGTTGGGCGAGCACAATCACCAGCAGCACTTGGTAAACCATATCAAAAAGGAACACGATGAAGTGTCGGGTAAAATCCGGCACTTTTTTCCTTCTTGTAAAGCCAAAACCGTTGGACATACTAACGGCATTAAGAGGAAAGGAGACAGTTTTATGAAATGGAAAAAAGCTTTTCCCTTTATGCTTTCTCTTTTAGTGCTCGCTGGGTGTGCCACCGACACGAAAAATGAGGGGAATCAAGGAGCACCACAGGATGGAACGAAAGGTTCTTTCAAGATTGGGATGGTAACAGATACAGGAGGAATCAATGACGAATCATTCAACCAATCTGCTTGGAATGGAATTACAAGAGCGGGGAAAGACCTACCTGCAGATGTAAAATATTTAGAATCGAAACGTTCAGATGATTTTATTCCCAACCTGACCCGATTTGCTCGAGAAAAACGCAACATTATCTGGGGAATTGGGTTTCGTCTAGATAAGGCAATTATAGAAGCAGCGAATCAATTTCCTGATAGTAATTTTGGTATGGTTGATTCAGATTTAGGTGGAAAAGTACCGAAAAATGCGATTGCTGTTACGTTTAGAGAGGCAGAAGGTTCTTATTTAATGGGAGTTTTGGCTGGGCTTAGTACGAAAACGAACAAGGTTGGTTTTGTAGGTGGGGTGTCAAGTCCGCTTATTAAAAAGTTTGAGTCGGGGTTTGTTGCAGGAGTGAAAGAAGTGAATCCAAAGGCAACCGTTCAAGTCGCTTATGCAGAATCTTTTACAGACGCTACTAAGGGTCGATCCTTAGCTGCTAACCTATACAATGGTGGAGCTGATATCATTTTCCATGCAGCAGGTGGTACTGGAAAAGGAGTATTTGATGAGGTGAAGACGAGAGAAAAAGGAAAGTTTTTTGTTATTGGTTGTGATCAAGACCAAGCACGTCTCGCGCCAGATCATACCCTTAGTTCGCTTGTAAAACGAGTAGATGCTGCTGTCTACGATATCTCGAAACAAGTGAAAGAGGGGAACGCAAAACTTGGTAGAGTGATCACTCTTGGTTTGAAAGAAGATGCACTGTCTTTTCCACAATCCAAATTGGTGAAACCAGAAGTGACTCAAAAAGTAGAAGAATATAAGCAAAAAATAATCAAGGGAGATATCAATGTCCCAAGTAAGTAAGAAATCAAGGAGTGGAAAAATGAGATCGTGGAAAAAGTGGACAGGTGCCATCGTAGCGATCAGCCTAATTGGAACTGCCTGTGCAAACGCAAATAATAATGAAAATCAAACAACAAACCAAGGTAATGGTGGCAAAGATACATTTCAAATTGGCATGGTAACGAACGTAGGTGGGATTAATGACCAATCTTTTAATGAGATTACATGGACAGGTCTGACTCGTGCAGGAAAAGAGTTACCAGCAGATGTGAAGTATTTAGAGTCTAAACGGGAAGATGACTACGTCCCTAACTTGACACGTTTTGCAAGAGAGAAGAGAGATCTAATCTGGGGAGTGGGATTTAAGTTTGAAAAAGCCCTTCCTGAGGTAGCCAAACGTTTTCCAGAGCAAACATTTGGTGTGGTTGATACCAATCTAAATAATCAGGTACCCAAAAATGTAGCTGCAATTACGTTCCGTGAAGAGGAGGGATCCTATCTCATGGGTGTAATGGCAGGGCTCACAACAAAAACGAATAAAGTCGGTTTTGTAGGAGGAATCAGTTCGCCTCTTATCAAACGATTTGAAGTGGGATATCGTGCAGGAGTAAAAGCTGTTAATCCGAAAGCAACCGTTCAAGTAGCATATACGGAAAGTTTTACAGATGCTACCAAAGCTCGTTCGATTGCCTCCAACATGTACAATGGTGGTGCCGACGTAATTTACCATGCTGCGGGTGGGGCTGGAAAAGGTGTTTTTGATGAAGCCAAAACGAGAGATGTTGGAAAATATTTTGTTATTGGCGCAGACTTGGATCAGTCTAATCTAGCACCTAATCATACGCTAAGCTCGATGGTAAAACGTTTGGACAAAGCAGTATACGATTTTTCCAAACAAGTAAAAGATCGTACTGCTACGTTAGGAACGGTAACTGATCTAGGATTAAAAGAGGATGGAATTGCGTATCCTTATTCCAAGTATGTAACACCAGAAGTGAAAGCCAAGGTAGAAGAATATAAACAAAAAATTGTGCAAGGCCAGATCAAGGTACCCAAGACAGAAGCGGAATTGAAATAATCATGATTGCTAGCGCTTAGATCAAAATTCGTGAGCGAACGAATTTTGATCTAAGGAAGCGTAAGCTTAAAAGAAACAAAGGTGTTCGTAAAATAGGCTTTTTTTGTAAAAATATTTAGTCAATCAAATTTGTTAGGATATAATAGAAGTAGTGTGTATCTCCAATACAGAGATGGGGTATGAAACCAATGCAAGGAAGTTTTCAAACCATTGCATTAGGAAGTATTAACTTACATGTATTACCAAGTGAAAAGTTTAAAACAACTTCGTTTTCCATTTTTTTGAGACAGAAGTTACAAGCGGAAACAGTGACGAAACATGCCCTTCTTTCTAATGTATTACAGAGAGGGACAAGTCGCTTCCCTACATCAGTTCAATTACGCCGAGAGCTAGAAAATCTCTATGGTGCTGGATTCTTTGCAGATGTAATGAAAAAAGGGGAGCTTCATCTTCTACAGATCGGATTGGATATTGCCAATGAGCAATACCTCAGTTCCAAAGAACCTCTTTTGGAAAAAGGAATTCAGTTGTTAGTAGAAGTGTTAACAGACCCTGCTTTAGAAGGAAAAGCATTCCCAGATAAGGTGGTAGAATCAGAGAAAAAAGTATTAAAGCAGCGAATTGAAAGTCTCCAAGATGACAAGATTCGCTATGCGGCCGTTCGTTGCTCAGAAGAGTTATGCAAAGGAGAACCATATGCTCTGTTTGGTCTAGGTACAGTAGAAGATCTAGCAACGATTGATGGTTCGGAACTTTATACATACTACCAAGACCTATTACAAACTGCTCCTATCGATATTTACTGCGTAGGGAATGTGGACAGCGCACAAGTGCAACAAATATTGCAAAAGTACTTGCCTAGTGCGCTCACTGAAGCGAAACGAACAGAACTTGTCTCCATGATCTCTGATTCAAAGCCAACAAAGGAACAAGAAAAAGAGGTAGTGGATCATCTTGATGTACAACAAGGAAAGTTAAATTTGGGCTTACGTACCCAAATTTCGTTTGCGGAGGAAGATTATCCTGCTCTTCTAATGTATAACGGGATTTTAGGTGGATTCCCTCACTCCAAGCTATTCCGAAACGTTCGGGAGAAGGAGAGCTTGGCCTATTATTGTTCATCGCAAATCGAGAGTTTAAAAGGGCTATTATTCATCCAATCGGGAATTGAAATTGGAAATTATGAAAAAGCAGTACAAATAATCAAAGAACAATTGAGTGCGATGAAAGCAGGAGAGATTACGGAGAACGAACTTGAACAAACACGTGCAACTCTCTCCAATCAATATCGTCAGCAATTAGATCGTCCATTTGATCTGATTGGTTATCACTTCCATCAAATGATTAGCAAGCGGGAACGAAAATTGATGGATCTATTATTGCAATTGCAACAGGTGACCAAATCAGATATTCAGGCTGTTGCACAAAAAGTAAATCTAGAGGTTGTATACTTCTTGCGTGATAAAGGAGGGGAATCTGCGTGAAGCCTATCCATTATGAGCAACTCCAAGAAACGCTTTACCAAGAAGAGCTTCCCAATGGTTTACAAGTCTATATCTTACCTAAACCAGGATATAGTAAGACCTATGCCACTTTTACTACGAAGTACGGCTCCATTGACAATACATTCCAAGTAAAAGGAAAAGAGAAGCATCAAGTTCCAGACGGTATAGCCCATTTTTTAGAGCACAAGATGTTTGAACAAGAATCTGGTGAAGATGTGTTTCAATCTTTTTCCCGCCAAGGTGCTTCTGCCAATGCCTTTACTAGTTTCACTCGGACTGCATATCTCTTCTCTGCGACCGAACAAGTAGAAGAGAATCTAACCACCTTGTTGGATTATGTTCAAAGTCCCTACTTTACCGATCAAAACGTGGAAAAGGAAAAAGGGATTATTGGTCAAGAGATCAGAATGTACGATGATAATCCGGACTGGCGTTCTTATTTTGGATTAATTGAAGCGATGTACCATAAACATCCTGTTCATATTGATATTGCAGGTACAGTAGAGTCGATTGCTAAGATTACGAAAGAGATGCTCTACACTTGTTATAATACGTTCTACCACCCAAGTAATATGGTGATGTTTGTTGTAGGGGCAGTTGATCCGGAAAAAACGATGACGCTAATTCGAGAAAATCAAGCTAAAAAAGAGTTTGAACCACAAGGAGAAATATTGCGTTACTTTGAGGCAGAGCCAGAAAGTGTGGCTACTAAACGCAATGTGGCAGAATTAAGCGTGGGAATCTCCAAGTGTTTCTTTGGATTTAAAGAACGTATGGACCGAGTGCAACAGACAGGAAATGATCTCATTCGCCAAGAATTGACCACCTCCATTTTCTTGGAAGCGCTATTAGGTAGTGGAAGTGATCTTTATCAATCGCTTTATGATGAAGGTCTGATTGATGATAACTTTAGCTTTGATTATTCACTTGATACTGGTTATGGATTCTCTGTAATGGGTGGGGATACCCAAGATCCAGATCGTTTGCTTGCTAGAATAGAAAAGGAATTACCTGAATTAGTGCAAAAGGGTCTGACGGAGCAAGAGTTTGAACGAATCCGTAAAAAGAAGATTGGGTCTAATCTCCGGATGCTAAACTCGCCAGAGTGGATCGCAAATCAATTTACTGCTTATCGGTTCCGTGAGTCCGATCTCTTTGAGATTATTCCTGTGTTAGAGTCGCTAACGCTACAAGATGTAAATGACCGGATGAAAGAGCATGTTGATTTTGACCGATTTGCAGTATCATTAGTAGTTCCCAAAAAGGCATAAATGGTGAAAAGCTCTTTCCTTTATGGGGAAAGGGCTTTTTTAGGAGGAGAAATATGTGAGAGGGCAAGTTGCATGGATCAGTGGAGCGAGTGGGGGAATTGGTCAAGGAATTGCCAAAGAATTAGCCAAGCATGGTGTGCAGATAGCGGTTTGTTACCGTTCCAATAAACAGGCAGCGTATGAAGTGGTACAACAGTGTCAAGAATTAGGTGCGACAGCTACTGCATATCATCTAGATGTTCGCGATCTGGATTCGGTCACTTCTTGTTATCAACAAATCAGTTGGTCTTTGGGAAAGCCAGACATTGTTATACATGCAGCAGGTGATACGGAGTATGGGCTGTTTCAAGATATGGCATCTGCTGTTTATGATCGTCTGTTTGATGTACATGTTCGTGGAGCATACCATATGACCCAAACCGCTCTCCCATCCTTATTAGAAAAACGCAGTGGTCGTATTATCTTACTTTCCTCAATTTGGGGAGAGACAGGTGGTGCTGGAGAAGTGCTCTATTCTGCTGCCAAAGGAGCGATCAATGGAATGACGAAAGCATTGGGAAAAGAACTGGCTCCTTCTGGAATTACGGTAAATGCGGTAGCTCCTGGAGCGATCTCAACTCCATTACTGCACAAGCAATTAACCGAAGAAGAACAGCAAGCATTAAAAGAGGAGATTCCCACTGGTCGGATTGGCACAGTAGAGGATGTAGCGGGTTGTGTACGATTTCTTGTGTCTGATGAAGCATCTTATATAACTGGACAAGTTCTACATGTAAATGGTGGTTGGTATACATAAGAATGAAATCCATCGGGCAGATTATCAATAGAATGATTAATCAGCAGGAGGGATTTACATGTCCGTATTGGATAACTTCGGTGAATGGAAAGGTTTCTTGGCAAACCGCCTTCAACAAGCAGAAGGACTAGGTATGGATCGTGAATCGATTAGTGACCTAGCATATCAATTGGGGGATTATTTAGCACAAGATATTAATCCTCAAAATGAGCAAGAAAGACTATTAAAAGATTTATGGGATGTCGCAGATGAGCAAGAACAACGTACAATGGCAAATCTCATGATCAAATTAGTAGACAACCAAGCATAATATTATAGATAGGACGTTCATTAAAAAAGGACGTCCTTTTTATTGCCATAATTTCGTTCAAATTTATCCAGAATTCAAACTATTAGTTTGCTTACTTCGCACGCTATTTCTTATATGCTATACTTGAAAACATAAATCTTTCTCTATATTTCTATGTTTTTTACTTGTATGGAAAGGTGTGTTTCCCAACATGGAGAATAATGACTGGTACTTGGAGTATCAAATTCACCGAAATAAACCAGGCCTATTGGGAGACCTCGCTTCCTTACTAGGTATGCTTTCCATAAATATCATCACCATCAATGGGGTGGATAATCGTCGTCGAGGAATGTTAATACGGACGGATGATCAGGGAAAGATTGAAGCTTTACGTAATATTTTAATTCGTTCAGAGTACATCACCCTAACGGCATTACGACCTCCAAAATTGATGGATCGTATGGCGGTTCGTCATGGTCGATATCTGGATCGTTGTTCAGAGGACATGAGAACATACCGATTTACGAGGGATGAAATTGGTTTATTGGTCGATTTTTTGGCTGAAATCTTCCAACGTGATGGGCATCAACTAATTGGAATACGGGGGATGCCACGTGTTGGAAAAACCGAATCAATTGTAGCTTCAAGCGTCTGTGCAAATAAGCGATGGACATTTGTCTCTTCAACATTACTCAAACAGACAGTTCGTAGACAGCTAGGTATGGATGAGATATCTAGCAATCATGTTTACATAATCGATGGAATTGTGTCTACTATGAGAGCGAATGAAGAACATGGTGTGTTATTACGAGACATTTTACGTATGAAAGCGACCAAAGTTATCGAGCATCCTGATATTTTTGTTCGCGAAACAGAGTATACGATGGACGATTTTCATTATATTATTGAACTTCGGAATGATCCCGAAGAAGAAATTCGATATGATGCGATTGACACGGATATTCGACAAGGATTTTAAAAAGTAAGGAGGGAAGCGAGTTGGGAATTGGTAGTGCATTACGACAAGCTAGGGAAAAAATGGGCTATACACTAGAAGAGATGGCAGAAATCACCAATATCAATATTAAGTATCTACAATCATTGGAACAGGATCAATTCGATCAACTGCCAAGTGAATTCTATGTGCGAATTTTCATGAAAAACTATGCAAAACGGATTGGTTTAGATCATCAACCGTTACTTGATGCCTATGACTCCTTCTTAGAAAATCAAGATGAAAGTTCTATTTCTACTTATGGCAATGCAACACAACCAGAACATGGCTTTTCTTTGGCCGAGACGAAACAAAAAGCGACTCAGTTAGAAGAAGGGCAAAACCCCGTTCTACAAACTTATTTTCAACCACCTCTTAGAGGGGCAAACGGTAGTCGTTTCCCTTCATTACTATCCGAAAAAGAGCAGCCTCAAGAGGCTCCAAATCGGAGTAGCACATTTCTCCCATCTTTGCCTAAACAACAAAGATCAGAAGAGGAATGGAAACAACCTACTATGGAGAACAGGGAATCCCCTGTCATTCCATCTACTCCTCAAGCTAGAGTTGGAGCGGTTAATGCTCCGCCATATCCACCTATTGGTACAGGCAATATGAAGAAACATAGAGGTTCGGAATCGGCACGTAATCCTGGGCCTATTCCACAACAGCAATTTTTGGGTTTACCAGCACCGACCTCTACTCATATGAATCCTACACCAGTACAGGAATCATATGAGACATCGCGACCAGTTCGCAAATTTGTGTCTCCTACTAGGGAGAGTTCTACTGTTACAGGAGCTATGAATCCACCAAAGCGGGAATCATTTGAAACCTCGCGACCAACAAGTAGATTGATGTCAACGTCTAGGGAAAGTTCTACTGTTACAACAGGTTTGATGTCCAATCGACCTGGATTCGATTCATATGAATCGCAGCCGCAGAGTAGACTTGTACCTCCTAACAGAGAAAGCTCTACTGTTACAACAGGTTTGATGTCCAACCGATCTGGCCTTGATTCATATGATTCACGACCACAGAGTAAACTTGTGCCTCCTAACAGAGAAAGTTCTACTGTTACAGGTTCGATGTCCAATCGACCTGGTTTTGATTCATATGATTCGCGACCACAAAGTAGGTTTATGCCTCCTAACAGAGAAAGCTCTACTGTATCAGGCTCCATGCCTAATTTTGCGAATGACAAGAATCGCAAAGGAATTCAGCCGTCGGAGTTTAAACCACGTAGTCAGACACATGGCAAAAGGGAAGAAGAGTATGAGCCTAGGGGTCCGTGGATTGTTATTACGATTACGATGATTTTAACAGCAGCGGGTACTGTTTATTACTTGTTCTACGTTTAATGAGGTGATCTTTTGTCAGTCGAAATTGGAAAACAATTGAAGCAAGCAAGGGAACAACAAGGGATTTCACTGGATGAAATGGCCTATTCCACTCGGATTGACAAAAATTTTTTAATAGCATTAGAGAAAGGTAACTGGGATGCACTTCCAGGACCAATCTATGTAAAATCCTATCTACGTACTTATACGTTGACAGTTGGATTAGACCCAAAACAAGTAATGAGACAAACTTCTAGTATTCGAACAACGAAACAACCTAATACAGGAGCCCGTACCCCTTCGCGCGTTGGACGGCGAGACAGGGAAGAGGTTGCCTCGATCGTCCTTGAAGAGGAGTATCAGTCGGAAGAAGAAGTAGCGCCTTCTCGAACTGCAACGGTACCTAGTCGATCGGAACGGTTACAAGAGACCACTCCATCTCGTTTAAAAAGGGGGGTCTCTTCTCCTAATCATGAGATGCAGGAGAAATTCTCCGAAGAGAAGTCCAATAGAAGAATAAAGGAAAAGGGAGCAAATACAGAGAAGAAGAAAAAAAAAGCTACATTTGGAGTCTTTTATACTAGATTCCTTATTCTAATTGGTATCTTGCTACTTGTGGCTGGTGGTTATGTTTTTTGGCTACGATCTTCCTCAAGCGAAGTAACATCTGAGAATGCTATGCCAAATTGGATAATTGACAAGCCTCCTATTACTTCACATCTTATGTAATAGGTTGTCATTCTTTTTAAATTAAGCCATTTTTGACACACTTTTAGACCCATGTTATGCTGATACCGACGTATGGAACGTTTTTGACATTTCGCAGGTTGTGAGTTTGGTATTTACAACCTTCAGGAGGTGGCTAGGGTGTCTGTCGAAATTGGATCATTCCTTCGACAAGCCCGAGAGTCTGCTGGACTGTCCCTCGATGAGGTACAAGAAAAGACCAGAATACAAAAAAACTTTTTAACCGCAATTGAGATCGGTGATTTTGATAAATTACCGAGCCCATATTATGTTCGAAACTATCTTAGAGCATATGCGAATTGTGTGAAAGTGGAGCCGCATCATATTTTGCGACACTATCGCAAGGAAGATCAGGAAAAACGTTATGGTCATCATCGTAATGGTGATACCATGGCTGGTACGATGACAGATCTCTCCGCTACTGCAATTCGGAAAGCTCCTACACAAAACACTGGTCAATTTTCTTTTGCTGAACATCTCGAACAACTCCAAAAGACGGGAAGTCAGCAAGCAGTTCAAGAAGATACATCTAAACAACGCAAAAATCGGACAAGCTTACATACGGCTCTCACTATTGCAAATTCAAATACATCTACTCTAACCAAACCAATGACTATGAAAAATAACACGAAGCGGAATAGTGTACCGTTATCTGCGTTGTCTGACTCTCAGCGCTCAGAAGAACCTGCCCAAGAGGCAAACTATGAATTGCCCGTAACACAAAGCGGGTCTTTCTTGAATAAGACATATGGTCAATCGGCCACTAAAACTTCCTCCCGCAATACAAATAAAATGACAGCTGCCACAGCGACAGATGCTAGTGTAGCGGCACAGCCTGATTCGGCAGTTGGAGCACGTAATCCTTATCTGGCATCAACAAAATTACCAACGATCAATAGAAGAGTTGATGGCAGTAAGGTCCCTTCTGTTACTAGACCGCTTCCTAAGGTCGATCCAGTACAGATGCAGGATACAATCAAGCTTCCACCTAACCAATTGAGTCCTACGCCACGTTTGGGGACGGAGCGTGCTTCACAACAAGATCAAGTTTCACTTGATCGATTTGGTAGAGACCGTTTAGGTACGGAACGAATATCATCTCTTGGCTCCAACAAAGAAAGTTCTATTTCTTCAGGAGATAGCGTTTTTCTAAACCAATCTCGTCCATCGATTGAGGTAGATGAGCCTCCAACCGGGCATAGACGAAATACTAGTAGGTTACCTAATGGTATTTCTGAAATGGGTAAACAAACGACAAATCCTCCTTCAGGTAAGTTCCGTGGACGGGCACAGGGGAGCGAAAACACAGACCGTTTTGCTCGATCGGATCGATTTAATACCTCTCCGCGCGTTTCCGAAGATGTTATGTCAATGAAGCCGCCAACTCGCAACGAGGCAGCACAACATCGAAATGAGAACCGCAAAGGGACCAAAAAAGGTAAGGCAGCTCCGATTTATACCAAAAATTGGTTTCTGGGAACTGTAGCGGGTGTAATTATTCTTCCATTAGTAGCCTATTTTGTTTTTGCTGGTGGAGATGATACCGCTCAATCACAGGAGCAAACAACGGAAGTACCTGCACCAATTGCTCCGGATTCACCAGAGACTAAGTCTGCATCGCAAGATGGAGGATCAGAGCAAAAAACGGATGGCGCAGTTACAAAAGAGCGTGACGGTGTATATCTTATAAGCTCTGATCAAGTAGAGTTAGTGTTTTCACCAAATGGTGGCAGGAGTGTTGTAGTTATCACAAATGCTTCTGGAGAAAAAGAGGAATTTACACTGAATTCCAAAGATCCTTCTGTGAAAAGAAGTTTGACTCTTAATTCAGGTGAAAAGATCTCTATCACACTTGGAGCACCAGAATATGTAGAAACTACGGTAAATGGTGTTCCAGTAAAACCAGGTGGACAGATCATCCGTCTACAAAAAAAATAGTTTTTGTGAAAAAGCCTATGAAAGGCTTTTTCTTTTACAATAAAACGCTATACTGAACGAGAAAAGAAAGGACACTTGGGAGGATATCATGATATTTCAACAGCTCAGGCTAGCCCGTGAAGCAAGAAAGTTATCTGCTCAAGATGTTTCCTTGCGAACACGAATTCCAGCAGATTGTGTAGAGGCGATAGAGGTAGAAAACTGGGATGAAATTCCATCTCCGGTCAGAGCAAAAAATTATATTGGTGTTTATGCTAAATTTCTTCAAAAAGATCCAGAGCCTTTTTTAGAAGCTTACAACCAGTCAAGAGTAGAAGATCGTCCTACTGTTCCTTCATATTCTCGTAGTCCTAGAGAACCAATCTCGAGACGAAACAAGTCAACTACCAATCGTAAGGTAAAAGGGATCGGAATTTTGACTAGCATCCCACAGAAATGGCTTTATGTGAGTGCAGGAATAGTCGCAATTCTCTTGATTGTCAGTGTATGGTTGGTTACAGGCGAAGAAACTACTAATGTAAATGCCAATGTACCAAGTGAAAAACAAGATCAATCAGCTTATACCAGCGACCAGCGTCCAGAAATTAAATTAGTCAAAACTTCTGAAGCGTACGAATATGGGGATATGTACCAACTATCCAATGTATCGGAAGTAGAAGTTAGTCTAGAAGGAACCGGTTCTGTTCGAGTACGCGAAGAAGGACCAACTGGTCGTATTGTAGCGGAAAAGAAGTTAACCAAAGGACAAGCGATTCAGTTTCATCATGCTAAATGGCTTTCGATACGACTAGACAACCCTAGCCAAGTTAAGTTAACAGTTAATGGTTTTGTTATCCAGACGGATAAGTTGAAGGATCCTCAATCTTTCCAGTTTACACTATCAGATGCTTGATTTTTCATTAGGCTTCTTTTCAAACGCTTCTTTGACTGAACATAGAGTAACAAGTGAATTTAAGACCATATTTTGCCCCTCTCTATACAATAGATGAGAGGGCTTTTTGTGTTAAAAATGTGTTATTCTTAGGGCACCTTTTTGACATGCAAGAATTGCTTAGTTTATACTTACGAGAGGATTACCCGAATTCCATTGAAAGTACATAGGGTTTCGGAATATTGGTCAGGATTTGTTCCCTTCAGGATATAGTATGAACTGTGAGGAAACCACCTCCATTTCCTCTCACTAGGAGGTAGATTTTTGGTGAACTTGGCCAATCGCATTACGTTGGCTCGTATTTTTTTAGTGCCCGTATTAATGATCTTTTTACTGATTCGTTTTGACTTCGGACACATCCAAGTAGAACAAGTTTCTCTCAGTGTGAGTGAACTGATTGCGACGATTGTCTTTATCATTGCAGCAATAACCGATGGACTAGATGGTTATATTGCACGGAAAAACCAGATCGTCACCAACCTAGGGAAATTTTTAGATCCTTTAGCAGACAAGCTTTTAATTACTGCTGCGTTAATTTCTCTTGTTGAAATGCAGCGTTTGGAAGCATGGATCGCAATTGTGATCATTAGCCGAGAGTTTGCGGTAACAGGCTTGCGCTTGATCGCAGCAGCGGAGGGTAGAGTGATTGCTGCAAGTCGACTTGGGAAGTTAAAGACGATTATTCAGATTGTCGCAATTGTCTCTCTGATGTTAAACAACATTCCATTCTCCATTATTCAAATTCCTTTCGCTGATATTACCACTTGGTTAGCAGTCTTGATTACCCTCTGGTCTGGGATTGACTATTTCCATAAAAATCGGCACGTGATTGCATTTCATGGGGCTGAGCAACGGAAAGGAAAGGAAAACTAGTGGTAGGAGAGGTTATTACGGTCGGTAGCGAATTAGTGATGGGTCATACATTGGACACCCACTCCCAATACATAGCCAAAGCCTGTTCTTCATTGGGATTAGAAATTCGTTTTCATACATCGGTGGGGGATAACTGGGATGATCTTACGAATCTTCTCCGATTGTCTGCAAAACGTTCTTCCTTCGTTTTTCTATGCGGTGGTCTAGGGCCGACGATGGATGATCTGACCAAAGAAGCGCTGGCTGAAGTGCTTGGGATGGATTTAGTGCAAGACGAGTCCACGCTCATTCGATTAAAAGAATTTTTTCAAAGCCGCAACCGCACGATGACAGAGAATAATCTAAAACAGACATATGTTTTTCCAAATGGAACGATCTTTGCTAATCCAAGAGGAACAGCTCCGGGATTGGCAATACAACATCAAGGGGTAACATATTGCCTGTTACCGGGCCCACCGAATGAGATGCGTCCTATGTGGCACGAACAAGTAGAACCCTATTTGAACGGTGTGCTAGGAATAAAAGGAGCGATTCTCGCTCGTTCCTACTCGTTTGTCGGGATTGGAGAATCACGGTTGGAGGCCGAGCTTCAGGATTTGATTCAATCTAGTGAGAATCCGGTCCTTGCAACTTATGCAGGGGAAGCTAGTTGTACTTTGCGATTTACAGCAAAAGCTCCAACTACGAAAGAAGCCGAAGCACAAATAGAACAGATTGCTTCTCAGGTGAGGCAGCGAGTAGGAGAATACGTAGTTAGTACAGAGGGACAAAATCTCGAACAGGTAATCTGTCAAGAGCTAGATTCAAGAGGTCAAACGGTCTCCTTTACAGAAAGTTGTACTGGTGGGCTGATGACACATTTGATGACGACGGTACCAGGGAGTAGTAGCGTCGTAGCTGGTGGGATCGTCTCTTACCAGAACAGCAGCAAGAGGAAAGTGGCGAAAGTACCAACCAAAATATTAGAACAGCATGGAGCGATCAGCCCGGAAACTGCACGGGAGATGGCGCAACATTCATTGGAGAACTTCGCAAGTGATTGGTCAGTTAGTGTTACAGGTGTAGCCGGACCAGACTCCAGTGAAAACCAGCCTGTCGGTCTGATCTATTTCGGATTGGCACACAAAGGAGAACCGACTAAGGTATATCAGTACCAAATGTCAGGTTCTAGGCAGCGTATTCAGCGGTTAGCAGCGATCCAGGGACTGTTCCTTCTTTTGCAAGCAGTTAGGAAAGGTGAATAAGCTTTTATGATGCGTTTTGATGACTTTCAATTAAGCGATGCCTTATTAACTGGCATCAAAGAGATCGGATTTGAAGAACCATCCCCGATTCAAGAAAAATGTATTCCAGCAGTGCTTCGAGGAGAAGATGTAATCGGTCAAGCACAGACTGGAACTGGAAAAACAGCAGCTTTTGGGATTCCTGTGTTGGAATCTGTTGATATGGAGTTGCGAGATGTACAAGCGCTCATTTTGACACCTACTAGAGAGCTAGCGATACAAGTATCAGAAGAACTGAGCCGAATCAGTCGATTTAAAAAAGTTCGTACGCTCCCCATTTATGGTGGCCAGCCAATGGGACGTCAAATTAAAGCGTTGCAACAAGGGGTTCAAGTGGTTATTGGAACACCTGGTCGTCTTCTGGATCACTTGCGCCGTGGCACGCTAAAAATGCATAATGTCAACACTGTTGTCTTAGATGAAGCAGATGAAATGCTAGATATGGGCTTTATTGAGGATATTGAACAAGTCCTCTCTTATTCTCCAGAGCAACGTCAGCTTCTTCTCTTTTCTGCTACGATGCCACCAGCCATTCGTCAATTGGCTACCAAATATATGAGAAAACCTCGCTATATTACCATGAACCGTGGAGAAGTACATGTGCCACAAATCAACCAGATCTACTATCGTGTACTAGAAAACTCCAAGCTAGATGCCCTTTGTCGCTTTTTGGATAGCGAAGAAGTCGATCTTGCCATCATCTTCTGTCGTACTAAAAAAGGAGTAGATGAGCTTGCGGAAGCCCTTGCTGCCCGCGGCTATTTGTCTGGTGGATTACATGGAGATCTCCAACAAGAACAGCGCGATCGCGTGATGGGCTCTTTCCGAAATGGAGATTTAGAGTTACTAGTCGCAACGGATGTGGCTGCTCGTGGGATTGATGTAGGTAGTGTCTCTCATGTAATTAACTTTGACATTCCGCAAGATGTGGAGAGTTATGTACATCGGATCGGTCGTACAGGTCGTGCTGGACGTGCGGGAGTTGCTCTCACTTTAGTTACACCACGTGAGTTGAAGCAACTTCGCCTCATCGAAAAAGAGACTGGGGCACGTCTCCAACCACGCGAGCTTCCTTCGTTGGAAGAAATTGCCGCTAAGCAACAAAAAAGCTGGATGACTCAGATCGAAGGTGTCATTCAGTCAGATGCAGATCTAAAGCTCTTTGAGGATATGATCACTCAATTAAAAGAACAATTTTCTGAGAACAAAATCGCAGCGGCAGCACTCTATGTTGCTTTCTCAGAACGTTTTACTCGAAGTCAAGATCAGTCCTACAACTTTGGAGAGACGGGAGCTGCTCCAGGAATGGTTCGCTTCTTTATTAACGTTGGGCGTAATACCAATATGCGCCCTCAAGAGCTTTCCAAAGCGATCTCCGAGCAAGCTGGGATTACAACCCGCCAAGTAGGGAAAATCAATATTTATGATCGCTTCTCTTTTGTTGAAGTTCCTGAAGAGGTTGCTCCATTTGTCTACGAAGCACTTCGTCAATCCCGGATCAATGGTGCTCGTGTCAATTTAGAGCCAGCTCGTCCAAGAGTTCGCTCCTAATATATCGATATCTTTAGTCCGATTCCCATTCATAGGAATCGGACTTTTTGTGTTGGTACATTATCGCAAAAAATATCAAAAAACAATTCTGTTCGTTCAGTATCCTATAAATGAAGGAGGATTTGATGAACTACGAATGGATGACCCAGAAAACGATCCATTGGATTGAATCTCATTTGCACGAGGAGATTTCGATGGAGGAGATTGCAGATGTCGCTGGTTTTTCCAAGTATCATTTTCACAGAATTTTTCAAACAACTGTTGGGATGTCTGTTACTACCTATATCCGTATGAGACGACTTGCCAACGCAGCAGGTGCCCTTCTTCACACCAAGGAACGAATTATCGACATTGCTCTGTATTATCAGTTTGAGTCGCAAGAAGCCTTTACTCGAGCCTTCAAAAAAATGTATAACTTACCGCCTGGTCAATATCGAAAACTCATGACGAACATTTTAACTCAAAAGGAGGAATCCTATATGGATAAAAAAATAAAGGGCTGGTTTTTAAGTGGGAGTCATCCATTTAATTATGAAATGGGGATTGATCGAACGGTTGTGCATCAAGGGAGAATGTCAGGTTATTTAAAATCCAAAACAGTACAGGGAGTCGAAGAATTTGCTACGATAATGCAACAATTCAAAGCGGATCGATATAGAGGAAAAAGAATGAAACTTTCCGGCTTTGTTAAAACAGAAAATGTTCAACACTTTGCAGGTTTGTGGATGCGGATCGATAGTGCATCGGACGATGTTCTACAATTTGATAATATGGGCGATCGTCCGATTCAAGGTTCTAACAATTGGAATCAATACTCCGTTGTCCTAGATGTCCCAGAAAACAGTGCAGTCATTGCATTTGGAGTACTTCTATCCGGAGCTGGACATGTATGGGTAGATCAGTTTTCATTTGATGAAGTGGATGAAAAGGTAGAATCAACCAATCTAGAAGTTCATGCGGAATTATTGGAAGAACCAACTAATTTGTCGTTTGAAGAAGAACTGAAGTAAGGAGAATCGACTCAGTGGATTTCGTAACAGAATATTTATTAGGTGCAAGTGGCGATCTAATCGTTTTTACAAAATGGGTATTTTGGTACCTCATTCAAAAAGGAGCAATTTGGATTGGTATAAAGTTTCTTTCCGTTGGAATAGTAATTGCACTTTACTATTTTTCTCAATCTACAAAAGAAGCTTGTTAAATACTGCATATTGCATAGTTATTTTGAAGAAGATCTTCATCTTTTAATGACCCACCTAGATTAAGAAAAAGAAGACCTTTCTCATCCAAGAGAGAGGTCTTCTTTTTCTTAATCCGCAATACCTAAAGCGATTTTTGCATAACGAGACATACGACTTTTGTCCCATGGTGGATCATAAACGATATCTACATAAACACTTTGGACACCGTCTACTTTCATTACTGCCTCGGTTACCATTTGATGAATCGTCGCCGATAGGGGACATCCCATAGCAGTTAATGTCATGGTCACATCGACTTTTCCTTCATCATCTATATCAACTCCATAGACAAGACCGAGATTGACGATATCGATATGTAACTCTGGATCGTACACTTCTTCCAGTTGTTCCATGATCTCTTCTTTCATTTTCTCTTTGTTCAATTTATACCCCCCTTTGGTTTGAAGACAGTCATCATCTATTAAGATGTCTACTAAGTTCTTTCTATCTTTTTGTCTTCCCGTTCAAAGTATAAATTACACTTGGTTGTTTGCAAAGAGCTCCTAAATTCCAATCAAAACAGGGTAGACTTTTATTTTGTATTACTTGATGTTAAAATAACATATTTTCAAAGCTGGACAGTCATTTAGCTATTTTATAAGAGTGGGGTGCAAGATGAGAGCTGAGTATCTACTTAGAGGTTTTAATTTTTTATACTTTGGATTGCTAGCACTATTTATTCCATTTTTGCCGGTTTATTTAGCACAACAAGGTTTATCAGTGAGTCAAATAGGTTTAGTCGTTGGGACAGGTGGCTTTGTAACGCTCATTACACAACCTTTATGGGGATTGATTAGTGATAAGACAAAGACGATTCGTAAAGTATTATTGTTATTGATCATTTTGTCGAGCTTGTTCGGCTATTTGCTTTTTGATTCGAATGAGTTTTTATGGTTAGTCCTATTTGCGATGCTGGTCTATTTCTTTTTAATGCCAATGGATCCTTTATTGGAGAGCCTGAATTTTACAGTGGCAGAGGCGAAAAAGATTAGCTACGGCTCAATTCGAACATACGGTGCTTTAGGATATGCAGTCTTATCACTCCTAACAGGATATATAATGTCTTATTTTGGAGTAAACAGTGTGGCGATTTTATTTGTCGCATTAGGAACTATTAGTTTTTTTATTTGCTGGGTCATGCCAAATGCCCCTGTTTCATCAACACCTGTAACCATGGATGGATTAAGGTCTTTTTTACATAATCGCAAAACGTTGCTTTTTTTATTGCTTGTTTTTATTTGTTCTGTGCCAGCACGTATGAACGATACCTTTTTAGGCGTTCATATTCATGCTTTAGGCGGTGATACAGAATTAGTAGGTCTTGCATTCTTTTTAGCTGCTGGTAGTGAAATTATTGTGTTTGCCCTTAGTTTTTATTGGCTTCGTAAAGGGAAAGAATTGTTGATCATTACCATTGCAGCATTTTTTTTCTTCATTCGATTTTTTGTATCTGCTTGGATAACTGATCCGCTATTATTAGCGATCTTACAAATCATGCAAATGCTGACATTCCCCATTTTTTATACAGCAGCGATTCAGTACTTATATTCCATTGTACCTGTTGAATGGCGTGCGACAGGTCAAACTGTGTTAGCATTACTGTTCTTTGGTGTATCTGGTATTATTGCATCTTATGTAGGAGGCTTTATGTACAATGTTCTAGCTGGTCAAATGTTTTATTTGTTTGTATCAGGGATGTCATTCATTGGGACAATTTTTGGTGTATATTTATATAGAATTTATGAATATAAAAAACAATAATACGATACATTTGCTTTAATTTAGAAAAAAATATGAATGTGTAGAATGAAATGATTAGAGGATCTCCATGAAGAGGTCTTTACAGTTGCTTTGATGTACTAGCCTTTGGGATCTACCCCCAAGGCTTTTTTGTTTGGGTTTGGTAAAAGGAGATATCTAGTCACCTATAGCTTTTAGCAAGTTAATATCAAGCAGGCTGTTGATTTACCAAAGATTAGGAGGTGATTTTTTGCCTATCGCTACCGATCGTATGGAAGGTAAAAATCATGCTCTCCGCTTCATGTAATTAGCTAATCAACACTTCTGATATCCGAGAAAGGAAGGTGAACTTTTGTAAATTTCACCCAAAACAATCGAATAAATGTTCGCAAAAACACTTGGCAGCTTTTCGCAAACAGGTTATGATAGGACTAGTTGATTTTGATATAGATATGGATCGTATTCATGAAAAAAATGATAGATTAGACGAGTCATCATAGGAAAAGATTGATTGGTAAAAAGGAGAGGTATACATATGTCAGATCGCAAACAAGCACTTGAAATGGCACTTAGACAAATTGAGAAGCAATTTGGAAAGGGCTCCATTATGAAGATGGGAGAAGATACGATTGCATCTGTAGAGACGATTTCTACAGGTGCACTAGCTCTCGATATTGCTTTGGGAGTTGGTGGTTTCCCTCGTGGACGTATCATCGAAGTATATGGTCCGGAATCATCTGGTAAAACGACTGTAGCGCTACATGCTATTGCAGAGGTACAAAAAAATGGTGGGCAAGCAGCTTTTATCGATGCGGAGCATGCTCTTGATCCGATTTATGCACAGAAATTGGGAGTAGATATCTCTGAGCTTTTGCTTTCGCAGCCTGATACAGGGGAACAAGCGTTGGAGATCGCAGAAGCCTTAGTACGTAGTGGTGCAGTCGATATTATTGTTATCGACTCAGTTGCAGCACTTGTCCCAAAAGCAGAGATCGAAGGTGAGATGGGGGATTCTCACGTAGGTCTCCAAGCTCGTTTGATGTCCCAAGCACTACGGAAATTATCTGGTGCTATTAATAAATCCAAAACCATTGCGATCTTTATTAACCAAATTCGTGAAAAAGTGGGCGTTATGTTCGGAAACCCAGAGACGACCCCAGGTGGACGTGCTCTCAAATTCTATTCTAGTGTTCGCTTAGAAGTGCGTCGTGCAGAAACACTCAAACAAGGAACGGATATGATCGGAAATCGTACCAAGATCAAAGTAGTGAAGAATAAAGTAGCGCCTCCATTCCGTACTGCGGAGGTAGATATTATGTTCGGTGAAGGGATTTCTCGTGAAGGTAGTGCCCTCGATATTGCTACAGACTTAGATATTGTGAATAAGAGTGGTGCTTGGTATTCCTATGAAGGAGATCGTCTAGGACAAGGTCGTGAGAATGCAAAATTGTTCTTGAAAGAGAATCAACCTCTTTTCCTACAGATTGAAAACAAAGTTCGTGCTCATTATGAGCTACCAGTTGCTGAAGTAGCACCTGAGCCAAAACCAGTCAAAGAAGAAGAACCTAAAAAACGCGGTCGCAAAGCAAAAGAGAAAGAAGATGCAGGAGTTCTGCTTGATCTTGAAAGCTAGACTCTACTGAAAACTATGAGCAAAACGATTACTCAGATCGTCAAAATAGGGATGGCTAGACAATATGAGATTTATCTAGATGAAGAGCCTTCTCTCACAATCCATGAAGATGTGCTAGTAAAGTACGGTCTTCATAAAGGGATGGAGATGGAGGAAGCAGAATGGAGAGATTTGCTACTTGCAGAGGAAGAGAATAAAGTTCGGCAAGCGGCACTACGCTATCTCTCCTATCGTCCACGTACCAGAAAAGAGATCCAGGAGCATCTAATTGCCAAAGATTTTTCGATAGATCGGATCCATCCGGTTTTACAAGAGCTCCAAGATTTAGGTTACGTTGATGATTCTGCTTATGCCAAATCCTGGGTTCAAGAGCGAACGCGCAAAGGACTAGGAACCTTCCGCATTCAACAAGAGTTGAAGCAAAAAGGAATCCAGGAAGTAGACATCTCTCATGCGCTAGCCCAAACCAATCTAGAAGAAGAGCGCCAATTAGCAATGGAGATTGCTGAAAGGCGCTATCTTCGTATCAAGCACGATCCTTGGCAAAAAGTAGAACGAAAACTAGGAAACTATCTATTGCGACGTGGTTTTTCTTGGGAGATAATCGGACCTATTCTGAAAGAGCTAAGGAACCGGTAGGGGGCAGATAACTCAATGAAAATTTTATATATGACAGATACCCATATTCGTGGGACAACACCACGCAGTCGAACGGACGATTTCCCCCAAACTATCTATCAAAAATTGGTAGAAACGATGGAGATTGCGAAGCGAGAACAGGTGGATGCCATTTTGCATGGAGGAGATATTTTCCATAGCCCTAATCTCTCTCCAGCGGTAGTACGACAATTTGCAGATCTTTTTCATCGCGCACCAGCTCCGATTTATGCGATTGCAGGAAACCATGATGTGTACGGACATAATCCACAGACTGTTCCCCGCACTATGTTAGGGTTACTAGATGCATTTGGAGCGCTCCAGTTGCTAGATTCCAAGACACCGCTTCTTCTGGAAAAAGCAGGTACGAAAGTACAAGTGACAGGTACTCCATTTCATTATGAATTGGATAAACGACCGATTGCATTGGATTATGCAGTGGCTAATTCTACTAATGCAGACTATTGCATTCATATGGTTCATGGAATGTTGGTTGATCGATCCTTTCCGGAAGGTGTTGCACACACCACGATTCAACAAATTTGGGAGCTAGAGACGGATTGGAATATTTTATTGACTGGACACTATCATGCTGGTTTTAAGATGCAGACCCGTCAAGGAAAGTATATTGTCAATCCTGGGGCGTTAGCGAGAATCCATAGTCAAAAAGCAGAGATGAATCGGATGCCACAAGTGGTTTTAATGGATTTTACCAATGAAATGCGGGTTGAATTAATTCCTCTTACGTGTGCACAAAAAGGTACGGATATTATGGATCGCTCTGCTCTAGAAAAAGCTGCATTTCGAGATCAACAGCTACAGCAATTTATGCAACAAGTAGGAGCATCATCCGAGTATAAAGGGATTACGGCCAAAGAGATCATTGAACAGATTTCTCAAAGTGAAGGCATAGAAGAATCAATTAAACGAGATGCTTTACGTCGATTAGCCGAAGCAGAAGAACAAGAAGGGGGGACAGTCTGTGAGTAGGTTTGCCAAATTAACCATTGAGAACTTTCAATCACACCGTTTTACAGAGCTAACCTTTCATCCTGGCCTCAATGTATTTGTAGGTCCTTCCGATAGTGGGAAAAGCGCCATTCTTCGAGCACTAAGGTGGGTTTTGTTTAATAATCCTCGCGGTACCGAAATGATTCGAGATGGAGCCAACCGTGCACAAGTGACGTTAGAGCTTACTGATGGAACCAAGATTATTCGCACTCGTGGTAAATCGATTAATCGTTATACACTATGTCGACTTGATCAGGAAGAGCTAGTCTTAGAAGGTTTTGGATCAGATGTACCAAAGGAAATCGTTGATGCACACGGTATTCGGCCGATTCGCCTAGAGAAACAAGAGATTTTTCTTCAGGTGGGGAGCCAACTAGAAGGCCCGTTTTTGCTCTCTGAATCGGGAGGAACCAAGGCAAAAGTGATCGGGATGATCAGTGGAGCTCAATTGATCGATCAAGCAATCAAAGGAACAGGTACGGATCGGAATCAGCTCCAAACGAGAAGTAGATTTCTAGAAGAACAAAAACAATCGTATGAAGCCAAACTAACACCATATGAACCATTGGAAAAATTAGGGGAACAACTCGATCAATTAGAAGCACGCTATCAAAATTTAGTAGATTTGGAGAGCAGGCTTCAGAGTTTACGAGAGATCCAAAGGATCTATGGAGAGATCAAACAAGAGCAGTTAACAGAAAAAAGTAAGTGGGAATCTCTACAAAGAGTAGTAGAATTAGAAGTGCCAGTACTGGAAATGGAGAAAAAAGGTGGAAAGTATGTCCATCTACATAGACTAGCTTCGGACTATAAAGAAAACAAGTTTGCTATACAAACCCAGAAGCAAGTCCTCCAAGATACCAGTCAAGTATCGGAGTCGCAAAATAAATTAGAGAGAGTAATACAAATAAGTGAACTCTATCTGAAGCTACAACAAGTCTATACCACTAATTGTTCCCTTCAGAAAGAGTTATCCCGCTATCGACAGATACTAGACCGTACGTCTCAGGTTTCTGAATTAGAATCTCGTATCCATGCTTCTTCTAATAACTTTCTCCAATATGAAAAGCTAGAGAGTCTCTTAAGAGAATGGCAGGAACTTCAAAGGGAACGCAGTCATGTGGAATCTTGGAAACACCAAACGGAATCTGTACCACATTGGGAAACAAACGTGCTCCCAAAGTTAGCTGAGAGTCTAATCAAATTCCAAAATTTGCAATTGCTACAAAAGGAATATGTAGATACACAACAGAGTTTACAAGTGGGAAGAGGTTATCTACAATCCCGCATTCAAGATATAAGGTCTTATACAACAGAGTATACCAATCTTTTGAAACAACATGGAAAGTGTCCAACATGTGGAGCTACGATGAATTTAGAGGCAATCAAAATTTTAATTGAAGAACTTACTGGAGGGGATCAATATGCAGCAGCTGGAAGAACAGATTAAAGTACTACGCAAAAAAATAGAAGATGCAAAGAATAAGCGCTATAAGGCAGAAGTTCGGTTGGAATCATTGGAAAAACAAGAAAAGCAGATTCTTCGTCAACTAGAAGAGTTAGGAGTAGAGCCTAGTAAATTAGAAGAGGAGATTGAACGCTTGGAAAAAGAGATTCGGAAAGAGATTGAGGAAGTTAATGCGATGATTCCGCAGGAGCTGTTATAGATGAGACCTTCCTTGTCCAAACTGGAGAAAGATCTCCAAAATGCAAGACAAACATGGATTCAGCAAAAATCCAAACGAGATCTCTTGCTACAAGAACGAGAAGAAATTTTACAGAAGTTGCAAGAGTTAGAAGTACAGAAGGAGAAGCTAGACAAAGTTCGTCTCCTACTACAAAAATCTGCTGACTATGCAAGGCAACAATCCAAAGAGCAATTGGAGATGCTAGTATCTAATGCTCTGCAATATGTATTTGGACCAAGCTTTCGTTTTTCCATTGCTCTGTCTGATCCATCAAGTAAGAATGTCTCAGCGGAATTTTATGCAGTGACGGAGTGGGAAGGCAGAACGATTGAGAACAAACCCCAAGATGCTCGTGGCGGCGGCGTAGTAGACATTATCTCTCTAGCACTGCGAATCGCTGTATTGGAGTCGATGCGACCTCGCATGGAAGGATCCATCATTTTAGATGAGCCAGGAAAGCATGTCAGTGAAGATTTTATCGTTCCAATGGTTGAATTTTTACGTTCAATCAGTGAAAGTTTAGATCGACAGATTTTGATGGTAACACACAATACTCATCTTAGTGAATCGGCTGACCAAGCGTATCATGTACGCTTACGGAGCGGTGAATCAGAAGTTACACCAGTACGTCGCCTTGACAACTAACTTCTAGGAATAATAAAATTGAACTGTATCTTTACCAATTCGAGGTGAAGATACAGTTTCATCCATTTCTGGATGCTGATGTTGGAAATTGAAAAATCGATTCGTGAACAAACTCAGCCCGACTGGAATAGCAACTTATAGAAAGAGTGGACCGAATCCTTTTTCGGTCTTTTTTAATGGTAAAAGCTGAGGAGGTGAACACGAAGCAAATGTTGGACACATTAGACATCGTTTTGCTGTTCGCCTCGCTAGTAATGGGTTTTGTCGGTTATTGGATTAGGAAAAGAACTGCGGAAGCAAAAATCGGGAATGCAGAGTTAGAGGCAGAGCGCATTGTCGAAAAAGCGGCTGTAGATGCAGAAGCGACAAAAAAAGAAAAAATCTTGGAAGCTCGTGATGAAGCACATCGCTTACGTCATGAAGCGGAAAAAGATATCCGCGAACAGCGAGGCGAATTGCAACGTATTGAAAAGCGCTTGAATCAAAAAGAAGAGACTCAAGAGCGAAAACAGTTTGCCTTGGAAAAGAGAGACGAACTCCTTAATCAACGCGAACGTCAGTTAGAAAAGCGGCACAATGATATCGAAGAGCTCTATCAAAGCCAGGTTAGAGAGATGGAACGAATCTCGAATCTTTCGATGGATGAGGCACGCCAGCTTATTCTAACTCGGGTAGAGAATGAGATGCGTCATGAAACTGCCCAGATGATTAAAGAGATGGAGCAGCAAGCAATAGAAGAAGGAGATAAGAAGGCAAGAAATATCTTATCTTTAGCGATTCAGCGTTGTGCTGCTGACCATGTCGCAGAGACGACGGTCTCTGTTGTTACACTTCCAAATGATGAGATGAAAGGACGGATAATTGGTCGAGAGGGCCGTAATATCCGTACCTTAGAAACCTTAACTGGGATTGATCTCATTATTGATGATACTCCCGAAGCGGTGATTCTCTCTGGATTTGATCCAATTCGTCGAGAAGTAGCTCGTGTTGCTTTGGAGAAACTAGTTGCAGACGGGAGGATTCACCCAGCACGTATTGAAGAAATGGTCGAGAAGTCTCGTCGAGATGTAGATGAGCGAATTCGAGAGTATGGTGAGCAAGCCACTTTCGAAACAGGTGTTCATGGTCTTCATCCAGATTTGATCAAAATTATGGGACGCCTTAAGTTCCGTACTAGCTATGGTCAAAATGTCTTGAAGCACTCGATGGAAGTTGCTCACCTAGCTGGTCTCTTAGCAGCTGAATTGGGAGAAGACGTCCACTTAGCAAAACGAGCAGGTCTTTTACATGATGTTGGGAAAGCAATTGATCACGAAATTGAGGGTTCTCATGTAGAGATTGGGGTAGAACTCGCCAAGAAATATCAGGAGAATCCGATTGTGATCAATAGCATCGCTTCTCATCATGGGGATGTAGAGCCTACTAGTGTCATTGCTGTCTTGGTGAGAGCGGCAGATGCGTTATCTGCAGCGAGACCAGGTGCAAGACGTGAAACGCTAGAAGCATATATTCGACGTCTAGAAAAACTAGAAGAGATCTGCGAATCATTTGATGGAGTAGAAAAATCGTATGCCATCCAAGCAGGGCGTGAGTGTAGAATAATCGTGAAGCCTGATCAAGTAGATGATGCAGAAGCTACACGACTCGCTAGGGAAATCACGAAGCAGATTGAAAATCAGCTAGATTACCCTGGACAGATCAAAGTAACAGTAATTCGGGAAACACGTTCGGTAGAATACGCAAAATAAGGCGGCTTTGGCCGCTTTATTTTTTTCCGATTTTCGTTTCAAGCGCTTACATGTAAAATACAACCTCTGTTTCGACAATGAAACAAGTCCTAGGAGATTAGTAAGGGGATCTTATGAAATTGCTCATGATTGGAGACGTAGTAGGTACAACAGGTCGTCAGGTACTCCAACAAACCTTGCCTGAGTTGAAAAAAACATATCAGCCTGATGTAATTGTAGTGAATGGAGAGAATTCCGCACCAAATGGACGTGGAATCACTCAAGCAATAGTGAGGGAATATTGGGATTTAGGGGTTCATGTTATCACGCTGGGAAATCATGCTTGGGATCAAGGAGAGATATTTGACTTCATTGATCGAGAAAAACGAATCATACGTCCTGCCAATTTTCCTGTAGGAACTCCAGGTAATGGAAGTACGACGATTTCAACCCCAAAAGGAAAGATCACGATCCTAAACCTAATCGGGCGAACTTTTCTAGGAACGTTTGATTGTCCTTTTCGCAAAGTCGATGAACTACTTCAAAAAGTACCTTCTTCCCATTATGTATTTTTGGATTTCCATGCGGAGGCTACTGCAGAGAAACTTTCCATGGGATGGTATTTGGATGGGAAAATTAGTGCAATGGTAGGGACTCATACCCATGTACAAACAGGAGATGATCGTATTCTCCCCAAAGGTACTGGTTATTTGACAGATGTCGGAATGGTAGGAGCGTACGACGGAATTTTAGGTATGGAAAAAGATGCCGTTATTCGCCGTTTTTTAACTCAATTACCAGTTCGATTTGAGGTGACTCAAGGTCGTACTCAATTCAATGCGGTCTTATTTCACTTTTCACCAGAAACAAAACGGACAACGAAGATTCAACGAATTCGAATCGATGATGATAAACCTTGGTTTTCTTAGGAATAAGAATTATTTCCATAAAATTGAAATAAAATTATTTATGTTTTTTCGTTTCTATCTACAATATTAAGAAGGAATTTTTATAAGTTAGTCGAATATGATAAAAGTGGATTCACTCAAACCATCGAGGAGGTACATTCCATGGAAGTATTAAAAGTTTCAGCAAAATCTAATCCGAACTCTGTTGCAGGTGCTCTTGCTGGGGTGCTTCGCGAACGTGGCCAAGCAGAAATGCAAGCAATTGGAGCAGGAGCACTAAATCAAGCTGTGAAAGCAGTCGCGATTGCACGAGGGTTCGTTGCCCCAAGCGGAATTGACCTAATTTGCATTCCAGCGTTTACCGACATCGTCATCGATGGGGAAGAGCGTACGGCAATTAAGTTAATTGTAGAACCTCGCTAAAAATGTTCAAAGAAACCTGTCTATTTATATTAGACAGGTTTCTTTGCTTTTTCTGGAAATTATTGTTTGATAATGTGATGTCAACTCCTCCACGATCAATTTCAAAAAGTGGACTAAATAAAAAGCGGTAATCGTAATCTGTTTTGAAGGAGGAATCGAGATGAGAATCATAGATGCTCACTGTGATGTATTATCCAAATTGTGGAGAGATCCTTCCAAAGATTTATTTTATCAAGCTAATTCAACATTAGATGCCTCATACGAACAATTACAAAAAGCAAATATACTCAGCCAGGTGTTTGCCGTTTTTATCTCTCCTCGTGTACCACCCACAGAAAGATTCCGAGCTGCTCTAGAACAAATTGATTTATTTTATGAGCAAGTTTTAGGAGACCAGAGCAAAATGCAACTGGTAACAAACCAAGGCGATTTTCTTGGTATAGGTGAACGGCAGATTGGAGCAGTGCTAGCTTTGGAGGGGTTAGACTCGATCCAAGGAGAGCTCATGAAATTACGTGTTTTTTATCGCTTAGGGGTTCGATTTGTTGGACTAACATGGAACTATGCCAACGAGGTAGCAGATGGGATCTTAGAGGGGCGGAATGGTGGATTGACGGAGTTTGGTCGTCAAGTGATGCAAGAAATAAACAGGCTCCATATGATGGTGGATGTATCCCATGTATGCGAACAAGGATTTTGGGATGTGATGCAGTATTCGAATATTCCAGTGCTTGCCAGTCATTCCAATGCAAGAGCGATTTGTCCCCATCCTAGAAACCTTACTGATGAACAGATCCATGCATTGATCGAGCGAGATGGTCGGATCGGAATTACCTTTTATCCTCCTTTTTTAACTCAATCAGAGGCGAGATTAGAACATGTTCTTCGACAAATTGAATATATTTGTGAACTGGGTGGAGAAAACAATATCGTATTTGGTTCCGATTTTGATGGAATAGAGACGAAAGTGGTTGGATTAGAGAAAGCAGGTTGTTATCCTACTCTGTTAGATTATCTAGCAAACTATTATTCGACAGAGCAAATATATAAATTTTCTTGCCAAAATATGGCTCGTTTTTACCAAAAAAACCTTGATATATCATGAAAACGCTATCATAACGACTTTCAAAAATTGCAGAAAAGAGTAGAAAAAAGATGGATTCTAGTTGCTTTTTCAAATAGAGAGGACTAAAATTAGTAGGTGTTAACGCACCTAGCAAAATGGCTCTATTATAAAGCCATTTTCTTTGTGGAGAGAAGTTGAAAAGCGCTTTCAATCTACAGAGAAATGGGACTAATTCTCTCTTTTTTAGGGAGAGTAAATAGATTAGACAAATAGTATGATAGGTTTGGAGTTTTTAAAGGAGATGAGTTCATTGACTAAGCAGCTTTCTTGGAAAGTAGGCGGCCAGCAAGGGGAAGGTATTGATAGCGCGGGCGAAACACTCTCCACCGCTCTCAATCGTAAAGGTTATTTCTTGTTTGGATATCGTCACTTCTCCTCTCGTATTAAGGGAGGTCACTCCAATACAAAAATCCGGATCAGCACAGAACCAACTCATTCGATCTCGGATGATCTGGACATCCTTGTAGCGTTTGACCAAGAAACAATCGACTTAAATGCTCATGAATTGATTACCGAAGGGGTAATCCTAGCAGACGAAAAGTTTGCGCCTACTGTACCAGAAGGTGTAGCTGCTCGTCTTATTGCTGTGCCATTCACCAAGATTGCCGAAGAAGTAGGCATGGCTCAGATGAAAAATATGGTTTCTGTCGGTGCTTCCATCGCTCTTCTTGGCCTAGAAGTGGAAGCGTTCCGGGAAGCTCTAGAAGAACGTTTTGCGAAAAAAGGACAAAAAGTAGTAGAGAAAAACCTAGAAGCAATTCGTCGTGGGAAAGAGTTTGTAGAAGAGCTGGGTCATTCGATCACTCGTTTCTATCTATCTCCTTCTGATGGACAAAGACGGTTGTACATGATCGGGAACGATGCTACAGCACTTGGTGCTTTGGCAGCAGGAGCTCGTCTCATGGCAGCTTATCCGATCACGCCATCGTCTGAGATCATGGAATACTTGATCCAAAAACTACCTGAGTTCGGTGGAACTGTTGTTCAGACCGAGGACGAGATCGCAGCGATCACGATGACCATTGGTGCTAACTATGGTGGGGTTCGTGCACTAACTGCTTCTGCAGGTCCTGGATTATCCTTGATGACCGAAGCAATTGGGCTCGCTGGTATGACCGAAACTCCATGTGTTATTGTCAACACTCAACGTGGAGGTCCAAGTACAGGTCTCCCAACGAAACAAGAACAGTCCGATATCTTGGCAATGCTATACAGTACACATGGTGAGATTCCAAAAATCGTAATCGCACCTAGTACGGTAGAAGAGTGTTTCTACGACACCATTTCGGCCTTCAACCTAGCAGAACAATATCAATGTCCTGTTATTATTATGACAGACCTTGCTGTTGCGTTAGGGAAGCAAACAGTAGATCCACTAGACTACAGCAAGATCGAAATCAAACGTGGAAAACTGGTAACAGATTCTGAAGAACTTCCAGAACTTGGCGATTCGGAACTCTTCCCACGTTATGAGTTCACGGAAGATGGGGTTTCACGTCGTGTTCTTCCTGGGAAAAAGAACGGTATTCACCATGTAACAGGGGTAGAGCACTCAGAGACAGGTCGTCCTCAAGAGTCTGCTGTGAACCGTAAGAAAATGATGGATAAGCGTCTTCGTAAGCTAGCAAATGGAATCGATTTTGCGAATCCAGTTGCAGTGAATGCACCACATGAAGAAGCAGATATGCTAATTGTTGGGATCAACTCTACACGTGGTACCATCCAAGAGGCAATTGGTCGCCTAGAAGAAGATGGTCTCAAAGTAAACCATGCTCATATTCGTCAGATTTTGCCTTTCCCAACGGAAGAACTGGCAAATGAGATGAAAAAAGCACGGAAAGTAGTTGTCATTGAGCAAAATGCGACAGGACAATTAACTAATCTAATCAAAATGAACGTAGGTATGGCGGAAAAGATCACCTTCGTAGGGAAATACGATGGAAACCCATTCTTGCCAGCTGAAATCTATAAAGAATGTAAGGAGCTGTTGGTACATGGCCACATTTAAAGACTTCCGCAACAAAGTGAAACCAAACTGGTGCCCAGGTTGTGGTGACTTCTCCGTGTTGGCCGCCATGCAGCGTGCTTTTGCCAATCAGGGACTAGAACCAGAAGATGTTGCAATCGTTTCTGGGATCGGCTGTTCTGGACGTATCTCTGGATATGTAAATGCTTATGGTCTCCATGGTGTGCATGGTCGTGCTCTACCAATTGCACAAGGCTTAAAATTGGCAAACCGTGATTTGACAGTCGTGGCTGCAGGTGGAGATGGGGATGGATTTGCGATCGGAATGGGGCATACCGTTCATGCAATCCGCCGGAATGTGAACATCACCTACATTGTCATGGACAACCAAATCTATGGTCTCACCAAAGGCCAAACCTCTCCACGTAGTGAAATGGGCTTCAAAACCAAAAGTACTCCAAATGGATCGATTGAATCGGCGATCTCTCCAATGGAAATGGCACTTACGGTTGGTGCAGGTTTCGTAGCACAGTCTGTCTCCAGTGATCTAAAAGGTTTAACCAACGTAATCGAAGAGGGTATCAAACACGAAGGTTTCTCGTTGATCAACGTGTACAGCCCATGTGTAACATATAATAAAATCAACACCTACGACTGGTTCAAACAAAACATTGTAAACCTGAGTGACATTCCAGACTATGACCCAAGTGACCGTGGTCTTGCAATGAAAACATTGATGGAACACAATGGTCTTATTACCGGTATTATCTACCAAAATAAAGAAAAACCTTCTTATGAAAGCATGATCAAAGGCTTCCGTGATGAAGCACTAGCAAAACAAGATCTTTCTATTTCCAAAGAGCAGTTCGACAAGCTCGTTGGAGAATTTGCGTAAAAAAGATATAGTCATTTACCATAAAAAGACTCCTAGAATTTATAAATTCTGGAGTCTTTTTTGTTATTTGTTGCTATTGAATTTGATAAGTAATTTGCACAGTAAGTCTGATAAATACATTCTAATTTACAGGAAAATCAACTAGTTGGTTAATGGACCCGCGAACAGATACTTGTTGAAAACGATAGTCTTGTCGGAAAAGTTGCATGGGCATTCCATATTTAGGACGCATTAAAAGATTTGGTTCGATTTTTGTATTAGGGATTACGGAGAAACGATACTGCTGAAGGAGTGTTGCTAATACTACTTTCAATTCCTGCATGGCAAAGGACCAACCGATACACATGTGTGGTCCAGCACTGAATGGTAGGTACTCATATGGAGATCGTTTGAGAGTTGCCCAACGCTCAGGTTGAAAGTGATCCGGATTGTCATATAGTTCAGGTAAGCGATGAGTTATAAATTGACTGAAAATGATATTGGATCCATTGGGTAGATCAAAGCCGCCGAGATTGCATGGAGCGTTTGTTATTCTAGTGCCAATACTTGCTGGCGGAAGTAAACGCAAGGTCTCTTTAACAATACCTTCGAGTAGTGGGAGTTTAGGTAGTTTTTCAATGGTTGGTGGATTGCCATGCAAAGTTCCAGCAAGTTCATCAAGAAGATCAACAAGCACTTTAGGGTGCTGACACAGCAAGAAGATCGCCCAAGTTAATGCATTCGCGGTGGTTTCATGTCCTGCGACAAATAATGAAAATGTGTGACCAATAAGTTCTTCATCACTCAGCTTTGCTCCATCTTCATCATAGGCATCTATCAGAGATACTAGTATATCTGTTGCATTTGAATCTGATTGTGCCCGCTTTTGTTCTATCAACGATTGTATAAAGACATCCAATTGTTCAGCTATACGTAAGGTTCGATAGTAAGGTGTTCCTGGAAAATTGATGGGAACTAGTGCAACTAGTGGTAGGGATTTTGTCATACGTTCGATAAGTATGCTAACATGATTTAGTTCGATTTCGTTATATATTCCAAAGAGTGTTTTTACAGCAATCCTTTGTGTCAAGTTTTTCATTTCAAGGTTCAAATCAATGACTGATCGATCTTGCCAGTCATCGAGTAATTGATGTGTAAGTGTAACCATATCATTGCAATATTGTATTATTTGTTGTTTATGGAACGCCGGTTGTATAAGGCGACGATGTTGTTTATGCTTTTCTCCAGTCATGAGTGAAAGGTTGTTAAAAAACATCCGACCTAATACATTCTCTTTTGGTAACTTATCTAAAAGTGTAGCACTGGCACCAAAGAGATCTGGATTGGTTAGCAGTTGATAGTTTAGTTCTGGTCCAAAGGCAAAGATATAAGAAGTATCCCCCCCGTTTTAGTGAGACCAGTTTTCCATAAGTTTTATACAACCAGCGTGAGTAGGTAAGAGGGTTCCGATAAAACTTGAGCAAGTTCATTCTCCATCCAAGCAAAGCATGTGGTCCAGGTATGGTCTGTTGTGGTGTAAAACTTGCATTCCCCTTTAAATGTCCCATCCATACACCTCTTTTGAATGAAATGAATAAAAATGATTTATATATTTCATAATATCTGTTCACTAGGTTATAATCAATATATTTTGAATTTATTTTATTGATTGATTACAAATCATTTAGTATATTATGATCGAGGTGAAATAGATGGATGGATATCAACGTCGAACGGAACTAAAGAAAATAAAAATTCGTAAAGCAGCTTTTGATTTATTTACTACATATGGAGTAGAAAAGGTTAGTATTGTGGAAATAGCAAAAGGTGCAAATGTATCACCAGTAACCATTTATAATTATTTTGGTAGCAAAGATGAGCTTTTAAAAAATGTAATTGCTGAATTTATGAATGAGTCAATTGAGAAATACGACGAGATATTAGAGGGAAATAGCCCTTTTCCTGAAAAAATGGAGAAAATCATATTCGATGGTAATGAGACTGCAAAAAAGTTGAACCTGGATTTTATTCAGTCAAATGTGAATAATCCACTCATTCTTGAATTTATGGATGACTTTTACCAAAAGAAAACACTTCCTCTAATGATAAAAATGATTGAACAAGGTAAGAAGGAAGGGTATGTAGACCAAAACATCTCCTTTGATGCCATCTTAATCTACATTCAACTATTTAAAGAAGCACTAGCTCAACCAGATTTTTTTGCTCATACAAATCAAGCAGTGCTTTTAGATTTAAACAGACTCTTCTACTATGGCTTAATGGGTAAACCTCAAACCGATGTTGAATAACGTAAGCTGTACTAAAAATAAAAATGACATGACTGTTTTTGTTTGTAAAATACTAACTAACTCAGTAAAAGGCCTTTATTCCTCTAGGCTCACCTATAGTAAACAGATTGAGAGAATGCTTTTTCCATCTTGTTGAGAATAAAAGGTTTGTATATCAATTCTTTTATTTGAAATAACTGATCTTGGTTAAACTATCAAGGAACCAAGATCAGGAACAGGGGTGGAGAAATGAAGATAATAGGAGTCTATTTGTTCTTATTCTTGCTTGCTATAGGGATGACATTTGGGTTAAATCTTCTATTAGGAATTCCTATGACAGAAGCAATACAATTTCTCAATTCTCAGTCTTATGTACTTGAGCTTTCCGAAATAATCTTGATAATCCTATTTCTTTTATCTCCTTTTCTGCAAGTCCTCTGGCACTATATCAAAAAAAAGAGAGCTAACCAGTGATGGTTTGCTCTCTTTTTTTGTATCGACTTTTCAAAAAATGAATGATCAGTAGTAGAAGAGGAATCCCAACTTGAAAAGGCAAATGAAGGAAGAATGGTACTATTTCTAATCCTTCCTTAAGGTGTTCTGAAATGTTTGGGGCAATGATTAAAGAAAAAACAAGTAAAATACTGCCTATTGGTAAGATTAGTTGTCGATGGTTCTTGAATTGAAAAACATCCGTTGCTGCAAGGAGTGTAATGTAATAAAAGATGGTATATTTGAAAAAGCTCCCTATGACTAAAATTAAGGCAGATAATACGTCCAACCTCTGAAGAAATTTTTGGATATCTATTTTTCCCATAGTAGTTAGTAATGGAAAGGGAGCCCTTCCGACAACAGAACTTCCGAGAATACTAATATCTATAATGATCGTTAACGTGAGAATGATGCCACTCCAAATAAGAGCCTTCATTCCAACTTTAAAAACTTGTTCTCTCTCTCGGATATAAGGTAATAGCATAGTAAAAGCAATTATTTCTCCAAAGGGAAATGTGAAGACAGGAGGAAAAGCCGTTTGAAAGATTAATCGCCAATTTTCTCCTATGGGTAATAAGTTATGGAGGTCTACTAAGCCAGAGCAAACAATGCAAGAATAATACCTGCTAAATAAATAAAATTAAAGAATACCCCTGTTTTAGACAAACATTGAATCCCATGAAATAAGAGATACATACTAGCAATAATCAATACTCCGATGATTACTAAAGTCGGGGTTTTATCTAACCAAGCAATTCTTAATAGGGTAGTAGTATCCATAAGTACTCGTGCACTAATATACAAGAAATAAATTAAGTAGAGAAGACTAATCGGCCAACCAAGGTAATTTCCTAGAATTCGGCGTATATAGCTAGTTATTGGTTGAGTAGGGTATTGTTTGAAAAGCGTCGTATAGACCCCAAAAAGCGTAATTCCTCCTAAAAGAGCTAGAAGAATGGAAATCCAAGCGTCTTGCTTTGCTTCTAGACCTAAACCAATTACTACGGATGTACCTAACTCAAAAATAATAATTAAATGAAAAAATTGGCTTAGGGTCATTTTGGTGTTTTCCAATGTAATCATTCCTTGTCTACTTGATATGGATTGGTTCTTAAACCGGCATTTCGTACAGCTGATTGAACTTTCACTTTCACAAGTGCTTCAGAAAAAGAAGAGGACCATTTATTTTTGTATTTAACCCATAAATCTGGATGGCTCCTATGTAATACCTCTCCAAATCCGAATATATCTGTTTTTTCTTCTTGAGCGATTTGAACAACCTCTTTTATATTTGTTTCCACTTCTTTTGATACTTTCTGTTCAATCTCTCGGATCACTTTCAGATCTTCTAAGTTTGTATAACATCCGCTTTCGATGATATCTCCTTCGATTAGGACGTTTACATCTATTGATAATTTACCTAATTTCTCCGTTATCCTTAATTCTGGTTTTGATCGTTCTAAGGGAAAGGAAATTCGGTTTTTCTCGTTGTCACAGTCTATTACTACAGTTAAATTGTGAACTGGATTTCGTACAAGGGTTACAGCATCATACAATCTCTTGTCTAACCAACGGATCAATTGATCTTTTCGAAACATAGCTAACTCTTTAACGCCGATAATACCTGGATTTGCTTCTTTTACATTATCTTCTGAAGCAATTTTCTTCTCATCTCCTTCGATATAAACTCCAGGAATCACAAGCTCTTTTCCAGGACTTGAAAGGGCATCAATCACATCATTTACTTCGATTCTGAGATTTTCATCATTCCCGTTGTTTGTTCTTCCTAGTTTTTGGTCTAAATCGAATCCGGAAATACGGTCTAAATGGGATAAAGCGCTAACAAATTTTTTCGCAGGATGACCTTGTGCGATCAGAACTTGGTAACTAACCCTTCCTTCTGGATCTCGCTCTATTACATCAAAAAAACTCTTAATTCCTTCTCTTGCAAGGCTCTCTCCAATGACAATGACTCGTTTATGTGCAAAAAAAAGTTGCCGAGGAACTTTTAGAGTGGCATTAGTAGTGGCTTCATGAAGCGTATCACCTTCTGCTGAATAAACGAGAATGGAGGTAGCTGGATTGGTGGCAGTAGCTTGTGCCAATGTACTCGGATTGGCAACCTGAAAAGAAACCTCATAACGTTTCGCCCCCTCTAGCTTGTCGATCCCCATCGCTGTAACAATCGCAATATCATTCAGCTCCCTATGATTCCAACAGCCAGTAGCAAAAAAGAATAGGACGAAACTAATAGAAAGTGACAACCATTTATTCACTCTTTTCACCCTTTGGTAATTGAATGGAAAACTTCTTGTCTTTTGGAATACGAATAGGATTCTCTGTGTGTAATGTCTTGGGACGAGACCGAAGTGCCCACAATGGAACACGTACAATCGTATCTTTTTGATCCTCTTTAATATAAGGAGAGAATGGCGCAAGATATGGAACCCCAAAGGAATGCAAGGTGTTCATATGGGCAACGATTAAAATAGTTCCAATGGTTACTCCGAATAATCCTAAAGTTGCTGCTAAGAAGATTAATGGAAAACGAACCAAACGTGCTGAAATTGCAATAGGAAATGAGGGAGTGGCAAAGCTAGCGATCGCAGTGATTGCGACAACTATTACCATAGCAGGTGATACAAGTCCGGCAGTAACCGCAGTTTCTCCAATTACAATTGCTCCAACAATGGTTACTGCTGTATTTAAAGCTTTTGGAGCTCGAATCCCAGCCTCTCGAATTACTTCAAATGTTAATTCCATTGCAAGAGCTTCTATTAGCGAGGGAAAAGGAAGATTTTCACGCTGACCTGCCAAATTGACCAGAAGCTGAGTAGGAATCATTTCTGGATGAAAGGCTGTTAAAGCAACATATATAGATGGCGCTAAAATAGAGACGATAAAAGAAAAGTACCGAATAATACGAAGAAAAGTGGCGATGTCATACCGTTGAGCATAGTCTTCTACAGATTGAAAAAACTGTGTAAAACTAGTAGGAGCAACCAAAACATATGGTGTATTATCTATAAAAATGGCAACTCGCCCCTCCAAGAGATTTCCGGCGATAACATCAGGTCTTTCTGTAGAAAAAACAGTTGGAAAGGGAGAAAAGGCTTTATCTTCTATAAAAGATTCTAGATATCCTGATTCCAAAACACCATCGATCTCAATTTCCGAAAGTTTTTGGATAACTTCATCCACTATTTTCCGATTTACTACTCCATTGATATACATTACGGAAACGGTCGTTTGAGAGATATTTCCAATGGTAAGTTGATGCATCCATAAATTTGGGCTTTTAATACGACGTCGCACTAATGCAATGTTCGTTTGTATTGATTCCGTAAAACTATCTTTTGGACCTCGAATCACAGTTTGAGAGGTAGGTTCAGAAATTGGCTTAGTTACCCCACCAGCTACATTGGCAATTAATGCTGAGGGAAAGCCTTCAATAAATAAAATCGTACTACCAGATAATAGTGCAGTGATAATCTGCTTCCAATTATTCTCACTACGCAAATTAGCATTAGAAAGAACATGCTTTCGAATGAACTCATAGGTATTTTGGACTTTTTGTTCAGTTGGACTGTAGTAGTTTAAGATTGGTTGTACAATGGATTGATTGATTATGTCTTCTTTTACTAAACCGCTGATATAGACGATTCCAACTGGAGTTTTGGTCATATAATCTGGATAGATGGTTCGTTGTATTAAATCAGGGCTTGATCCTAAATCTTTGGATAGACGGTTCAAGTTCTCTTTACTGAATGAGGAAAGGGGACTTTCTTTGATTACATCACTTTTTAAATCAAAAACTGTTTTTTTCTGATCTTTTCTGACCCATCTCATAAGATACCTCTTACCAAATTTTTCTGTTAGTATGACCCACTTAATGAATAAAATGTATTAGAGCATGTTGCATAATGAACCTAAAGCCAGAGGTTTTCCCCTTTTGAGATGAGACTAATATGAGTGGTAGGGAGTCAGAGCAGATCCCTCAGGACAGACAGGACAAGCAGAAGCGGGAAAACCGGCGTCGCGCCTACATTTAACTTGGATTAATGCAACAAGTTAGTATTAGATACACCTATGGTGTTTTACAAAACAATAAAGTAACAACTTAACGTTGAGTCTGATTTTCTGGTTACGTTATCTTGAAAGAATCATTAATAGAAAGGACAGATGATTAGTGAATCGACTAATTGTATTAGGTTGCCATTCCCCTTCCCCTGGTCCAGGAGGGGCTACACCTGGATATTTGCTACAAGTGAAAGAAAAAAACTACTTAATTGATTGTGGAAGTGGTGTGCTTGCTCAGCTCGCTAAGTATATTCCGTTAGCTAAGTTAGATGGTGTTTTTCTTTCGCATTTGCACTCCGACCATTTTTCTGACTTCTTGACGTTGCAATATGGAATTTGGTTATCTCTTCATTTGAAGGAAAGAACGAACAGTGTCCCTGTCTATTCACCAAACCGACCAATAGATCGTTTTAAAATGCTGCCATATAAAGAAGCATTTGAAGTCCTAGAAATATCAGAAGGTCTAGAAGTTACATTAGCTGAAAATGCAAGTATCCGATTTTATCAGACAGAGCATGCGATCCCTTGCTATGCAATGAGAATACAAGTTGGTTCTACTACCATTTTGTACGGCGCGGATTCCGGCCCCAATACAAATTGGAGTAAGATGGAGCGTAATCCTAATCTTGCAATTCTCGAATCTACTTTTCCTATATCGATGGAACCAAAAGAACCAACTGGGCATCTTTCCTCCCGACAAGCAGGTCAAGTAGCGAAGCAAATGCAAGCAAAAGAACTCTGGCTAACTCATCTTTATCCAGCGATTAATCCAGAATTATTGGTGAAGGAAGCAAAAGCAAGCTACCAAGGAAAAATTCAAGCTGCTTACTCTGGATTGAGTTTTGAGTTCAACTAGAAAAATACGAACTATCGAGATATAATAAGAGGAAATGTTCGTTGGACAGGATGATTCCTGTCCTGTTATTTTTTAGGGAGGGTTCATCTTGCGGAGTTTGCAGAGAAAGATTGAACAAGAAGGTCGAGTATTATCAGAGCAGGTATTAAAAGTGGATACATTCTTAAATCATCAGATTGATCCAGTTCTTATGAAAGAGATCGGAGCAGAATTTGCTCGCCTTTTCCAAAATGAAGGGATTACGAAAATCCTGACTATCGAGTCTTCTGGGATCGCACCGGCTGTTATGACTGGTTTAGAGTTAAATGTACCAGTTGTCTTTGCTAGAAAACGGAAGTCATTAACTCTTTCAGCAGATCTCTATGAAGCAAAAGTTTACTCGTTTACCAAACAAGAGACCAATCCAATCGCAGTCGCCAAATCATTTTTGACCGATCAAGATCGAATCCTTATTTTGGATGACTTTTTAGCCAATGGACAAGCAGTTCAAGGATTGGTAGAAATTGCGGAACAAGCAGGTTCCAGTATTGCTGGAGTAGGAATAGTGATTGAGAAATCGTTCCAAGACGGAGCGGCAATCCTGAAAGAAAAAGGTCTACGAGTAGAGTCGTTAGCTAGAGTAAAGGCTTTGCAAGATGGGAAAGTCACTTTTGTTGAAGAGACAGCAGCCACATCGACATAATTTGATTCTATCTACTATTAAAAAACCTGCCAATTTAGGCAGGTTTTTTTAAGCAAAAAAATTAACATGTAGAAACCCTGTAAATGCAAAAAAGTTAGTTAATATGTGAGCTATGGTAGAGGGAATAATCGTTTGGTATCGATAGGAATACCAACCCCAAACCAACCCCATAAAAAGGGCACCTCCTACAAAGGCAGTTATTCCACCTTCCATTCCTGAATCTCTAACCAATGCAGGTGCAAAATGCCATGCAGTAAAACATATTGTTGGATATAGAAAGCCCCACCAAATGCTTCGTGGAAATATCATCGGATAAACTTTTCTCCACAATAGTTCTTCTAAAGGAGCATTGATAAGAGCAAATAAGAGGGCAAGGAAGATCACATTCCGGTCAACAATGGTTACATACTCAGAGAATACAACAATTCCAGTAGAAACAGCAGGTAAAAATACTAGAAATAGAGCAACTAGATTTGATTGTTGATCCACAATGGGTGCATATAGTTGTTTTAAACCGATTTTCCGTTTGAAACAAACTATTATTGTAAGGGGAATACACCAAAGAAACCAATAGAAAAGAAAACCGAGTAGATACCCCCATGTATGATCCCACAAATCGAATAATTGAAACGCGATAACCTGAACGATAACTAGTAAAGGAGCTAGCAGGATTAGTGCTTTTTGTTGACTGGATAAGACATTCATCAAGATCCCTCCATTTGTTATATAATGAACCTGTGTTCATTTTTTGATGATTTTAAAAACCCATGCATTTTTTGCGATGGGTGAGGCTTTCAATATTTATTCTTCTTTTGTAATACTCCAATAAAAGTAAAGTCGAATAAACTCTAGCGTAAGGTTATTGATGTCCTCAGGTGATTCGTAATCTCTTGCAATTTGAATAATACCTTCTAAAAAACTGGTTGCAGCAGGAAGGGCTATACGCTCGTCAAACGGTAAGTTAGGAAACTTCTGGTTGTAAATCGAAATATAGTGGCAGAACTGTTTGCTAATCAAGTTTGTCCAAATCTCTTTAAACTCAGCATAGGGTGTACCCTCGCTACGATCATATAAAATGATTAATAGCTTTCTATTTTGAATAATTAGGGGAATAAAATGCTCTTTCAATATTACCAATGCTTTTTGGAGAGATAGCGATTTGAATTTCGATTCTGTAGGTGAGTCGAATAAGTTCTTCAATTCTTGGAAGAATGGTCTTGCGATTTCTTCAAACAGTCTCTCTTTATTTTGAAAATATCGATAGACATTCCCAACGGATACATTTGAGCGAAAAGCTATGTTGCGCATGGAGGCACCGAGAAATCCCTTCTCGTAAAACTCTTGAATACCTGCCTTCAAAATCGATTCTTTTACTTCTTTCTTTAAAGTTTGCATGTAAACAATCCTTTGGTATTAAAAGTGAACTAAGGTTCGCTTTTAATTTATCAGATGAATTAATGACTGTCAAAATGAATTTTGTGCATTTTACGAATAATAGTTGTTGATACCTCGATGCTTGTTCATCGTATATAATGAAGCTGAAATATAGAAAACCATTGGACTTTGGGAGAGGGAGTGCTTTTATGGATGGACTAATGCCTGCACTAGTCAAACATCAAGCAGGAGAAGGTGCATTTATACAACTAGTAGAGATCCCTGAGGATCTTGCTCCTGATGAAGTATTGGTAGAGGTAAAAGCTACCAGTATCTGTGGTACAGATGTACATATTTATACATGGGATGATTGGGCAAAAAGCCGAGTAAAACCACCTTACACATTTGGTCATGAGTTCGGTGGTGTGGTAGTTCAGGTTGGCTCTCAAGTAAAGCATGTGAAAGTAGGAGATCATGTTTCCGCTGAGACTCATATTGTATGTGGTCACTGCGTAGCATGTCGACGTGGGGATGCACATGTGTGTCTCAATACGAAAATTATCGGGGTAGATCGAGAAGGTTGTTTTACCAAATATGTAAAGCTACCTGCTGATAACATCTGGATTAATTCGAAAGAACTACCTTTTGAAATCGCTTCCATTATGGAGCCAATGGGAAATGCAGTTCATACTGTACTTTCAGGTGAAGTGGCAGGACGTAGTGTGGCAGTTGTCGGCTGTGGTCCGATTGGCTTAATGGCAGTAGCCGTTGCCAAAGCCTCTGGAGCCTCTCGAGTGATCGCATTGGATGTCAACGATTATCGTTTGGATTTAGCTGAAACTATGGGGGCAACAGATTTGATTCGTTCGCACCGAGTAGATGTTTTAAAGGAGATCCACTCCTTTACAAAAGGAGACGGGGTAGATGTGGTGTTAGAGATGTCAGGTCACCCAGTAGCGATGGATCAAGCCTTCAAGATGGTCACTCCTGGTGGACGTATTTCGGTTCTTAGCTTACCAACTAGCCCAGTTACGATTGATATTACCAATGATATCGTTTTCAAAGGAATAACTGTAAAGGGAATTACGGGGCGGAGAATGTACGATACTTGGCAACAAGTAGCTGGTTTACTCGAATCAGGTCAAGTAGATTTGAAACCACTTATTACACATCGCATAACTTTGGAAGACTACGAAGAAGGTTTTGAATTAATGAAGGCTGGAAAATGCGGGAAAGTCGTATTTCAATTAGACTGAGGAGAGGGGAAGTTAAATGAAAGGGTTTACACACTTAGAACAAGAGATTCAAGAATGGAAAGCAAAGGGAACGTTTCGTCCATTGACCGAAATTGAATCATCACAAGGGGCACGAGTTGTAATCAATGGCAAAGAGGTCATTCAACTTTCTGCTAACAACTATTTAGGACTTACTACTCATCCCCGTCTAAAAAGTGCAGCTCTAGAAGCAGTAGAAAAATACGGTGCAGGTACTGGATCTGTACGTACCATTGCGGGTACATTTTCGATGCATGAGGAGTATGAGCAACGACTCGCAAAATTCAAGCATACCGAAGCAGCACTTGTTTTTCAGTCCGGTTTTACTGCAAATGTAGGGGTAGTTGCCTCGGTTCTAGGAGAAAATGATGTGGTGATTAGTGACGAATTAAACCACGCAAGCATTATTGATGGAATTCGTCTTACTAAGGCAAAACGTCGTATTTATCGACATTCTGACTTAGTTGATTTAGAAAAAGCGCTCCAGGAAACTCAAGAAGCACGAGTACGCCTCGTGATTACCGATGGAGTATTTAGTATGGATGGGGATATTGCCTTATTACCAGAGATTGTAGAACTTGCTGAGAAGTATGATGCATTAGTCATGGTGGACGATGCTCATGCAAGTGGGGTATTGGGGGCAAATGGTCGTGGTACGGTAGACCATTTTGGACTACATGGTCGGGTACATATTCAAGTCGGTACGCTATCCAAGGCGATTGGCGTATTAGGAGGTTATGTAGCAGGACCTCAAGTACTAAAAGACTATCTTATTCACCGGGCGCGACCGTTTTTGTTTAGTACTTCTCACCCACCAGCAGTAACAGCAGCGTGTGAAGCAGCGTTGGATGTCCTATTGCAGGAACCTGAGGTGATCGATCGACTTTGGGAAAACGCTCGTTTTCTTAAAAATGGCTTGTCGCAGTTAGGATTTGACATCGGTGAGAGTCAAACACCGATTACGCCTGTTATGATTGGGGATGATGCTCTTACCATGCAGTTCTCCGATGAGCTATTTCATGAAGGAGTATATGCACAAGGAATTGTTTTTCCAACTGTAGCAAAAGGGAAAGCACGAATTCGGACCATTGTTTCGGCAATTCATACACAAGAGGATTTAGAACTAGCATTACAATCATTTGCGAGTGTAGGAAAAAAATTAGGGGTCATTTAAATTAAAATCAAAAACAACCTCTTTAGCCTGTTGGCGACGAGGTTGTTTTCTTATGTATTGGAGCGATTTAATAGTGATTAATAGAACGCAGTGGAGGTTTGTAGATTACGGTAAGTATGCTCTGTGCCAATATTAAGAACCGAGATATGACCAGCTAAATCCATAAATTCCTGTAGTATTTGTTGTGAGTCCGGATTCATATGTACAAATCCATTTTCGTATGCTTCTAAACTAGGATAATAAATTTCAGTATACATAAAATAAGGATTGGGGTTACTGGCAACCAATTGATCTAGAATGCGAGTAACATTCATTTTAATTACACCAGGGAGCGTTAAGAATTTAGGAACCATATGCTCTTCAAAGTATTGGGCAAATGAATCAGAATCTTGAACAGGATTGAAGAAAGCTATGACTTTTATCAAATGTATCACTCCATCTACAAAAAATACTAATAAGGTTAGAATAAAATAATAATCTCGATATGAACAGTGACCAAAACGATAATTTTAAAAAAATAATGAATCAACACTTCTTTTTTCATAAAATAATTGTTTTTTTACTCATGATTTGTTAGAATGTACTCATGCTAAAAAGCCGGGGTGGCGGAATAGGCAGACGCACAGGACTTAAAATCCTGCGGTAGGTGACTATCGTGTCGGTTCGAGCCCGACCCTCGGCATTATATTGTGAATGTAGTTCAGTGGTAGAACTTTGGCTTCCCAAACCAACAGCGGGGATTCGATTCCCCCTATTCGCTTCCTTTATGGAAAAGGAGAAAAAATCCCCCATTAAATGGGGGATTTTTTCTTTATGAGAGACGAGGTAGCTGTGTATTATCTATTGTCTATTTAAGGAAAATATCCGCAGAAAGGTTGAACTAGACAAAGTAAAATTGGGTTAGCTTATATAAGCTTCTTCTGGTATTAGGGGATGTAATTATCTTGTAATATGAATGAATAATAAATGAAATAAATCATAAAGTGGAGAGATAGCTAAGAAGGAAATCTGTAATCTCCGTTCTCTTTATTTTCTGCAAAAACTTTATTGCAATATGGTTAACGTATTTCTTTTTTCTAGATTTTTTCTATTAGTTATAGTAGGATAGAAAAAGTTGTAACAGCTGCGAAATATATCTGTAATCTAAACGAAAAAATGAAGGACAGAAACCGCAAACAAATCTTCCTCTCAAAAAGGAGATTATGAATTCTATTAGGAGGAGTAATGGATGAATACAGTCCCTCAAACAAAGAGCTCGGTCGCATCAGCAAACGTATTTGTTTTATTGTTGAAGCAGTTGCGTCCAAAACAATGGACGAAAAACTTGCTGATTTTTGCGGCCCCGCTTTTTTCGATCACTCAGATTAGCAAGATGGAACTGTCGAAATCGGTGATTGCCTTCTTCCTGTTCAGCTTTATTTCAGGCTGTGTTTACATTTTGAATGATTATGTAGACCGGGAAGCAGATCGCTTGCATCCAGAGAAGAAGCATCGTCCCATGGCATCCGGTGCTTTGAATCCACAGTTTGCGATCATTTTTGGTGTATTACTGCTTTCTTTCTCTCTAGTGGTCGGCTATATGCTAAATCCGCTTTTTGCTCTCGTCCTGCTAGTTTACTTTGTGCTAAATGTAAGTTACTCTCTCCGTTTAAAGCACATTGTAATTTTGGACGTTATGATTATTGCAGCTGGTTTTGTGTTACGTGCCATCGCAGGTGGATTGTCCATTGACGTTCCATTTACCCCTTGGTTCTTGCTTTGTATCTTGTGGCTTTCCCTCTTTTTGGCAATCAGTAAACGCCGCCATGAAGTGCAATTGATGCAAGCAAAAGAGACCAAAGGCACAACTCGTAAAGTATTGCACAGTTATTCAGTCGATCTGTTGAATCAACTCAATACGATTGTGACAACCGCTACAATCATCTGTTATGCAATGTTTACATCCGTATCTGGGCATACCCACTTGATGTGGACAGTTCCGTTTGTGGTATATGGAATTTTCCGTTATCTCTATCTAGTTCATATAGAGAATAAAGGTGGTACTCCAGAGAAAGTACTGCTTACTGATCGTCATGTATTGGTAACAGTAGTTTTATATGCAGTATCAACGATGACTATCTTATCTTATTTTGATTAAACCAATTTGGAGGGTCTGTCTAGTTGAGTAAGAACCTAGACAGTCCTTCTTTCTTAGAAACTTCATTTTCTACTATATATAATAATTGACACGGGAGTGTAGAGAGATGAATGCAACCAAAAAACAGATGACTGGTTGGGGAAACTATCCTTGGCAAGAAAACACAGTATATTATCCATCAAAGGTCGAAGAAATCCAGGAATTGATCACCTCCAAACAAGAATCTAGTTATTTAGGTCGTGGTCTCGGTCGTAGTTATGGTGACACTGCGCTTAACGAGTCCAATGGTCTTTTGATGAACGATAAGTTGAATCGAATTCTCTCTTTTGATCCTGCAACTGGAATTGTCGAATGTGAAGCGGGAGTCTCCTATGAAGACCTATTGCACCAATTTGTTCCACAAGGATTTTTCCCACCGGTTACTCCAGGAACGAAGTTTGTAACAATGGGTGGAGCTATTGCAAACGATGTGCACGGTAAAAACCACCATAAAGATGGATCTATTGCTAACTTCGTACTTGATTTTGATCTGTTAACTGGTACAGGTGAAATCTTGCATTGTTCTCGTGAAGAAAACGCCGATGTTTTCTGGGCGACAATTGGTGGAATTGGTCTTACCGGGATGATTTTAAAAGCACGTATCAAACTAAAGCCGATTGAAACATCTTATTTTGATGTTCACTATGATAAAACCAAAAACTTGGATGAGGCGCTTGAGCAATTCCTATTAAATGATGATAAATATACGTACTCGGTAGCATGGATTGACTGTATCGCTTCGGGTGATTCACTTGGTCGTTCGGTGTTGATGCGTGGAAATCACACACCAGCAGACAAATTACCGGCATCGAAAAAACCATTGAAACTTGAGTCCAAATTAAAAGTAAATGTTCCTTTTTATTTACCGAGTTCCTTGTTGAATCCAACTACCATTAAGGCATTCAATGCTGTATATTATGGAATCAACAGTACTGGCGACAAAGTAGTTCACTATGATCCATTCTTCTATCCGCTTGATATGGTTCATAACTGGAACCGGGGTTATGGTCGTAAAGGATTTGTGCAGTACCAAGTTGCATTCCCACCAGGTGAAGTGGGGCGTCAAGGACTTGTGGATCTACTAACCCGTCTTAGTGATGAAAAACTATCTTCATTCTTGGCGGTACTCAAAACATTTGGTGAAGGAAATGAAGGATTACTTTCTTTCCCGATGAAAGGTTACACATTGGCTTTGGATGTACCAATCAAAGACGGTCTGTTCCGTGTGTTGCGTGAATTAGATGATCTCGTGATGAAATATAATGGACGGATTTATCTTGGAAAAGACTCGGCACTTACTCCAGAATATGTACCAGTAATGTATCCAGAGCTAAATAAATTCCGTGAAATTAAGAAGAAAATTGATCCAAATAACGTTTTCCATTCTTCTATGGCACGACGACTGAATCTACTGGGGGATGCTTAAGATGAAAAATGTATGGATTGTAGGGGCAACCTCTGATGTTGCACTTTCCACAGCAGAGATCTTGGCTGCCAAAGGATACAACCTCATTTTAGGTGGGCGCCGCATGGATACGCTCACAGCAAAAGCAACAGAACTAGCCCAAAAATATCCAATCCAAGCTGTGGCTCAGCCTTTTGATGGATTAGATTATGCATCTCATAAAGAGAGTGTTGAAAAGGCAGTAGCTACATTTGGAAGTCTTGATGGAGTAATCGTGGCGCATGGTTATCTTGGTGATCAGAAAAAAGGGGAGCAAGATTGGGAGGAAGCAGAACGAATTCTGCATACCAATTTCACTTCCAAAGTATCGGTGCTAAACCATGTTGCTAATTACATGGAAAAACAAAAAGCTGGTTGGATCTGTGCGATCACCTCAGTTGCAGGAGATCGTGGTCGTCAAAGCAACTTCTTATATGGATCATCAAAAGGTGCAGCTTCACTCTATCTTCAAGGACTACGCAACCGTTTGGCTAAATCAGGGGTTCATGTGGTCACAGTAAAACCTGGTTTTATTGCAACCAAGATGACCAAAGATCTGGATCTTAAAGGGCCACTGGTAGCTACTCCAGAACAAGTTGCCAAAGTAATGGTAAGTGCGATCGAAGGCAAGAAAAACGTAGTCTATGCTCCGTGGTTCTGGAGAGGCATCATGCGAGTCGTCAAAACCATTCCAGAGTTCATCTTTAAAAAGATGAGCATGTAATAGGGGCGATATTATGAGTGATGCGGCAACAGTAGATAGTAAGAGTCAAAAGAAATTAGACACCTTAGTCTCACGACTAGTTACAGGTATGATGTTGGGGATTGCTGTGATTGCAGCTTTCCTCTTTTACTTCGATATTTCGGATATCTATAACGTATTAGGAACGATTCCTACTTCAGTTTACGTACTTGCCATTGCTTGTACACTGAGTAGCTATCTCATTCGCTTTCTAAAATGGCACTGGATGCTAAAGCGACTGGAGATTGAACTTTCTTGGAAAGAGAGTTTTTATATCTTTTTCATCGGATTGTCTATGTCGATCACGCCAGGAAAAGCTGGAGAATTATTAAAAGCTTTTCTTATTAAAAAAAAGACCAATGTAGATATGTCTCGTTCTGCATCAGCAGTCTTTGTAGATCGTCTAACGGATATGTTCTCTATGTTGATTCTCATCGCTTTTGGGATATCGCTTTTTCCATTAGGTAGAATTCTATTTTTTGTCTTCTTAGTAGCATTTGCAGGGATTACGATTATTCTCCGCTCTCGCAAACTAGCGATGAAATCTATTGATCTCATCACAAAAGTGAAATTCCTACAAAAACACCGTGAGACACTGGTTACCTTTTATGACAATATCTTTGAATTGCTGAAGTTCCGACTGTTCCTTCCGATTGTATTGGTAAGTGCTCTGGCATGGTTTATGGAATGTGTTTCGATGTATCTTTTTGCAGATGCATTGAAGTTGGATCTGACTTTTGTACAAGATATTTTTGTTTTTTCTGCTGGTACATTATTAGGAGCTATTTCCTTTCTTCCTGGTGGGCTTGGGATTGCAGAAGGAAGTATTCAAGGAATGCTTACCCAAGTGTTTCATGTTCCAGTGGCACCTGCTGCTAGTTTGACACTGCTCATCCGCGTGGTAACCTTATGGTTGGGAGTGTTTATTGGATTGGCTGTATTCTTGCGTAAGAAAAAGGAATATCTATAAAGGGAGAAAGCTTTCGATGCCGTATTTTCTAGCTCCATTTATTGGTTGGGTCGTTTCGGGTACCTTAAAATTTATTATCAACCGCATTCGCTTTGGTTCAGAAGCGAAAAAACGAATGGGTAATGGTGGATTCCCAAGCACTCATACTACCACTATTTTTACACCTACGATGTTGATCGGATTTCATGAAGGATTCTTTAGTCCTGTTTTTGGTCTTGCTGTTGCGATTACGTACATCGTCATCATTGATGCGACTGGATTAAGAATTGCAGTAGGGAAACATGCTACCTCTTTAAACCGTATGGTCCGTAGCATGGACTTATCTAAAGAAGAGCATGAAGAACATCGTGAAAGCATGGGTCACAAAAAGCATGAAGTATTAGGTGGACTTGTGTTAGGAACGATTCTCGGGTATGTATTGCATGTGCTTTGGAAATGGCTTGCACCAATGATTTCTTAGATAGAAACCACACCTTGCAAACTTAATGGTTGCAGGTGTGGTTTTTGTTTTGGAATGACTTTACTCCTTGTTATTACAATGAACCAATAGTCCCTTATAGAAGGGGGCTGTTCAATGGTATCACAATTGGGATAGGAGGAATTGGAACTAACATAAGATTTGCATAAAGATAGGGAAGATAGATCAGTTTTCTTGTTTGTAAAATGCTACAGTGGCTTCAGCCATCATAAGAATCTTATCGTGTAGTTTCTTCGGTTCCATCACGTTCATCTGATCAGCAAATCCTAATATGTATGCTATTGCCTCACTTTCTGTATCAAAAGAAAGCTTAACAGGAATCCACCCATCTTCATTTTTATTTTCAACCTCTACAATTTGAACAAAGCGATCGGTAAATTGTAACCTTGGTAAGATCGACGGTACAACTTCCACCCGCACTTTATAACTAGGTAAGTTCTCTAGAAAGGTTTTTGTAGAGGATCTCCAGAATTCAGCAAGATCAAAATCTTTTGGTCTTTTAAATGTATCATGAATAGGTTCTGCAGATTTAATCCGAGATGCTCTGTAAGTTCGGACTTCATCATTTTCTTTGGAAGCAATAAAGTACCAGCGACTACCCTTGGCTACCAATCCTAATGGCTTTACAACTCGTTCATCCATTTTTCCGTCTGCACGTTGATATTGTACTTTCAACTTATTTTCTTTCCATATGGCGTTTTTAAGAACTTCAAAAGTCACTATTTTTTCTTTCCGCTTTCGCCAAGTGCTCGTGTCAATATGAATACGATTCCAAACATCGTTGGAGTTTTTACGGTAAATAGAAGGAAACGATGCAATTAGTTTATTTCTAGCTTCTTCAGAAGTCTTGGTCATACCAAGATCATCAAGCAATTGTGCAGATGGAGAAATAAATAAAGCGCGTATTTCCAATTCTTTTAAGCCTGTTAAATTTGTTCGATATCCCTCCACTAATGACCACCCACCGTTTTTTCCACGATCTGCGAAAACTGGGATACCGGTTCCGCTTAAAGCTTCCATATCCCGATAAATGGTTCGCTCGGAAACTTCCAATTTCTCCGATAATTCTTTGGCTGTCATTTTTCCTTGTGATTGCAGTAGTAAAAGGATAGATATCAGTCGATCTCCTCTCATCGTACTCTCCTTTGTTTGAATATAGTAATATTTTATCTAATGAAATATGACAAAAGGTGTCAAGAATACTCTTTTATGATGAAGATATCTTCCGATGAAAGGGTATGAGTACATGAAACCATTAAAGGGAAAGGTTGCTCTTGTAACAGGAGGAAGTAGAGGAGCTGGGCGCGGTATTGCTGTCGAATTAGGAAAAGCTGGGGCAACAGTTTATGTCACAGGACGTAGTATCAAAGGGAATTCGACCAATGATTGGCCTGGAACGATTGATGATACTGTGTCACAAATAGAAGCTTCTGATGGAACGGGAATTGCGATTCGTTGTGATCATACGAACGATTCAGAGACAAAATCAGTAGTCAATCGAATTCGCAAGGAACAAGGAAGATTAGATATTTTGGTTAATAATGTGTGGGGTGCGCACGATTTGGGAATCGAAGCTAAGCAATTTTGGGATTTGCCATTGAAACATTGGGATACGATGTTTACTGCTGGTGTGCGTGCCCAGTTAGCTACAAATCACTACGCCATTCCCTTACTTCGTGAAAATAAACAAGCCCTCATCGTACATACTACTTTTTGGGATGAGAACAAATACATAGGGCATTTTTACTATGATTTAGCTAAGAATGCATTAATTCGTATGGCTTATGGGTTATCAGTCGAATTAAAAAAAGATAACATTGCTGTTCTGGCCGTTTCTCCTGGGTTTATGCGAACGGAGCTTGTGTTAAAGCATCATCATACTGATGAGGAGCATTGGCAACAATCGGATGAGTTAACCAAAACGGAAACACCTTATTATATTGGTCGTGGAATAAAGGCATTGGCTAGTGATCCCAATGTAATGGAGAAGAGCGGGCAGGTGCTCAAAGTCGGTGATTTGGCCAAAGAATATCAATTTACCGATATAGATGGACGATTTATTCCGCCATATATTCTTTAGAGTATGCTGCTCCATCATATAAGAACAGAGAGTTTCTATTATTCTAATGGGGTAATGCCAACGTGTCATTACCCTCATTAATGAAATTCCTTTTGTTAGAACCCTTTTAATGCATCGACAATGGGCTGTTCTCCAGAAACAAGGTCATATGAACGATAATATGTATGTTCCTCAGCTAGGGAAGCAACAATCGTTTTGGCTACGTCCTCGCGGGGGATGGATCCTTTCTCTATATCCTCCGCAATCATAACTTTTCCTGTACCCTATGGAGAAAAATGATATTCATTAGTTGATACGTAGTGTTTGTGAGAATCCAGATGAATATTAAGCAATTTTCATTGGGTTAGATGTTTTCGGAATTTGGTAGATGAACTGGAAGATAAACGAAAATTTCCCTGGAAATATTCAGCTCCATTATAAGAAAGGAGTTCTATGTAGGGCATACTGGAACGCTCTAAAATTAGCAAAGGAGTATCGAGCTAAATGAATAGCATTTCCAGCAATCAGTACAGGTATATTCGGTTTCCACAAAAATTAGCAGATAGAGATTGCAATTCAATCCGTTTTGAAGTTTGTTCAAGAGCAGGAGCATTTATTAGAGGAGATTTATTTTATTATAGCTTGTTGCAAAAATCAAAGTTAAACATAGGCAAGCCGCCGGTTTTCCCGCTTATGATTTGCTCCGGCTCCCTATCGCTCATAGTCGCATCTCAAAAGGGGAAAACCTCTGGCTTTAGGCTCATTATGCAAAGATGGTTACAGTGATGACCATCTTTTTGCTATTCAAATAGAGATATGGAAGCAACTTTTTTAACTTAAGTACCACAAAAGGTTCGATAAGGACGATTGGAGGGAGCAGGTAGTGTACAATACTCAGCCTGTTCGGGAGAGTGAACATAGGGATTGGAAAGAGCATTTAGGAGCTTCTCCATCACACTGTAGTCTTCTCGTTCTACGGCTGCTTCTAGAGCTTCTTCTACCCGGTGGTTCCGTGGTATTACCGCAGGATTGCTGTTTCGCATCAACTGCTGCGAAGATTCTTTGGGTTCCTGTTGCCTATCTAGTCTTGTTTGCCACAACTCATGCCACTTAGTAAATTCCGGTGTTCCAAACAGGACCGTATCCTCTGGTGTATCAAAAGTTAGTGCACGGAAAGTATTGGTATAGTCTGCACGATGCTCCTGCATCATTTGGAGGAGTTCTTCCATTAGGGACTCATCTTGTTCTTCCTCATTCAATATACCAAGTTTTGCTCTCATTCCCGAAAGCCAATTTCGATGATACAACTCTGGAAAAACGGAAATGGCGTCTTGAGCTAGATTTACTGCTTGTTCTTCATTTTCATGCAGTAATGGCAATAAAGTTTCAGCAAATCGCGCGAGATTCCAGCCACCAATTTTCGGTTGATTTCCATAAGCATAACGGCCATGAAGATCAATGGAACTGAATACAGTAGCTGGGTCATAATGATCCATAAAGGCACAAGGACCATAATCGATGGTTTCTCCGCTAATGGTCATGTTATCGGTGTTCATTACCCCATGGATAAAGCCAACTAGTTGCCATTTGGCAATCAACTTGGCGTGGCGTTTGGTCACTTCTTTCAGTAGGGAAAGATATCGATTTTCATCCGCTTCCACTTCTGGATAATGTCGATTTATCGCATAGTCAGCGAGGACACGAAGTTCCTTCACTGTGCCCCAGTTTGCTATGTATTGAAAAGTACCAAAGCGCAGATGACTGGAAGCCACACGAGTCAATATTGCACCAGGAAGTTCCGTTTCGCGGATTACAGCTTCTCCTGTTGTCACTACCGCAAGACTACGGGTGGTAGGAATACCAAGTGCCTGCATTGCTTCACTGATAATATATTCTCGTAGCATTGGTCCGAGTGCTGCTCGACCATCCCCCCCACGAGAATATGGCGTTCGTCCTGGGCCTTTGAGCTGAATATCGAATCGGTCTCCATTAGGAGTGATTTGTTCGCCTATTAGCAGAGCCCGGCCGTCTCCTAGCATTGTAAAATGCCCAAATTGATGTCCGGCATAAGCTTGAGCCAGTGGCATAGCCCCTTCAGGAATCCGATTACCCGCAAGCACTGCTACACCATCTTTGCTTTGTAGCTCTTGAACATTTAATCCCAAAGATGTTGCCAAGGGATGATTGAGAATGACCAATTTTGGCGAGCGTACAGGAGTTGGGCTGTGGCTGGTAAAAAATGATTTTGGTAGCTGGGCATAACTGTTGTCAAAATTCCATCCTGTTTCGTTAAACTTTGTCATCATATCTCCTAGTGTTCTTTATCGTTTTTGTAAAAGCATATTTGTAGTGTTATTTATTATCTTCTTCTTTATCAATATATAGGGTCATTTTAGTATCTACTGCTAGCCATTTGTTATACTCGTTTACGTTAAAGATGGAATCCAATCATTATGGTTATAAAAAGTAACTGCAACCATAAGTCGGATTTTGTGGACTTCGTTTATTTGAAAACCTGCTTTATTAAATGGTGCTCTATATGTTCCAGATAGGATAGTCTTGAATAAGCCATTCAAGGTCCATAAGTTGGTTTTGCATATTCTCCCCTTTCACAATGAACTGGCTGGCAAGGTTAATTTTGATGTAGAACCCAATCATATAACAACAGTATGAAGTTGTTTGTTATTCAGAATAGTAAATTTTCCATACATAAAAATGAGCTAAGTCACAGGGTCTATCTTATGAAAAAAGAAAAGGGAAAGATGTAAATTAACAACTTTCCCTTGTAAAGGCAGCTATTTATCTACTTCCACTTCTTTTACTTCAGGAATAGTTGGTAAAGGAACTACCCAATTTTTCTGCTTCATTAGTTCTAGTAATCGGGCGCCATCCATAACTGCTTGTTGGTGCATTTTGTTGTACATCATTGCAAGATCTTCTCGTATTGCTTTACCCATTGCTTGGGATGTAGCGACAAGAGCTGCTGTAATATCAGTTTGAACTGCAATAGCAATTTCCGGATCCGTAAGCCTAGCCCCAGCTGGAATCATATCTAGATCTACGTTAGAACGTTCTGCTGGTGCAGGTGGCAATAAGATACCATTCGCTTTTAAGGGTTCTTGTAATTGTTTCACATAGTCTCTCTTTATACGAATTATATCCTGAAGAAAATCACGAAGATCATTATCCCCTGTATGATTGTAATACAATTGATAACCTGCAATGGTTCCTTGGGCCACTACTAAGGCACTGTATAAATCAAACGCTTCTCCTAGGTGTATGGGTTGATTTTTAGGGTTTCCTGTAAACACTCCCACTATATTCCCTCCCTGACTAACGTAATTTTAAGCAATTGTGCTCTAAAAATAGAGTTCTCAAATATATCTTTTATATTCAGAAGGTGGTGATTGTAATAAACAGAAATAATATCTTAACCAAATTAGAAAGAAAATTAATTTTATTCAGTTTATAATATTAGATATCGACTTCTAATTAGGAGGGAATCCGATGGTTCTTACACTGAAAAGAGCTGGCTGGATTCTGTTACTTTCTTTCGTATTGTTGGTAGTAGGATGTGCCCCGGAAGGGATGAATCAAAGCTTTTACGATCAAGCAATTCCCGTCTTTCAAGAAATAGATGATGATATCCTAGAACAAGAACGAAGTGATCGAGATGATCTGCTTAATCTGGAGCTATTGCGTGATGAGGCACAAACGAAGAAAGAAAAGTTAGTTGTGGAGATGATTCAAGATTTAGTAAATATGCAAGAACCAATATCTCGTGGTGACCAGACTATTATTAGCCAATATTTAGATCTACGTGAGGATATAGAAGATGTGTTGGAATATGATCTACCACCAGCGCAATTTTTGGATAATAATTTAAATTAAACGAATGAAAATAAATTAATAAAAAAGGTATTAGGAAGTGGTCTTAACCCCGTCAAGTAGACACTAGATAAAAGGCATCCTAAGCGGCGATCGCTTCCCGGAATTCCACTGGGGATCGGTCGCCAAGTTTTTTTTGGAAACGTTCCTTGTTGTAATATTCGATGAACTCAGCAATCATATTGCGTGCAGAAGTCTCATCTTTTGGTTCCTCTAAATAAAGTTTTTCTGTCTTTAGATGGGAGAAAAAGGACTCTATACAGGCATTGTCAAAGCAATTTCCCCTCCGCGAGTGGCTTCCAATGAAGCCACGTTTTTTTAACAATGCCGCATATTGTTTGGACGTATACTGGAATCCTTGATCAGAGTGAAGAAGAGTTCCATCCCCTGTTTCTAAGCGATAAACAGTGTCTAACACTAGTTGGAGATCGTTTCTCGAAGAAAGTTCCCACGCAATAATTTCATTATTAAATAGATCTGTTACAGCGGATAGATAGACAAAATGGTCTCCAATTCGTACATACGTGATATCCGTTGCAAGCTTTTGTCTGGGAGCCTCTGCATAAAAATTACGAGCCAGTATGTTAGAGAACACAATGGATGGCTTACGCCCCATAAAGGGGCGTTTTTTGCGGATAACGGATCGAATACCGAGTTCACGCATTAATCTACGTACTTTCTTATGATTCACCACTATTCCTTCCCTACGTAGAGCAGTTCGCATACGAAAGTAACCGTAGTATGGACGGAGTCTGTGAATTGCTAATATATGCTCTTTTAAGTTTGCATCATTCGAGCTACGTCCGGCGCGTTGTATGTATTTTTTCCATTTGTAATATCCTGCACGTGAAACCTTCGCAATCTTGCAAAGTTGCGTAATGGTATATTGTTTGGAAAGCTCCTCAATGATTACAAATCGTTGTCCTTTTTCCAAGATCCCTCCCCGTGTAGATTTGGATTGAGCTTTTTTAGATATTCTACTTGGGCCTTTAGATAAGCGTTTTCCTCCTCAAGACTATTAAAATGTTTCTTAATCCAGCGACCTCGATAATCTTCAAACGACTCACCAGCTTTATACTTTTCGACCCAATTTTGAATTTGAGTTCGACTTCTGATCCCGAGTTTCCTTTGTATTTCACTATAAGGCATCTCCTCTTCTAAGAAGAGGCGCACTGCCTCCTTTTTTGTTTCTTCCGAATATCTTCTAAACTTTTGTCCTTTCTTAGCGGACATAAAAATCCCCTCCGGTTATAGCAGTGTCTATGAGAACATGTTAACATGTTCTCTTTTTTCACTGTCTACCGTAAGGGGATAATACCAAAGTAAGTTGGTTCCTAATACCTTTTTTATTGTTAAAAGTATTCATTCTCTTGAAATCAAAGCAACTAAGTACGAAATTCGAAACGAAATACATAGGTATACATTTTTTTAGAACCAAAATAATTGGTTTGTTTCTCACATTTTCTTCTTGGAATTGGATGTATAATGAAAAAATGGTGACTCGTTAGGGGGAACTTAATGAACTGGAGAATAAAATTGCGTGATCGATTGGCGATCTTATTGTTTTTTATTTTTTGTTTGATGCTTTATGGTGAGTTTGTATATGTAGACGTAGAATTCACAACAGATGGACTTTGGAGATTTACAAGTATCCCATGGGAAGAGGAACTTACTGGCTATCGCTTGTTGGTAGATGAAATGATTTGGTTTTCCAGTATTGCTTCTTTGTTCATTCTACCTGTGTTTCTTCTCTTAGGTTTTTTGTCTGGTTTTCATCAAGAATGGAGTTATAAGCAGCAAGTAGGGGCAAAGGAAATCTTTTATCTTGGGGCTTGGTCGGTTTTTTTCCTGTTGCTTTTAAGCTTTTCTCCTTATCCTGATCTCGCACAGCTTTTATTTTTCTTTGGTATCTTTGGCATAGGATACTGGATGTTTGCTTTTCAACCGGCTCTTGTTGGACTCAATAAAATGGTGGATGGTAAGAGGTTTTTTTGGCGTTTACCAATCTATTTCTGTTTACTTCTCATGATGCAAGCAATATTAGGAGGAGTAGTAGAATCTATATTTCAAGTTGATCTCTATTCAGAACGGGAAGAGAGCTTAGATATCTCCCTCCCATCTGAATTGGAAGAAGAAGAGATAGAGGAAGGTCCCATAGAAGAAGATAGCATAGAAGAGGAAGTGATACCAGAAAGTGACTGGAGCTTTATCTGGTCGCTGGCTTTTATTTGTATCGGTGCTCCTCTTGGAGAAGAGATGCTGTTTCGCGGATATCTTCAAACCTACTTTTCAAAATGGGGCAAAGGCATCGCCATTCTGCTTTCTGCTCTCTTGTTTTCTTTATATCATGTTGATGTCTCATCGTTTTTACAGATATTTGGAATCGGGCTCTTATTAGGGATTTTAAAAGAGCGACATGGTAGTTTATGGGCACCGATCACACTTCATTTTGTAAATAATCTATTTGCAAGTGTGGTAGGGTTTATATGATCATTAAAGCTATTCGAGATCCAAACATTCATAGTAGTAGAAAGGAGTTGAACTAGGATCGCTTTTTCTACTTGGCGATATGTGACGGCAATTGGATTAGTTGCCGTTTTTTCCTTTGTGGTACTAGCTGATTTTATATGGACGGATTTACAGAGTACGGCAGAGGGAAAATGGAAATTTGTCGTCTTAAACCCGGAGCAGATGAATGGACTGCAATGGAGTTTTTATCGATTAGGGGAAATGATCAAAGCGTACGGTGGATTATGTTTAGTTCTCCTGTTTGTGGCGCTAAGTGTGGGAGTAAAGAAACTACCGGAGCTCTCAACTAGTCATCATTCAGTTCGTTTTCGGTCAAAAGACCTGATTTTTATTATAGCTTGGTTGAGTTCGGCCATGATCCTGGTATACCAGATTGACAGCATAGCCTATCGAAATGTTGTCTACAGTGTACTGGTCATATTTTTTGGGTTCTATGTATTCCGCAAGAAACTTTCTCTTACCGCTCTGCCCAAAATGGATTCAAGCGTCTGGATGTTTTTACGAGTAATACCTGAATTTATACTGGTATTGGCTCTACAATTTTTAGCGATGCAATTTCTTGATTTCCTGAAAGTAGCCCCTTTTTCAGATCGGGAAAATATGATCGACGGGCTGTTACTGGAAAGTAGTCAGATCGAGATGATTTTGGTCATCTTTTTCATTTGTCTGATTGGTCCAATTCAAGAAGAGATTGTGTTTCGCGGATATCTACAAACTTATTTTGTACAAAAATGGGGAATAAATTGGGGAGTCTGTATTTCAGCGGTACTTTTTTCGCTATATCATGCGGATGTCTCTTCAAGTTTATCCATCTTTCTTTACGGTCTTGTGTTAGGTGGTTTTAAAGAGAAGTTTCAGAGTCTTTGGGGATGTATTGCTCTACATGTTTTTAATAACTCTTTATCAGTTTGGATTACTTTTGCAAGTAATACATAAATGTGACTTCATGTTATTTGATAATCTTGGTATCCTAACAAAGGGATAGAATACCCTCTGACCTAAACAGAAAAGTTGGATTGTAGTTTTGAAGTTACTACGAAGAGGGAATATATCTGATGTTATCATCATGCATGGTTTACATAGGAGGAAAATTCGTATGCAAAAAGTAGTTGTACTCGGTACCGGTCCAGCCGGTTTGACAGCAGCAATTTATTTAGCTCGTGCCAATATGGAACCTTTGGTAATCGAAGGTCCAGAACCAGGTGGTCAATTGACTACTACTACGGATGTGGAAAATTTCCCAGGTTTCCCTGATGGCATCATGGGTCCAGATCTAATGGACAATATGCGCAAACAGGCCGAACGTTTTGGAGCTAAATTTATGCGGGGATGGGTACAAAAAGTAGATCTTTCCAAACGCCCATTCAAATTAATTCTCAGTAAGGAAGAGATTGAGACCGAAGCATTAGTCCTCTCTACTGGAGCGACAGCCAAACTGCTTGGGATCCCAGGAGAGAAAGAAAATATCGGTCAAGGGGTAAGTACTTGTGCAACTTGTGACGGGTTCTTCTTCCGAGGCAAAAAGATTTTAGTAGTCGGTGGAGGAGACTCTGCAATGGAAGAGGCAACGTTCCTAACGAAATTTGCTAGTGAAGTGACCATTGTTCATCGTCGGGAGGAATTACGTGCTTCTAAAATTATGCAGGACCGTGCTCGTGACAATGAAAAAATCTCATGGAGCTTGAACAGAACTCCGCTGGAAGTAGTTCGGGGAGACAACGGGGTTCAAGGTCTGAAAGTGAAGAACAACGAAACTGGGGAAGAAGAACTATTGGAAGCAGATGGAATTTTTGTTGCGATCGGTCACCAGCCAAACACCAGTTTCTTGGAAGGACAAGTAACCACAGATGATCTAGGTTATATTTCCGTGCAACCAGGAACGACCAAGACCAATATTCCAGGTGTTTTTGCATGTGGTGACGTGCAAGACCATACTTATCGCCAAGCAATTACCGCTGCAGGAACAGGTTGTATGGCAGCACTTGATTGCGAGCGTTTCTTGGAAGGTTCTGCTTCGGATGATTGGAGCCAAACTTTATCTGAGCAAAAATAAATTAACATAGAGCATGTTGCATAATTAGCCCTAAGCCAGAGGTCTTCCCCTTTTGAGATGCGACTATGATCGATAGGGAGCCGGAGCAGATCATAAGCGGGAAAACCGGCGGCGCGCCTACGTTTAAGTTGGATTAATGCAACAAGCTAAACATATAATAAATTGGGATCTGTTCTGTATTTATCAGAACAGATCTTTTTTTATGAAAAAAGAGTTCGTTTGACAATGGATAATTTTGATTTGTTTCTGTTTTACAAATAAAGTTATTATGGATAAAGCGCTTTACGAATGCAATAAAAAAGGGCTATGATAAATGTAATCTAATAACAAAACTACTAGGGGTGCCCATGGCGTGGGCTGAGAGAAAAACGATCCTTTTTTAACCCTTCGGACCTGATCTGGATTATACCAGCGTAGGAAAGTAGTCAAGCGAAAGCTTTTTCTCTTGCTTACGATGAGCCAGGTCCAACAGTGGACTTGGCTCTTTTTGTTGTAGAGAGTCTATAAATAGATACTGGTTCGTAGTTGGTAGTACGTTATGGAGAATAGAGGAGGATTTTTAATATGGAAATAAAAGATCAAGTTGTCCTTGTTACAGGGGGAAGCCGTGGATTAGGAGCGGAGATTGTAAAAGCATTTGCCAGAGAAGGGGCAAAGTTAGTCATCAACTATGTAAATAGTGAAGACAAAGCCCATCAATTGCAGCAATACATAGGAGATAGTGCGATTGTCCTTCGAGCAGATATTCGAAATGCTGAACAAGTTAGAGAGATGTTTCAACAAGCGAAAGATTATTTTGGAAAACCGATTACTACCATTATAAACAACGCGCTTGTTCACTTCCGTTTTGATCCGCTATTAAAAAAAGATGCAGGCAGCATTGACTGGGACGATTATCATCAGCAATTAGAAGGCGCGATTCGTGGTGCTTTAAATACTACCCAATCCGGTCTCGATGACATGAAAGCGATGGGATTCGGGCGAATCATTAATATTGGTACCAATCTAGTGCAAAATCCCGTTGTGGCTTACCATGACTACACAACAAGTAAGGCAGCACTCATAGGATTTACACGGAATATGGCAAATGAGCTAGGACAGTATGGAATCACCGTAAATATGGTTTCGGCTGGGTTGCTAAAAGTCACGGACGCCAGCTCGGCTACTTCAGAAGAAGTATTTCAGCTGATAGAATCGTCCACTCCACTTCGCAAAGTGACAGATCCAGCGGAAGTGGCTGATACTACTGTGTTCTTTGCTTCTGCATGGGGGAGAGCTGTCACGGGACAAAACCTCATGGTAGATGGCGGACTTGTGATGAATTAAAAAGGGGGAGCGATCTTGATGGTAAATGTAAATAGTGTGAAAGAGTTATTACAAAAAGTAAGAGACATGAATCCACTCGTCCATAATATTACGAATGTAGTAGTGACTAATTTTACAGCAAACGGCCTTTTGGCACTTGGCGCTTCCCCCGTTATGGCTTATGCAGCCGAAGAAGTTGCGGATATGGCCAAAATCTCAGGAGCACTTGTATTGAATATCGGTACTCTCAACGAGACGGTTGTTCAGTCTATGTTAATTGCAGGAAAATCAGCGAATGAGCATAGAGTACCTGTCATATTGGATCCAGTTGGCGCAGGGGCAACAATCTACCGAAGCGAAACGGCAAATAAAATTTTAAATGAAGTGAAAGTATCGCTCATTAGGGGCAATGCCGCTGAGATTGCAAATATGGCAGGCTATCAGTGGGATATAAAAGGTGTCGATGCAGGTGACCATCAAGGAAATGTGGTAGAACTAGCCAAGTCTGTTGCAAGAAAATGGGGCACCGTAGTAGTGATTACCGGAAAAGAAGATATTGTGTCAAATGGAAGTACTACATATGTGATTCGTAATGGACATGTCCATCTAACGAAAGTGACAGGAACCGGCTGTTTGTTAACCTCTGTTATCGGAGCTTTCTCAGCAGTGGATACAGACTTGGTAAAAGCTAGTGTGTCCGCACTGACTGTTTATGGAATTGCAGCAGAGATCGCAGCAGAAAAGACAGTTGGTCAAGGAGCTGGAAGTTTCCAAATCGAATTTTTAAATCAACTATCCCTTGTATCGTCCACCCATATAGAGAAGTTAAGTTCTTTTGAAAAAGTAAATGGGGGGATTTCCTGATGACTACGAAGAAGGCTCTCACAATTGCAGGCTCTGATAGCGGTGGAGGAGCTGGAATTCAAGCAGACATAAAAACGTTTCAGGAATTGGATGTTTTCGGTATGTCTGCTTTAACTGCGGTAACGGCTCAAAATACGCTTGGTGTTCAGGCGGTATTCCCGATGAATGCTGATGCTGTGAAGCAGCAAATTGACTCGATTGGCAAAGATATGGGTACAGAGGCTGTGAAAACCGGAATGCTCTTTAATGCAGAGATCATTCAGGTAGTTTCGGAAAAAATAAAGCAGTACAAATGGAAAAATGTTGTCGTAGATCCGGTTATGATTGCAAAAGGAGGAGCGTCGTTGCTTGAAAGGGAGGCCACGTCGGCATTGAAACAGTATCTTCTCCCAGTTGCCTTAGTAGTAACACCCAATATACCAGAAGCAGAAGTTTTGACCGGAGTCTCGATTCAAACGATAACTGATAAAGAGAAAGCAGCGATGATACTATATGAGTTAGGGGCAAAGTATGTTGTTCTAAAAGGCGGACATGATGAAGACCCAGAGAAATCAGTAGATCTATTATATGATGGAACCGAGTTTAATTATTTTCAAAGTCAGAGGTTGCAGACTAAAAATACACATGGCACCGGCTGTACTTTTTCCGCAGCGATTACAGCAGAACTTGCAAAAGGAAGTAATGTTTATCAGGCAGTTGCAAAAGCAAAAGAATTTATTCAAGTTGCCATTCAAGAAGAATTGGTGGTTGGAAATGGCCATGGTCCTACCAATCATTGGGCTTACAATCGGTTAAGGAGTCAAGATCTTCATGGCGAGAATAGATAGAGAGATGCTAAGAGATTTTCTGAAAGTATATTTCATTATGGGAAGTAATAATTGTAAAGGCGATCCTGTGAGAGTATTAAAGGAAGCTAGCCTGAGTGGGATAACCATATTCCAGTATCGCGAAAAAGGAGAAGGAGCACTACAAGGGGATCAAAAAGATAGATTTGCGAAACAGCTTCAATCTATTTGTGCCGAAAAAAGCATTCCTTTTATTGTGAATGATGATATTGAATTAGCTCTCTTGATTCAAGCGGATGGTGTTCATATTGGTCAAGAAGATGAGCCAGTTGAACAGGTACGTAAAAGAATCGGAGATAAAATCTTAGGTGTTTCTGTGCATTCTCTGGAGCAAGCTCGTTCAGCGATTCAATCTGGAGCCGACTATCTTGGTCTGGGCCCTATATTCCCTACCAGTACTAAGGAAGATGCTAAGGAAGTGCAAGGAGTAACGCTCATTAAAAAATTGCGGAAAGAAGGTATCCGTATTCCCATCGTAGGAATTGGTGGGATTACACCAGAAAATGCGGGTTCTATTATAAAAGCAGGAGCGGATGGTGTAGCAGTAATTACAGCGATCAGTCATGCTAATTCCGTTGGACAAGCTACTAGAAACTTAAAACAAGCTACTTTAAAGCATAATGATAATTAATATGGATGATAAAAAAATATTTTTACCTCATAAAGCCAAATTTACAATAACTATCTCAGTGTATACATCGTTCTTTGTAGAACGGTGTTTTTTACATCTAAAGAACAGACCTGAAATGTCGTAAAACTTCTTCGGAAATTGGGCTTGAGTTTGACGCTACGTAAAGGTGTATTGTTAGGTTTGTCAGGAGGTGAACACATGGAATATACAGTGCAGAAGTTGGGGTTCTTAGCAGGGATCAGTACCAGAACGCTTCGCTATTATGATCAGATTGGAATTCTAAAACCCGCGAGAATAAACTCATCGGGGTACCGAATTTATGGTCAAGCGGAAGTGGATCGGTTACAGCAAATATTATTCTATAAAGAGCTGGGATTGAATCTGGATCGAATTAAAGAGATTGTAACCGATCCATCATTTAATAAAGACAAGGCACTCAAAGAGCATCGTGAACAACTTCTCAACAAAAGGAAACAGTTAGACCTCCTGATCCACAATGTAGAAAAAACAATTGCCTTATCCGAAGGGAGAATCGTTATGACTGATAAAGAGAAATTCGAAGGCTTTAAACAACAGATGATAGAGGAAAACGAGAGCAAATATGGAAAAGAGATTCGTGAGAAATACGGCGAAGAGATGATTAACAAGTCAAATGAAAAATTGAAGAACATGACAGAAGAAAAATATGATGAAGTAACTCGTCTGGCGAATGAAGTGATGGATACGTTAGCCGAAGCTTTTGCCGTTGGTGATCCTGCTGGAGAGATAGCGCAAAAAGTGGCAGATCTGCATAAACAGTGGCTAACCTACTATTGGAGCGAGTATAGTAAAGAGGCGCATGCAGGTCTTGCTCAGATGTATGTAGATGATGAACGGTTTAAAGCGTATTATGAAAAACAGCCAGGTATGACTGAATTTCTACGAGATGCTATCTACATTTATACCGGGTTTACGAAATAACGAATCCTACAAAAATACAAAGACGCACTATAGTCTATCGACTAGTAGTGTGTCTTTTTTGTATTGGAAAAGGGTTTTCACTAATAAAGAAAAGTGAGGGACTTTATATGTATAATAGGAAGGATATTATTCAATAACTTTTTACAATCTAATTTAATAAAGAGAGGAAAACACAAAGTGAGCAATTCTCTAGGAAATATGAGCAATAGTACCCATACACCTTCTCAATTAAAAAGGTTATGGATGGCAGTAATGTTGGGAACATTAGCAGCATTTGGTCCATTATCAATTGATATGTATTTACCAGCACTACCGGATATCGCAAAAGACCTTCATACAAATCCATCACTTGTACAACTTAGCTTAACCTTTTTTTTGCTTGGTCTAGCTTTAGGGCAGTTAATCTCTGGACCACTTAGTGATGTTCATGGACGTCGTAAACCTCTTCTCATCGGATTGATTATCTATTTTGTTGTCTCGCTTTTATGCGCGTTTAGTCATTCTATTTGGGCATTGATTGCATTACGGTTTATTCAGGGGATGGCTGGATCAGCTGGTATTGTCATTTCTCGTGCGATTGTTCGAGATCTTTATTCCGGTACGGAGATGACGAAATTTTCCTCTCTACTAGCGTTAGTGAATGGTGTAGCTCCTGTTTTGGCACCTATATTGGGTGCTCAGTTATTACGGGTTGCACCTTGGCAAGGTGTATTTATCGTCTTAAGTGTAGTAGGTTTGATTATGGCTTTTATTATTTTTTTCAGTTTGCCTGAGACGCTGTCAAATAACATGCGTTCGTTAGGAGGCATTCGAAATACAGCGACTACGTTTCAAAAGTTAATTCTAGATCGAAACTTTATGGGGTATGCCTTGTCTCAAGGATTTGTATTTGCTGCTATGTTTGCTTATATTTCCGGATCACCTTTTGTTTTGCAGAACATATATGGTGCCTCTCCCCAAATGTTTAGTTTTATTTTTGCCATTAACGGGATCGGAATTATTATTGCGAGTCAAATAACAGGGAAATTGGCTGGGCGGATCAAGGAAGAGAAGCTATTTATTGTTGGTTTATGTATTTCAGCTGTTGGAGCAGTTACATTACTTATTTTGTTATTCTTTAGTACTAGCTTGTACGCTATTTTGATACCATTGTTCTTCGTTGTATCAAGTGTAGGGATCGTAAGTACTACTGGTTTTACACTAGCGATGCAAAATCAACGTAAATCAGCAGGAAGTGCTTCTGCATTACTAGGGGTCTTATCTTTGATCTTTGGTGGAAGTGTTGCCCCACTAGTTGGTTTGGGCGGAGAACATACTGCTATTCCGATGGGGATTGTAATGGCTACTGTGGCGGTTAGTTCTCTCTTGTCTTATATCGTTTTGGTACTAAGAAGAAAAGGTTTATCACAGGAAAGTAATTAGTAGATCAAACTCCATTGTCATTTCATTCAGGATAACACATGGAGATATAATGAAGGGTTTCGATGGAGAAGATGTGCATTATATATTGTGTTATCTAATGTGCTCAAAATTTCCTGTAATTGTTTCGGGAGTTTCTAAACTTAACATCAGAAGGGTTCTAGTAACCGCAATGATTCTCGTTAGTCACCTGCCGCCTCGAAGTAGAGTAGAGATTCATAGTATGTATGTAACTCTACTTTGAAGGAGGTGTTTCGTTATGTCTTTCAAGTTTAGAAGACGTCCCCAGAAACGCGTATATATCCTTCGTCCTGGACAAACCACAAGAGTATTTAAATGTGGTGGACTACCGATTCGTGATTTAATAGTTGGAAAAAATGAGGCATTAGTGGTTGTCTGTAAATTAACTGGCCGTAGATATGTATTTATTTGCACAGGAGAAAAACGTATTAGTAGAATTAGAGTAAAATTCGTTAATCGTGATTTTCGAGTCACTTGTTCATAATAATATAGATAGTAGAAACCTGACATGGAGCAGAATCTCCGAGTCAGGTTTTTTCGTAATCGAAAGTGCGTTAGACTGGGTTTTTTAGACCTTTTATTTTTTATAATAAATTAGATTTTCCAGATTCTTTTCTATTGTATTGTAGTCCCTTTCTATATGATGGTATGATTCTCTTTTTGAAGTTTGATATTTCTCTTCTTGTGCTTTTCGTCAACAATTGAAAAACGACGATTAAGAGAGCTTGATAGGGATGAAAGAGAGCCGGAGGGCTGTTCTTGCCGAGAAAATACATTTTCCAGCATTTTTCCCCCTTTCCACAATATCTAGTATTATGTATACTCTAGTAGCAACTATATATAGATCGGGTGTGTTAAGAAAATGTCTAAAGTGGAAGAGTTGGTGAAACGTACAGCCTATGATGCTCTTGTACGAGAGATCTGTTCTGATTACGACCAATGTAATGCAGACGACTTATTATTAGAAGCTGAATTCCAATTACGTGAAAATATGGATGATTCAGAAGTATTGCAAGCGATTATTCAAGTAGCGGTAGAGAAAACGAGTGTAGAAGAACCAGACTGGCAGTTTGTCGCTGCTCATCTTCTCGCGTTTCAGCTTTATCAACAGGCAGCGTCGAATCGTGGGTACGAGGTGGACAAAAAGTATGGAGATCTTGCTACCTTGATTCAGCAATTAACCGCTCAAAAGCTTTATGGAACTTATTTATTACAACATTACTCTCTAGATGATATCCGAGAATTACAAACATACATCCGTCCGGAGCGAGACAAACTTTTTAACTACATAGGCTTAAAAGTGTTAGCCGATCGCTATATTGTACGGGATTTTGAAAACCGTGTAATGGAGTTACCGCAAGAGCGTTTTATGATCATTGCGATGCATTTAGCCCAAAAAGAAAAGAATCATGTTGCATGGGCAAAGAAGTTTTATGATGTCCTTTCTCGATTGGAGTTAACAGTTGCAACCCCAACTCTCTCCAATGCAGGTAAGCCACTTCATCAACTTTCTTCCTGCTTTATCGATACAGTCGATGACTCTCTATGGTCGATCTATCAGACCAACTCCAATACGGCTCAGGTTTCCAAATTTGGTGGTGGTGTAGGGATTTATCTAGGAAAAGTACGCTCCAAAGGGTCCAAAATCCGTGGTCACAAAGGGGCTTCAGGTGGGGTTATTCCATGGATTCGCAACTATAACAATACAGCAGTGGCTGTGGATCAGTTAGGAGTTCGTCGTGGGGCATTTGCCATTTACCTCGATGTTTGGCATGCAGATATCCTCGATTTCCTCAACTTGAAGACCAATAACGGAGATGATCGCCTAAAAGCTCACGATATTTTCCCTGGTATCTGTATCCCAGACCTGTTCATGGAAAAAGTGAAACAACGGGATAACTGGTTCCTCTTTGATCCACATGAGGTACGAGAGGTAATGGGGTATTCTCTAGAAGATTCCTTTGGTGCAGAGTTTGAGCGTCGTTATCAAGAGTGTGTGGAACACCCAAATATCGAAAAAACCGTGATCCCAGCGATCGAGATTATGAAACGTGTGATGGTAAGTGCGTTTGAGACAGGTACTCCTTTTGTTTTCTTCCGAGATACAGTAAACGAGGCAAACCCAAACAAGCATAAAGGGATGATCTATTCTTCTAATTTGTGCACAGAAATCTGCCAGAACATGTCTCCAACAGAGATTATCAGTGAAGAGTTAGAAGATGGTGTGATCATTACCAAGCAAAAACCAGGGGATTTCGTAGTGTGTAATCTATCTAGTATCAATCTAGGTCGTGTTCATACATACGAAGATATTTCGAGAGTTGTCCCAGTTCAGATGCGGATGTTGGATAACGTGATCGACCTCAATATATATCCAGTAAAACAAGCAGAACAGACCAATAAGCGCTATCGGGCTGTTGGACTTGGCACGAGCGGATACCACCAATACCTCGCTCAACACAAAATTATGTGGGAATCTGAGGAACATGTGGAAGAAGCAGACAAGCTGTTTGAGGAATTAGCATACCAAGCAATCAAATCATCGATGGAAATCGCTAAGGAAAAAGGACATTATCCATTGTTCTCTGGTAGTGAGTGGGAAACAGGAGAATATTTTGAGCGCCGTGGGTATCAATCGGATCGTTGGAAAGAATTACAACGAGATGTTGCCGAATTTGGTATGCGTAATGCTTGGGTTTTTGCCGTAGCCCCTACAGGCTCTACCAGCTTAATTGCCGGTTCAACTGCAGGAATTGATCCAGTTTACGCCAAGTATTTTGTAGAAGAGAAGCGCGGAGCTTCCATACCACAGACCGCACCGAACCTGTCTGCGGAAACTACTTGGTACTACAAAGAATCTCATTTGATTGATCAAACTTGGAGTATTCGTGCAGGCGGGAAGCGTCAACGTCATATTGACCAATCTCAGTCACTCAATTTATATATCACTCCAGAAACCAATTCTCGTGAGTTCTTGCAGCTATATATAGAAGCTTGGGAGAATGGTCTCAAAACCATCTATTATGTACGAAATCAATCGGTAGATGTGGAAGATTGTGTTAGCTGTTCTTCTTAATGAGGCGAAATTGGAAAGCGGATGACCTAGTTGTTCCTAGGGAATCCGCTCTTGTATGTATAAAGTGGAAGGGGAAATATCAATTGGAAAAGTTAGAGCGTAAAAAAATATTTAACGAGCAAGGGCAACGTGGAACCCAACGTCTGATCAATGGAAACACTACTAACTTACGTGAGTGGAACCGGATTAAATATGACTGGGCTCATAAATTGTACCGTACGATGCTAAACAACTTTTGGATTCCAGAGGAGATTCCGCTTGCATCCGATGCGAAGGAATTCAAAGAATTAAGTGAAGAAGAACGTCGTGGATTTGACAAAACCATTGCATTCTTGAACTTTTTGGATTCGATTCAAGGTGAGAATCTACCTAACATCAACGAATATGTAACAGCACCAGAAGTTTCCTCGTTGTTGAATATCCAAGCTTTCCAAGAAGAGATTCATGCTCAATCTTATAGCTATATCTTGGATAGTGTCTGTTCTCCAGAGACTCGTGATAACATCTATGATGAATGGCGTACTGATGAAAGGCTTTTAGAGCGGAATCGTTTTATTGCTGATTTGTATCAACAATTCGTTGACCAAAAAGACGATCGTCAATTTGTTCGTACCTGTATGGCAAACTTTTTATTGGAATCTCTCTATTTCTATAGTGGATTCTCATTCTTCTATGCACTGGCTCGTCAAGGAAAAATGACTGCTACGGCTACAATTATCAAATACATTCAACGTGATGAGCTAACTCATGTTGTTCTGTTCCAAAATATGATTAAAGAACTACGCGCGGAGAACCCAGACTTATTTAATGCGGAACTTACAGAGGAATTGCGCGAGATGACACGCACCGCAGTAGAGCACGAAGTACGTTGGGGTCAATATATTACCAATAACCAAATCCCAGGGATTAATAATGACGTATTGGAGAAATATATTAAGTTCTTGGCTAATGAACGTTTGGGTCGATTGAATATCCCCATCCTGTATCCAGAAGTAACTTCTCATCCGATGCGTTGGGTAGAAAGCTTCTCCAATCTCAATGCGACTAAGACAGACTTCTTTGAACAAAAAGTGACCAACTACACCAAAGCCAGCTCGCTCAACTTTGATGATCTATAAGGAGTTAGAAGGTATGAATCAAGCTTGGAAAAAAGTACGAGAGTTCCATGATGCGTTTTCTATTACTCCTAAGCCAGACATCCCGACTCTTCTGCCTGCACAGCGAGTTCAAAAACGGGCAGAGTGGTTGGAGGAGGAGATCCAAGAGCTGCGAGATGCCAAGTCGGTAGAAGACCAAGCAGATGCGATGATCGATACCATATACTTTGCCTTGGGTACCTTGGTGGAGATGGGTGTGAAGCCGGAGGAATTATTTGAGATTGTTCACCAGGCCAATATGAGTAAACTTTGGGAAGATGGAAAGCCGCGGTACCGAGAGTCTGATGGAAAAGTAATCAAACCTCCTACTTGGCAAGATCCTCAACCACTCCTAAAAGAGGCTATTCAAAAACAGATGTTTCAAGAAAATAATAAATAACAAAAACAGATCCCTACTAGTAGGGATCTGTTTTTGTTATTTAGAGAGAACCTACATAAGTTTGGAATAAATTTGGTAATAATCTTTCGAAAAACAGAAAAAGGGCGAATAATATTTTGCTTGTGATAGTAAATGTCATTAGTGAATAAGTTGAATAGTATAAAGTATCAGATACAAAATTTCTGATTTCTAGGCGGAAGCAAGTTTAGAAAGAGAGAGGGGGAAGTCGATGGCTAAAAAAACGGAGACGTTTCAAATTGTAAGTGTTGATCCAGGTCGTCGTTTTGTGAAAGCATCTTTGTTGGAAGGGAATCAAGTTTTCTCTAAACAGTTCCTTTCGTTTGTTGCTGATTATGAAGATGTTCATGTGGAATCGTTTGATTCTGATGATCTTGTAATGGAAATTGACAGTGAGCCATCTGGTATTCATAAAAAGTTTTTTGTAGGACGTACAGCAAAAAATTCTGTAACAACAGCAGCACAAGCAAAACAAGATAGTAAAGCAAATAGTCATACAGTGGTACTAACACTAACAGCTCTTCAACAATTTAAATTATCTGGGAATATAAAGCTTGTTATGGTTGTGCCGATTGAGAATCATCGTAAGAACAGTGCAAAACTAAGGGAAATGCTGATTGGAACGCATCAAATTAAGAATCTGTCAACAAATGAAAACACAACCGTACAAATACTAGATGTGCTTGTTCTTCCTGAATCAGCTGCAACTTACTACTCGTTGGAAGAAAATGATACAGATGGAAAGGTTATCAGAATAATCAACATTGGTTCTGCGAAATCCAACTTCTGTGTTTTTGATTACGATGGAAAATTTGTTAATAGACAATCGTGTTCTTCCACTTCGCTTGCATGGGATCGTGTTACATCCACTTCGATCGAACGAAAATCCAAGACATTATCAGACGCTGTGTATAAAGAGCTTTGTGGAAAGGAATGGGACCAACCATTCCAAGACGATTTTGGAAATAAAGTAGGTGAAGTTGTTTATCTTACAGGAGGGGCAGCCAATATTTTGTATCAAGATATAAAAGAACATTTTCCTAATGTAAGACTTCACCCCAATGCGTTATTTTCTGATTGTATAGGTGCGCTAAGTGTAGCAGCAGGGGAATGGCAATAAAGCCAACCCTGCTTTTCTTGTACATACAGGAGGGGGTAAATCATGTTCAAAAATAGAAAGTCCATTGAAATTAGATTCAACCTTTCTGATGACCTAGACCGAGAAATATGGGAATGGTATGAAAATTTTAAGGGGAAAGCTAGCACACGAATAAAATGTGATCTTTACGCTATCATTAAACAGCAACAGTTTGTGAATGCAATTTCTTTGGACTCTAATAGGAATCGAACAGTGGAAACGAGGAAGCAACCTAGTTTACCAATGGAACAGCAAGAACTAATGCTAGAACAACAATCAACTAGTCCAGGTTTTCGAGCTAGAAAAGTTGATAAATCCTTAATAGGATAATGATCCAGAATGTAATGCTTTAGAATGAAATAGAAGCCACTTCTTTACTGTTATTTGTGTATAACAGACATTTAAGTATAAATACTAACAACTAATTCGACGATTTATTCGAAACATCATATGTTCTATTGTTTTCTTATAGATGATTATAAAAAAAGTGTTGACCTTCTTATTTCAGCGTGATATATTATTTCTTGTCGCCGCGAGCGACATACAAAAATGAAACGCACCTTGAAAATTAGATACAGAAAGCCAAGTAAGAAAACGTAATAAAGTTTTCCTACGACATCAAATATCGTGGAAGTCTTTTACGTTTTGTTGCAATCACCGAAAAGTAATGACCGAGGTAAAGCTACTAAGGGCACACGGTGGATGCCTT